>NZ_AP023356.1:6387500-6697500 GCF_018324205.1 Actinoplanes ianthinogenes
GCGCGTTGCCGACCTGGGAGGAGTTCCGGCAGCGGCATTTCGTCGACGGCGTTCCGCTGCCCGTCCGGAGCGTGCCGCAGGCCTACGTGTCGCCGCCGGGCCTGGCGGCGATGCGTGCGGAGATCCGCCGGGACGGCTCGGCCGTGCTGGCCGAGTTGGAGAGCATCGCCGCCGAGGCCTTCCCCGGCTCTCCGACGCAGCTGAACGACATCCAGGGTCCGGTCCGGATGTCGCCGGCGTCGGTGTACGAGCACGAGGAGCTGTGGGGCTTCCGGATCAGTTTCATGGTGTTCCCCGAGTACCCGGCGGATGTGCCGCCCGCCGACGAGGTCGCCGCACTGACGCCGGTGCTGACCGGTCGTGGCTGGAGTGTCGGCCCGGTGCAGGAGAAGCCAGGAAAGCTGGAACTCGACGTGAGCCGGGGCGAGCACCGCCTGCATGTCTTCGCCGAGCCGGGAGCGGTCACCTTCCACGCGGTGTCGCCGCGGTACCGCGCGCCGGCCGAGCCGGGCGCCACCTGGGTGATCGAGCCGCGATGAGGACGACTCCGCCGGCCCGGACCAGGCTGGAAGCGCAGGTGTACCTCGAGGTGACGCCCTGTGAGTGCGGGGCTGCTGGACCAGAGATTGAGGCGTGGCGTGATGGTGTCGATTGATGGTGTCCGGATCCGCGCGGAACGGATCCGGGCGATCTCCTGGGCGCAGTCGATGGACCACGTCTACTCGCGAACGCTGCTGATGCGGGAGTTTCTGCGGCGAGCCGCTGTCGTGGTGGGTGACAGCGGGCCGCCGGGGTGGCCGTTCTGCGATCTGGTCGCTGTCGTCGATCCCTCGGTGCGTGCTGACGCAGCGCTGGTCGCGGAGGTGGCCGGAGCGGTGCGCGGCGCCGGGCAGTTCACCCCGATTCCGGAGACCTGTGTGGCGGCTTTGCATGGGGCTCGGCTGGCGGCCGAGCGGGCCGTGCCGTGGCCGGATCCGTTCGAGCCGTTGCTGCTGATGTACGAGCGTGGTGGCGCGTTCACCTTCAACGGCGCCGGGATGATCGAGGTCGACCTGGTCGGGATTCCGCGACGGACGCCGCGGGAGTACCTGTCCGTCGCGCCGATCGCGTCGCTCGACGCCGCATACCTGGACGAGGCGGACGCGGAGTTCGCCGAGAAGCTGCGGGCCCGGCGGAAGCCGGCTGTTCCTCCGGCGGCGGGTGACGGATCGTGACCTATCCACTGGCCCGGACCAGGCTGGAAGCGCAGCTCTATCTCGAGGTGACGCCGTGCGAGTGCGGGCATCTCGGCCTGGACGCGCGGGCCGAGCCGGTGCGGTTCGAGGACGGCACGCCCGGCTGGCGGTATGCGGGCGTGTGCGCGGCGTGCGGCCGGGACCGGGTGTACGTCTTCCGCGCGCCGGCGGTCTCGCAGGAGGTGTCGACTCCCGACGAGGTGGTGTACGGCCTCGGCGGCACGTCGGAGCTGCTGGACCCGGCGCAGTGGCTCTGGGTGGCACAGCGGTACGCGGCGGCCGTACCGTCGAACTCGGACAGCGTGCCGGAAGCCGAGCGTGCCACCGTGCGCAGCTGGTTGATGGCGGCCGTGGCCGCCGTCGGGGAGATCGAGAAGTTCGTGCCGGACGACGGGGACAGCGTCCCGGCGTCGGCGTTCCGGACCCGGGGTGGTCAGGCCTGGTATCAGCGGGATCCGCACGCCTTCCGTGCGGACAGCCTGGACGATCTGCGCATGGGGTATGAACGCCGGCTGCGAGCGATGCGTGCGGGCGCGCCTCCGCGGATGAGCCGGGAACGGGCTGCCCGCGTGACATCGGCGAACCGGATCCAGGAACAGTGGGTGGAACGCCATGGCATCGACGACGAGGAGTGGGTGGAAGGCGGCGCCTCCGGGCCGCGCCGCCGGTCACCGAGCCCGGCGCAGCGGGCGGAGCTGACCCGGCTGCTGCGTGAGGCGGCCGGACTGGACGAGCGAACCGGGCTGTCGCTGGACGATCCGGTGGCCGGGCTGGCCGCGTTCCGTCAGCTGATCGGTGAGGTGGAGAGTCGATGGGCGGGCGATGTGCCGCAGCGTGATCGACGTCTGGGCGTGGCGCTCTCGGCCTACCGGGCGTGGCTGGCCGCTGCCGGGTTGTCCGATGAGGCCTGGCGTGACCTGCTCCTCAGCGACCGGGTGTGGGAGGTTCCGCGGGTGGCGCTGCCGGCGGCGGACGGGGTCTGGGAGATGGTGCGGGCCGCGCGCGCGGCCGTCGCGTAGGAGCGGATCGGCATATCATCGCGGGGTGTTACCGCCCGCCCGGACCCGCGACGAAGCCCACCTCTACATGGACCTGCACGGCTGCCCCCGCTGCGGGAGCGTGGCCGTCGCCTGGGCCGAGTCCCTGGCCGACGCCGACGGCGTGCTCGCCCGGCGGTACGCCGGCGCCTGCGAGGACTGCGGCCTGGACCGTGAGTTCCTCTTCCGGTTGCCCGAGCGGGCCACCCCGCCCGCGCCCGGGGAGAGCGTGACTTTCGGCGCGGCCGACGATCCGTCCCAGCTGTTCGATGCGGGGGAGTGGGTCGCGATCGCCGACATGAGCACGCTGGCGTCCGGCTTGGCGGAGTTGCCGCCGGACGAGGCGCGGGAGTCGGCCGCGATCGCCGCGGCCTGCTACGACGAGGCGCTCAAGTTCCTGCCGGCCGGCGCCGACCGGCTGCCGGATCGGGCGTTCTGGAGCGTGGCGGGCCGGGAGTTCCGGCAGCGCTCGCCGCACCGCTTCAGCCGCGACGACTTGATCGCCGCCGCGGCCCGTGCGCGGCACGGGCGGTGACCGGTCAGGTCAGGCCGGTGGGTTCGGGTTCTCGCGCTCTGCCTTGAGCTTGGCGCGGCCCTCGTAGAAAATGTGGCGCTGGGTCCACAGGCCCGAGATGAACAGCCACAGGAACCACAGCAGGATCGCGCTGGGGAACATCAGCCAGCCCCACACCGGGTGGGTGGTCTGGCCGACCGCGATGCAGGGCATCAGCCACGCGACGAGCAGGAACAGGGCGGCGCCGTTCTGCAGCGGGGTGCCCATCACCGTGTGGCGGTCGCCCTTCGCGTTGAGCAGCGAGCCGACGAACCAGACCGCCGCCGCGAAGACCAGCATGACCAGGGCCACGGCCAGCTCGGCGAGCTGCACGTTGTGGGTCCCGGTCAGGCGGTAGGTGGTCTCCTTCGCCCAGAACGCGGCCGGGATGGCCAGGCACGAGAAGAGGTAGAGCAGCACGCCCAAACCGGTCCAGCGGATAATCATCGAGGCAGCTTAGAGCGAAAGCCGCCGCCCGTGCACGCCCGCGCCGCCGGTCGGTAGGCTCGCTCGCATGGCAGCCCCGACAGACGGCGAACCGGTCTACATCGGCCGGATGCGTCCCGGCGACGCCCTCTCCGAGCCCTCCTGGGTGCTGCGCCGGGTGACCGTGCAGGGCCGGACCCGGGACGAGATCCTCGGGCGGGACGGCGAGTGGCACCCGTCGGACATGCTGGCCCGCGCCGAGCGCGGCGAGCTGCCCGGCCGGCTGCAAGAGCTGGGCCCGATGCTGCCCGGTGCGCTGGCCGAGGTGGCGCAGCGACAGTTCCGGGCCGTCCGGCGGGCGGTGGCGCGTCAGCAGGCGGGTGAGTTCGTGCTGCGGCTCGCGGTGCCCGGGACCGGCACGGCGTACGGGAAGTTGGATGCCGAGGCCCGGGCCGAGGTTGCGGCCTTCCTCACCGGCGCGCCCCTGGTCGCTGCCACGGGACAGGGCGTTTTTCGTACGGATGGCATGTGGGTCTGGCCGGAGTCGATCGCGCAGCACGTGCTGGAGACCGGTGACCCGCCGGAGGACGAGTTCTTCTACCACATCCGGGCGCGGGCGTTCGTCTTCCCGGACGAGCTGGCGCCCGGGGTGGCCGAGCGGGCGCGCGGGCTGCTGGCGGTGGCCGCGGCCGGTGGGCACACCGAGCGGGTGCGGGAGGCGAACGTGCCGGGGCAGCCGCCGCCGCCGACCCGGGAGGAGCGGCAGCGCGCGCTCAGCGCCTGGCACGCCGAGTGGGAGCGCAAGCACGCCGCGACCACGCCGTATCACCCGGAGCGCTATCCCGACGACCCGGCGTATCACGAGCATCACGTCACCGTCGAGGCGTCACCGGAGGCGGACTGGGAGTACACCGTCCGGGCCCGCGAGATCATGGGGCTGGACCCGGAGACCGGTCAGCTCGTCGACATCTGACGCTCCGCCGCAGCGGCTGACGATCAGGCCGAGCGGCTGACGCTCAGGCCGAGCGGCTGACGCTCAGGCCGAGCGGCGCAGCATGTCGTCGGCCAGCTCCTTGGCGAGCCGGCTGATCGAGCCGTCCGACTGGATGGTGCGGACCTCGGTGCCCGGGGCGAGCCGCAGGGCCAGCTCGTCCAGCAGGTTGGCGATGGCGGTGGCGCGCTCCCGGGAGATCACCACGAACCGGCGGTCGCTGCGGGCGCGAGTGTCGGCCTCACCGCCGGCGGCGGCCGGACCGAGCCGCTCGGCGGCCTCGTCCAGCGGGATCGGGCGGAACCGGTCCGGATTCCGCTCGGCGGCGGCGTAGACCAGCCAGTGCCGGGTCGGGTCGAGCTCGGGCTGCGGCAGGGTCAGGTCGGGCGGGGTCACGGCGGCTCCTCTGCTCAGTACCCGGCGCGGAGGTAACCGGCGATCTCGGCCGCGAGCTCGCTCATCGCGCCGTCGCTGCGGATGGCCCCGACGCTCTGGCCGGGCGTCAGCCGCAGCGACAGCTCGGCCAGCAGGGTGGCGATCACCCGGCCGCGGTTGCGGGAGAAGGCAACCGCGTCGTCCGCATCCTCCGGGTCGAGGAGCGACTCGGCCGCACGGCCCGCCTCGATCATCGCCGCGAACTGTGCCGCCGCGGCGTCCAGCGGGATCGGGGTGCGCCGCTGACTGCCGTCCGGCTGCCGCCGGATGTCCGTCCACAGCATCAGATGCTGGGCGGGATCGCGCTCCGCCTCCGGTTCGGTCACCGGGTGATCCTATCAATGTGAGCGGTAGGGTTACCGGAATGACCGCTCCGCTCGCCCGCACCAGCCTGGAGGCGCACCTCTACATCGATCTCACGCCGTGTGAGTGCGGAGAGCTGAAGCTGCCCCGGTCGAGTGCGGCGATCACGTTGCCGGACGGTTCGCCGGGTGCCCGCTACACCGGCACCTGCCCGTCCTGCGGCCGGTCCCGGGTCTTCGAGTTCCGGCTCCCCGAGCGGGAGTTCCAGCAGATGCCGGACGAGGTCACCTACGGTGTCCGGGAGCGATCCGAGCTGATCGACGCGGCGCAGTGGGTCGCCGTGGCGGCCCGCTACTCGGCGATGGTGCCGGCCCGGCCCCGCGGGCTGACCGGTGAGGCGCGGCGGATCGCGCGGACCCGGCTCGCGGCGGCGATCGCGGCGATCACCGAGGCCGAGCGGTTCCTGCCGGACGACGCGGACGACATGCCGGAGTCCGCGTTCTGGTCGGCGGAGGGCCGCGCGGCCGTGGCGGCCGGCCTGGACCGGTTCCACCGGTGGGCCCTGGCCGAGGTCCGGAGCTCCTACGAGGACCGGTTCGACGACACCGGGTCGAGGTGGGACGAGGCCCGGAGCCGGGAGACGCCGGAGGACGAGGCGTACCGGGAGCGCCGGCACCGGCTGCGCCTGGAGTGGGCGGAGCGGCACGGGATCACCGACATCCACAACGACCGGCACTGGACCGAGGCGCAGCGCCTGGAGTTGCGCCGGGCCGAGCGGGAGCTGGCCGGGCTGGACGTGGCGACCGGCGCCAGCCTGCTCCGGACGCCGGGCGCACTGGGCGCGTTCGACTCGGTGGGCCGGGCGATCTTCTTCCGCTTCGCGGAGGAGCCGGCGGAACGCGCCCGCCGGACGGCGGCGGCCGAGGCGGTCCGGGCGCGCTGGTGCGAGCAGACCGGCTGCGCCGTCTGGGGAGTCGACGACGATCTGTCCGCGATCCCGGACGACGACCTGCCCCCGCCCGAGTCCGCCTGGGCGATGGTGCGTGCCGCTCGGGAGGCCGCCGGGATGGACCCGCGGACCGGCGACTTCGTAAAGTGACAGGGGTGAGTGAGCGGATAGCCGGTGCCCGGTACGCGTTCCGCGCCGCACATCCGGCGAGCCCCATGCTCCGGGTGCGCTATCGGCACGGCGTGCCCGTCGACCCCTGGGGCTTCCCGGACTGGACGCCGTACGCCCGCACCCTGGTGGCCCTGCCCCCGGCGATCGCCGACCTCACCGTGGAGGAGTCGCGCGTCGTCGACGTGCGGACCGCCGACCTGGTGGCCCGGGCCGGCGGCGACCCGCTCTGGGCCGGCACGGTCGGCACCCCGGTCGGCTGGACCTGGGCGCACACCGCGCAGACCCGGCACCTCGCGCTGGTCCCGGCCGAGCTGCACGCGAGCTTCCGGCACCTCGGCGGGGTCAGCGTCGGCGCCCGCACGCTGACCGGGCACGGTCTCACCGCGCCCGGCGCGGCGCCGCCCGGCATCCTGGTCACCGAGCGGCTCACGGACGCCGCGCTGGACGTGGCCGACGAGCGGTTCGGCGTACGCCTCCCGCCGCACTACCGTGACTTCCTCGGCCGGACGAACGGCGGCGCCCCGGCAGTCCCCGCGGTCCACCCGGGGTACGGGTTCGTTCTCGACCAGCCGCTGTTCGGGTTCCGCGAGGACCGCACCCACGACCTCGGCTATCTGAACGCGTTCTTCGGTGACCGGCTGACCGAGGACTGGCTCGCCATCGGCCTGGTGCAGGGCGGCCTGCTCGCGCTGCGGTTGCGGGGCGAGGACGCCGGCGCGGTCGGTTACCTGGACGACGACGATCCGCGCGACCGGGACCACTTCACCGCCGCCGACGTGTGTGAGCGGCTGATGCACCGGCTGGCCGGGGATTTCGCCTCGTTCTGGCTGGCGCTGCGTGGCGTACCGTCAGATTTGTCGGACCTCGCGGCCGGCGCTGCCGCGACCGCCGCGATCGTCGCTCCCGAGGGAGCCGGCAGCCTGCTGCCGGCGACCCACCGGCGGCCGGCATGAGCGAGCTTGCGAGCGAATCGGTCAGCTCAGTCATGTACTCATGCCGACGCCGGAGCGAAGCGGAGGTGGCGGCATGAGCGAGGATTGGGCGCCTGCCAACGATGTGGAGAACGCGTTGCTGACGGCGGTCCTGGCCGACGATCGGCAGTCGTTCTTCCAGCTGGTCTCGGTGGCGGACCTGTTCCTGCCGCAGCTGACCGGGGATCCCGCGGCCGGGCAGCGGTTCCTGACCGTGCACGCCTTCGAGCACGTCCTGCTGCCGGTCTTCACCTCGGTGCAGGCGCTGGCCGCGCAGTTCGGGCACGCGGTCGACGGGTACACCGTCACCAACTACGCCGAGCTGCGGCGCAAGTGGCCGCACCCGGAGTGGCGGCTGGCGATCGACCCGGGCACCCCGCTGGCGGCGTTCCTGCCGGTGGAGGACCTGGCCGAGGCGGCGGTGGGCGATCTGCGCGTGCCGACCCTCGCCGAGGTGGCCGCGGAGGCCGCCGAGGATCTCGGCGCCGAGGACGACATGTGGGCCCGGCATCAGGCGGCGGGCGCCTATCCGGAGGACGACGCCACCGCGATGCGGCTCGCCGCCGAGGCCGGGGACGTGTACGGCTACGTGGACCGGCTGCTGGACAGCACGGTGCTGATCCCGACGACCCGCCCGGCCGAGCCGGAGGAGATCGCCGAGCCGGACTTCCCCTGGTCACCCGGCCCGGATCGGATGATCGAGGTGTTCACCAGCGCGGAGTCGCTCGCGGCGAGCCACCCGGAGCCGATCGTGGTGACCGAGGTGCCGTTCGCGCTGGCGCTCGCGGTCTGGCCGGAGGACCACGGGGTCTCGGTCGACCCGGACGGCGCCTCCGGCTTCGAGGTCTCCGCCGACCAGGTGCCCGTGCTGCTGACCTTCGAGCCGGAGCCGCCGAGCCGCGACTGACTGCCGTGCGGATCGACGGGCATATCATCGGTGCGTGTTATCGACCATGACGCGCTCAGTCGCGCGCGCTGCGGCCGTCGCCCTGCTCGCGGTCATGGCGCCGGGTGGGTTCGGGCCCGCCCCCGCGCACGCCGCCGAGTGCGCGCAGGCCGGCCAGGTCAGCGGGGACACCGCTTGGCCCCGCCAGATGCTCGCGATGGACGCGATCGGCCGGTTCAGCCGGGGTGGCGGCGTCGAGGTCGCGGTTCTCTCCACCGGCGTCCAGGCCAGCAACCCGCAGCTCGACGGCCGGGTGTTCTCCGGCGTCGACGCGGTCGCCCAGCGCGGCACGGCGAACACCGACTGCACCGGCACCGGGACCCAGGTGGCCGGGGTGATCGCCGCCGAGCCGGCCGACGGCAGCCCGGTCGTCGGTCTGGCGTACCGGGCGACCGTGCTGCCGATCCGGGTGGTTCCGGACAACTCGTCGGCGCAGGCCGCGGCCACGCCCGGGTCGATCGGCCGGGGCATCGAGCTGGCCTTGCAGAACGGCGCCCAGGTGATCGTGGTGGCCTGCGCGGTCTACCAGGACGGGCAGCGGATGCGCTCGGCGGTCGCGTCGGCGATCGCCCAGGACGTGCCGGTGATCGCGGCGGTGGGGGATCTCGGCTCGGCGGAGGACAAGAACCCGACGCCGTACCCGGCCGCCTACGACGGGGTGATCGGGGTCGGCGCGATCGACCGGAGCGGTCAGATCTACACCAAGTCCCAGCACGGGGACTACGTCGACCTGGTCGCTCCCGGGGTGGCCGTGCCCACCCTCCAGGGCGGCGGTGCCGCCGAGGCGGACGGCACCGCGCTGGCCGCCGGCTACGTCGGCGCGGCCGCCGCGCTGATCCGCAACCGGTCCGGGAAGATGCCGGTCGCCGACCTGACCCGGCTGCTCACCGCGTCGGCCAGCCCGGCCGTCGCCGGGGACGCGTTCGGCGCCGGCGTGGTCAACCCGTACGCCGCGATCACCGGGCAGATCAGCACGAAGCGGGAGCGGGCCCTGCCGGCGATGTCCGCGCCGGCCGCCGAGCGCACCGGCGCCGAGCAGCGGCGCCGGGTGGCCGCCTACACCGGCGCGATCATCGCGGCCGTCGCGGTGGTGGCGGTGCTGATGGTGACCGCGGCGATCCGGCGCAGCCGGCGGCAGCACTGGCGGCCCGCGACGGCGCCGCCGCTGCCCGAGTACGACGAGCCGGTCGAGCCCGGCCCGCCGGTCATGCTGCTGGAGCAGCCCGGCCCTAATTGACCGGGGAGACCGGCTTCACCGCCGCGGCGGGGTCCAGCGTGACTCCCTGCGGGATGCTGTCCACCAGCGCGGTCGGCACCTCGGTCGCCGCGGTCGGGGCGTAACCGAGCCGGCTGAGCGCGTCCGCGCTCGGCACCGGATGCCGCACCCCGAGGTCGGTCACCACCTGGTAGCCGCCCGAACCCGGCACTTTCACCAGGGCGAACCGGCCGGCCGGCACCAGCACCGCGTCGGCCAGCGCCTTGCCGCCCGGGGTGCTGCCGGCGGTCGGCACCGCCGAGGCGAGACCGGCGGCCTGACCGCCGTAGGTGATCGTCGGCGCCTTGGCCGCCGCGCGGGTGATCGCGCACGCGGTGGTGCCGGCCGCGATCGTCACCAGTTGCGGCGGGTCTTTCGGCGGCTGCGCGTCGGCCGGCCCGTTGTTCTGCTTGAGCAGCGGGAAGAACGGGGCGATCACGCTGTTGTCCACGATCCGCGGCTCGGCCGGGAACTTGGCCTTCAGCACCGCCTGCTGGAGCGCGGTGATCGGCAGCAGACCCTCGTCCAGGATCAGGTAGTACTGCTTGTCGCCGGTCCCGGTCTCGACGGTCAGCACCTGCCCGTTGACGAAGCCGGTCACCCGGTCCGAGCGGGCCCCGCGGTTCTCCACCTGGAGGGGCTCGATGTCGGCGCCGGCCGGCAGCGCGTTCAGCCAGGCGGTGCTCACCTCGGTGACGTCCACCGCGCCGAACAGCGCCGGCACCGTGGTCTGCGCGTCGTCGATCCGGTGCTTGAAGCCGTGCCAGACCAGCTGCGCGTCCCGGTCGGTGCCGTCGGTCACCAGCAGGCCGTTGTCGCCGAGCAGGGTGCCGGCCGGGCCGGTCTGGGCGATCAGCAGCGCGGCGGCCGGGTCGTCGCCCGGCACCGCGCACATCGTCCAGGGCAGGCCGACCTGCTGGTCGCCCGCGGGCAGCGAGGCGGGCGCGTTCGGGATGCCGATGGTGACGCCGCGCGGGGTGTCGGCCAGTGCCTTGGCCGCGACCCGGTAGACCTGCGGGTTCGGCCGGCCGGCGGCCAGCTTGGCCGAGGTGAAGTTGAGTGCCGGGTTGAGCCGGCCCTGCACGTAGACGAAGCTGGCGCCGGTCTCCTTCTCGACCACGACCGTGCCGTCGGCTTTCCACGCGTCGGTGCCGACGTTCGTGAGAATGCCGTAGATGCCGAATCCGGCGGCGATCAGCACCGCCACCATCAGGCCGCCGAACAGCGCGCCGATGCCGCGCCGCAGCGGGGACTGCGCCGGGTCGGTCTCCCGCATCACGAAGGCGGAGATCACCCGCTGGTTCAAGAATTGGTACGACTGGAGCTGGTCACGCCGGGAAGCCACGCCGGATCACCCGCCGATCGAGGAGAACAGCCCGCGGATGTCGTCGAAGACGCCCATCACCGCGCAGGCCAGCGGGATCAGCGCCATGATCGACAGCACGTCCAGCAGGTCGGCGGCGCGGCCCAGGTAGGGCGAGGGCTGGCGCTGGCTGTAGACCACCGCGGTGTAGAGCGCGAGGCCGCCGGCCACCGCGGCGGCGGCCAGCAGCACCAGGCCGGGGATCACGTCGTTGTGCACCGCGCCGACGCCCAGCACGGCCAGGCCGGCCACCCCGGCCACCAGCAGCGGGCCGCGCTGCTGCGGTGTCGCCAGCAGCCGGGAGCGCAGCATCAGGGCGGCGACCGCGGCGACGATCAGGAGCATCGCCGACGTGCTCGGGTGCGACCACCCCAGGAAGACGATCGCCACGACGCTGCTGAACGCGGCGGCCAGCAGCAGCCCGGTGAGCACCTCGTCGGCCCGCACCACGGCGGCGAACACGTCCGCCCGGCGCGGCATCGGCTTGTCCTTGAGGATCTCCTCGGCCCGGCTGGGCAGCTCGGGGAACGGCAGCCGGCCGATCCAGCTGGCCAGCACCGGATAGCCGGGGAGCAGCCCGATCGCGGCGGTCAGCGCCACCGCGGCGGCGCCGTCCGAGGACACCCCGCCGAGCGTGAGCAGCGCGGCCAGCAGGCCGGTCAGGGCGACCGAGACGCCGGCCACGAAGAGCCGCGGCAGGCCGGCCACCCCGGTGTGCCCGAGCACGCTGAACACCAGCAGCACCGCGGAGCCGAGCAGCAGGGCCGGGGCGCCGATGTCGAGAACCTCGGCGCCGGTCTCGGCGAGCAGCCAGGCGCCGCCGAAGAACGCGTAGGGCAGGCCGCTGGCGGCGACCACGCCGCCGGCGGCCGCGTCGGTGAACGCCCGGGACAGCAGGATGCCGACCACGGCCAGCCCGAGGGCCACGGCCAGCGCGACGATCGCCGCGGTCTGCCGGGCCGGGCCGCCGTAGGCCAGACCGTAGAGGCCGACCAGCAGCGCGACCGCGAAGATCGCCAAGCCGCAGCGGCGGGTGGCGGCGGCGCCCCAGGACCGCCCGGCGCGCCGGGCGCCGCTGGCGATCACCTCGACGACGTCGTCATAGGCCAGCTCGGGCCAGTCCTCGCGGGCCGGCTTGAGATGCAGCAGCTCCCCGTCCCGGACACCCTGGGCGGCCAGGTTGCGGTGCGGCTCCAGGGCGGCGCCGGTGGCCCGGCGCAGCACCCAGCCACCGTGCCGCTCGGTCGGCTCGCCCAGCGCGCCCTCGGCGTGCCGCAACAGGTGCGGCAACAGCTCGCCCACCAGCATGTTGTCCGGCAGGGCGATGTCCATCCGGCGGGTCGGCGCGGCGATCGTCACCCGGGCCAGACTCGGGCCACCCGGTGCGGTCACGCGGTCACCTCCTGCTGTGCCTTCAGTGCCACACAAACTAGCAGGCCCGCTCCGTCGGGATTCGCCCCGGCGAATGCCTTCCGGGGCTTCGCTGTCGGGGGTGACGGCTAAGATGAGCGGCAATACGGACCAGGGGAGAGCCAAGCGTGACCGTCACCATCGTCAAGCGCCCCCCGCGCCGCCCGGCGCCGCTGATGCCCTCCGGCGAGGTGCTGCTCGACCCGCCGCCCGAGGTGCCGTCGGCCGCCGCCAAGGGCTGGACCCGGATGCTCATGGTGCTGCCGATGGGCGCCGGCGCGGCGGCGATGGGCCTGATGATGAGCCGGCAGGGCGGCGGCCCGCTGACCTACGTCGCCGGCGCGATGTACGGGGTGTCCATCCTCGGCATGATCGCGATGATGGCGACCAACACCTCGGGCCCCGGCAAGCGCGAGATGATCGAGTCCCGCCGGCAGTATCTGCGGCACCTCTCCCAGCTCCGCGCCCAGCTGCGGAACACGATCCGTCAGCAGCGCGAGGCGCTCTATTACCGCAATCCCGACCCGGCCACCCTCTGGACCTTCGCCGACAGCGGCCGGCTCTGGGAGCGGCGCCGGGGCGACGCCGACTTCACCGTGGTCCGGATCGCGGTCGGCGTGCAGGAGGTGGCGACCCGCCTGATCCCGCCGCAGACCCGCCCGGTCGACGAGCTGGAGCCGCTCTGCGCGATGGCGCTGCGCAAGTTCGTCAACACCTACTCGGTCGTTCCCGACCTGCCGGTCTCGGTCGCGCTGCGCGACTTCTCGCACATCTATCTGCGCGGCGCCGACCACGCGGTGCACGACTTCACCCGTGCCCTGGTCGCCCAGATCGCCACCTTCCACGCCCCCGACGACCTGCGCATCGGCGTCTGCGTGCCGGACCACCAGCGGCCCTGGTGGGAGTGGGCGAAATGGCTGCCGCACGCCCAGCACCCGGACAAGACCGACGCGGTCGGCCCGGTCCGGCTGGTCGCGCCCAGCGTCCCGGCGCTCGAGGCGATGCTCGACGACGTGCTGGTCAACCGGTCCCGGTTCGACCCGTCCGGCCCGCCGCCCGGCGGCCCGCACGTGGTGGTGATCATCGACGGCGGCTCGACGGCCGGCTCCGACCACCTGATGACCGAGGGCGGCGTCGCCGGGGTCACCATCCTCGACCTGTCCGTCCCGCCGCCCCGGCTGCTCGACGACAGCTCGGTGGTCCTTCAGATCGCTCCGGACGGGACCATCACCGGCGTCACCATGGACGGCTCCACCGAGGTGGGCAAGGCGGACGGGCTCGCGCTGGCCGACATGGAGGTGCTCTCCCGCGAGCTGGCGCCGCTGCGGCTGTCCGCCGCGACCTTCGGCGATCAGCCCGCCATCTCGCAGGACATGGGCCTGGCCGAGCTGCTCGAGCAGGACGACCCCTACCAGGTCGACCTGGAGACGCTCTGGGCCGGTCGGCCGAACCGGGACCGGCTGCGGGTGCCGATCGGCATCGGCGTCGACGGCCGCCCGATCGAGCTGGACCTCAAGGAGTCGGCGCAGGACGGCATGGGCCCGCACGGCCTGCTGATCGGCGCCACCGGCTCCGGCAAGTCGGAGCTGCTGCGCACCCTGGTGGTGGCGCTGGCGCTCACCCACAACCCGGAGATCCTCAACTTCGTGCTGGTCGACTACAAGGGCGGCGCGACCTTCGCCTCGCTCGACCGGCTGCCGCACACCGCCGCGATGATCACCAACCTCCAGGACGAGCAGCCCCTGGTCGACCGGATGCTCGGCGCCATCCAGGGTGAGCTCACCCGCCGCCAGGAGCTGCTGCGCAAAGCCGGCAACTACGCCTCGGCCCGGGACTACGAGCGGGCCCGCGCGGCCGGGGTGCCGCTGGCCCCGCTGCCCAGCCTGGTCCTGATCGTCGACGAGTTCTCCGAGCTGCTCGCCGACCGCCCCGACTTCATCGACATGTTCGTCCAGATCGGCCGGGTGGGCCGGTCGCTCGGCATCCACCTGCTGCTCGCCTCGCAGAAACTGGACGAGGGCCGGCTGCGCGGGCTGGAGTCCCATTTGTCGTACCGGATCGGTCTGCGCACCTTCTCCTCGATGGAGAGCCGCGCGGTCCTCGGCGTGCCGGACGCCTACGAGCTGCCGCACCACCCCGGCCACGGCTATCTGCGGGCCGGCACCGACGGCCTGGTCCGGCTCAAGGCGGCTTACGTGTCGGGCGCGGTCCGCAAGGAGGGCACCGTCGCCGCCGGCGGCACCCGGGCGGGCAGCCCGATCCGCGAGTTCAGCACCTACTACTCGGCCCCGCTCCACGAGGAGCGCCCGGAGGCGGCCGAGACCGGCCAGGAGGTCGAGGAGAAGGTTCAGGGCGACACCCTGATGGACGTGCTGGCCCGGCAGATGGAGGGTCGCGGCACCCCGGCGCACGAGGTGTGGCTGCCCCCGCTGGACAAGGCGCCCACCCTCGGCCAGATGCTCCCGCCGGTGATCTCGATGCCGGACCGCGGCCTCACGGTCGACGCGGCGGAGCGGTTCGGCACCCTGCACGCCCTGGTCGGCATCATCGACAAGCCGTTCGACCAGCGCCGCGACCCGATGTGGCTGGACCTCTCCGGCGCGGCCGGCAACCTGCTGGTGGTCGGCGGCTCCCAGTCCGGCAAGTCGAACCTGCTGCGCACGCTGATCACCAGCCTGTCGCTCGTGCACACCCCGCGTGAGGTGCAGTTCTACGGCCTCGACTTCGGTGGTGGCCCGCTCAGCGCGCTCACCGACCTGCCGCACGTCGGCGGCGTCGCCACCCGTCGCGACGTGGACCGGGTGCGCCGGACGATCGCCGAGGTGCACGGGCTGATGCGGATCCGCGAGGACCTGTTCGCCCAGCAGAACGTGGAGGGCATGACGGCGTACCGGCGGGCCAAGGCCCAGGGCCGGTTCGCCGAGGACCCGTTCGGCGACGTGTTCCTGGTCATCGACGGCTGGTCCACCCTGCGCGCCGAGTTCGAGGACCTGGAGCCCACGGTCAACGAGCTGGCCAACCGGGGTCTCGGCTTCGGCATCCACGTGGTCGCCGCGGCGAACCGCTGGATGGACGTGCGCCCGCAGATCCGCGACGTCTTCGGCACCCGGATCGAGCTGCGCCTCGGCGAGCCCACCGACTCGGTGATCAACCGGCGGGAGGCGGTGAACGTGCCCGAGCAGTCGCCGGGCCACGGTCTCACCCCGGAGGGGCACCACTTCCTCGCCGCGCTGCCCCGCATCGACCGGGAGCAGCGCGCCGACGACCTCGCCGAGGCGGTCGCCGAGCTGGTCAAACACGCCACCGAGCACTGGAGCGGCCCGCCCGCGCCCAAGGTCCGGTTGCTGCCGCCGGAGCTGCCGTTCGAGATGCTGCCCGCCGCCCGCGGCCCGGTCGTCCCGATCGGCATCGCCGAAGCCGACCTCCAGCCGGTCTGGCTGGACTTCGATGCCGAGCCGCACGCGCTGCTCTTCGGTGACATCGAGAGCGGCAAGAGCTCGTTCCTGCGCAGCCTGGCCAAATCGATCGTGGCCGGCAACAGCCCGGCCGAGGCCCGGGTGCTCTGCGTCGACTTGCGGCGCAGCCTGCTCGGCTGCATCCCGGCCGAGAACACCATCGGTTACGGCACCTCGCACCAGGTCACCGCCGACCTGATCAACCAGGTCGTGGTGGTGATGCGGGAACGCCTCCCCGGCCCGGACGTGACCCCGGAGATGCTCGCCAACCGCAGCTGGTGGAAAGGCCCGCAGCTCTACGTCCTGGTCGACGACTACGACCTGGTCGCCGCCGCCTCGCAGAACCCGCTGCTGCCCCTGCTGGAGTTCCTCCCGCAGGCCCGCGACATCGGCCTGCACCTGGTGATCACCCGTCGCATCGGCGGTGCCGCCCGCGCGATGTTCGACCCGGTCATCGGCCGCATCCGCGAGCTGGCCTCGCCCGGCATCATGATGTCCGGTCCGCGCGAGGAGGGCCCGCTCTTCGGCACGGTCAAACCCCAGGTCCTGCCTCCGGGCCGCGCCTGGATGATCACCCGCCGGCACGGGGCCCGCCTGGTCCAGCTCGCCTGGACCCCACCGGCCCGCTGACCGCCCTTTCCGCCCTTCCGCCCCTCCGCTTTTCTGCCCTTCCGCTTTCCGCCCGGCGAGCGTTCGCTCGCCGGGCCCGCTTCGGCCTTTCTTCCGGTTCGCTTCCCGCTTCCGGTCCGCTGCTTCGTCCGGTTCGCAGTTTTTCGGTACGCGGCTGCTCGCGGCTCGTTTCCGCCCACGTCCCGGTCACCTGCGCGTCGGCGCCGATCAGTCGGTGGGCTGCTGGTCGGCGAGGGTGGACACCTCGGTGATCGCCGCCACGACGGCCGGGAAGTCCTTGCGCAGGATCGCGCCGTGGTTGCTGGCCACCTTGGCGCTGATCTTGATGTTCGGGTTGCGGGTGACCACCGCGTCGAGGCCGGCCCGGATCCGTTCCTGCTCGTCGCCACGACTCCCGAAAGAGGTGCCCGACGCGACCACGTACCGGGTGGGTACGGTGATCCGGTCCAGCACCGGACCCAGCTCGCGCTCCCGGGCGACCCGGCCGAGCTCGATGTTCGACTCGGCCTGCTGCTCGGCCGTCAGCCGGGGGGCCAGACCGGTCGGGCGCAGCAGCGGCATGAACCATCGCATGCGGCGGAACAGTTTCCGGATCCGCAACTCCATGGCCTCGTCCAGCCAGTCGGACGGCTGCGCCCCGTCGACCAGGACCGCGCCGATGGTGCGGTCCGGGTTCCGGCTGGCCCAGTGAGCCGCGACGAACGCGCCGTAGGACCAGCCCACCACCAGCGCCCGGTGCACGCCCCGGGCAGCGAGCACGGCGTCGACGTCGCGGACCGCAGCCTCGAACGAATAGTCCGCCGACAGTTTCGACTTCTTGCCGCGAGCCCGCTCGTCGTAGGTGATGTGCCGCCATCCCGGCCCGAGCGCGGCGATCAGGTGCCGCCAGTAGCCCTGGGTGGCGAACTGCCCGTTGAGGTAGATCACCGGAACACCGGACCCGCCCGTGTCGGTCACGGCCAGTGCGGTGTCGTCGACCGCGACCATGCCGGTCCACGGCGTACCGGTCGGGGAGGTGTTGTTCTTGGTCATTTTCTTCCACCTGTTCATGTCCGGGGGGTCTGTTGGTGCCCGTGTGTGCGGCGGTGGGCTCGGCGCTGTCGGCCGGCCCACCGCATCGTCCGTCGGCTGTGGTCGGTGCCGTCCGCTGTCGCGGTCAGAGGCTGTGGGCGGTGATGTCGCCGTAGGAGGTGGTGGCGCGGATGTCGAGGTCGGCGGTGCCGTCGTTTCTGAGGGAGTTGCTGATCCGGCCGAACGAGGTGCCGGCGTCCAGCGCGGCCGAGACGCCGGGGGCGACGGCGACCGAGATGCTGCCGGACTGGGTACTCAGCACCACGGTGCCGCGCTTGGCCTCGGCGATCCGGATGTCGCCGCGGGTGGTCGTGATCTCGGCCGGGCCGTTCAGGCGGCCCACCTCGACGTCGCCGTCCACCGCGGTCAGGCGCACGCCGGTGGCCTCGTCGATCTTGATTTGGCGGTAGGCGCCGTCGAACGCGAGGTTTCCCAGCCGGCCGACGCCGCGGAGCTCGGTGGCGTCGGCGGTGGCCTCGACGTGCGAGCCGGCCGGCAGCTGCACGGTGATCTCCAGGGAGCCGGGCGAGCCGATGAACTGGTGCTTGGCCTCGGGGGCGTGCACCCGCAGGACCCCATCGGTGTAGCTGACGGTGGTCCGCTCGGCGGCTTTGACGTCGCGGCTCTTGCCGGGATTCGCAGGCCGGACCTCGACGGTCGTGTCGGCGCGGTCCGCGGCGATGAGCTGGATCCGGCCGGCCGGAACGTCCAGGACGGCGGAGATCGGGGCCGGGGTGGCGAACTTCTGCATCATGCTCTCCAGTGCTCGTAGCTGTTTCCGACAACAGAAACGCTACGTTGCGTTCAAGAATCGAGCAACTACTTCGTTGCGTGATAGTCGACTATTAGCAGTTCAGAGCGCTGAAATCGTTGCAATGGCAGAAATTTGACTGCAATGAACGAGCAAGGCGTCATTGCAATGGCGCGGGCCTGAACGCTACGCGCCGGATCCATGGACAAGGTCCGGGCGCGGGGGAGTTGTCAGGCGGGCGCGAGAGCGGTGGTTGGTCGGCAGCGGCCGAGGGCGTACCGGAAAGGGGTGATGCGCGAGGTTGAGCGACCCGGCGGCGGGCGGCGGGGTTTGGTGCTGGGGGAAGTGGGTCAGCGGCGGGGGAGGCCGACGAACTGCTGCTCCGTCTGGGTCTGGGCGAGGAACAGGTAGCGGTCGGTGCCGTCGCCGATCAGCGCGAGCATGTCGTCGGCCATGAACTGGAGGAACTGGCTGCTGTGAGGGCGCAGTTTGAGCGCCGAGGCGGCCAGGGCGGACT
The DNA here is from genome assembly GCF_018324205.1 of Actinoplanes ianthinogenes. Taxonomy (NCBI): domain Bacteria; kingdom Bacillati; phylum Actinomycetota; class Actinomycetes; order Micromonosporales; family Micromonosporaceae; genus Actinoplanes; species Actinoplanes ianthinogenes. The sequence continues at coordinate 6,405,970 of NZ_AP023356.1, forward strand.
CGTCGCCGCCGAGGCGTTGGAGGAGGGTCAACTGGGCGTCCTGGAGCGCGGCCAGGCCGGGGCGGTCGAGCTGGCGGAGGATGGTCAGCTGGGTGCGCCACGGGCCGAGCGGCGGGGTGGTGGCCGGGCCGGTCATGCCCAGGTCGTAGACGGCCAGGGTGGGCATCTGGGCGGTGCCGTTGAGCTGCACGCCCTGGTCGCTGCTGTGCACGGTGAGGCGGTTGTACTGGCCGGTGGCGCGTTCGCCGAAGCCGGCCCAGGCGCGGGGCTCGGTGGTGATCACGACCACCCGGGCGCCCAGGGCGAAGGCGCGGAAGATCAGGAGCTGGGCCGCCCAGACGCCGCCGACCAGGGCGATCCGGACCGGCTCGGGGGCGAAGAGGCGCAGCGGGACCGGGACCTGCTGGCGGTCGCGGCCGAGGACCAGGCCGGCGCCGGCGGACGGGGCGACGGTCACCCGGCGCAGCGTCTTGCGGGAGATGGCGTGCCAGCCGATGTGCAGCGGCGACGTCTTGCCGGACGGGCCGGTGCGGGCGTCGTCGTCGCTCGCGGGCGGCTCCTCCGGCGGGGTGTCGTTTTCCCAGCCGTGCGCGGCGGCGGCCATCGCGCGGCCCTGCGGACCGGCCAGCGGGGCCGAGGTCAGCTGCGGCGCGGCCAGGCGGCGGCCGACGCCCTCGGCGCTGCCCTGCTGCTGACCCAGCGGGGCCGGGGCCACGCCGGTCTGCCCCTGGACCGGCTGGATGGGCTGACCTTGGAAGGGCTGGATGGGCTGCGCCGGCATCGGAGCCACGGCCTGGCCCGGCGGCGCCACCTGAGCCTGCGCGGGAAACTGCCCCTGCGGAGGCGGCGCGAACTGCGCCTGCCCGGGAAACTGCCCGTGCTGCGCCTGCGACCCACCCGGCGCGGAGAATTGCTGCGACGCACCGGGCCCCGAGAACTGCTGCGACGCGCCGGGGCCTGGGAACTGCTGCGGTGCACCGGGCGCCGGGAACTGCTGCGGTGCACCGGGCGCCGGGAACTGCTGTGGCGAACCCGGCGCGGAGAGCTGCTGGGAGGTGCCGGGACCGGGGAACTGCTGTGGTGAACCCGGCGCGGGGAACTGCTGGGAGGTGCCGGGACCGGGGAACTGCTGCTGCGTGCCCGGCGCCGGAAGCTGCTGCGACGTGCCCGGGCCAGGAAACTGCTGCGGCCCACCCGGAGCGGGGAACTGCTGCGGCCCACCCGGGGCAGGGTATTGCTGCGGCGCGCCCTGAGGCGGGAACGGCCCCTGCGGCGGCCGCACCGACGCCCTGGCAACCGCGCTGGGCGGAAAGATCGCCGGAGGAGGCGGCAACTGCCGATCATCATCGGAGTCGGAACGCTCCGAGGAGTCCTGACCGGGCCGCCAGCCGCCCTCCTGGTCCGGATGTGTCATCCCGCCCCACCTCCGGTCGGTGCCGTGGCATAGACCGCCGGCCCGTGCTCCCCGTCCAGCGGCTGGAGCTCCGCCCCGACCCGCCGGACCCCGTCGACCAGCACCCGGTCGAGCGCGCCCAGGTCGGCGTCGGGCCGGGTGGCCAGCCGGATGAAGGCCCGCACCGCCACGTCGTCCCCGTCGGCGGCCGCGTTCAGCACCAGGGCCACGCTGGTCTGCGCGGCCGGCGCGGTGGCCGCCCAGGCGAACAGCGAGCCGATCTCGCCGGCCGACGTCGGCCAGGTCTTCAACCAATACGTCCGGTGGACCAGGCGGGCCGACCGCCAGTGCGTCCAGTCCTCGTCCACCTGCGAGCCCTCGGTCAGCGCGCCGGCCTCGACGTCGCAGGACCGGGCCAGCACGGCCAGCAGCTCGTCGGCGTCCAGCACCCGGCAGCCGATCCCGACCCGGCGCAGGCTGGTCGCCACCTTGCGGCCCAGGCCGGCCACCAGCGCGGCGGCCGCCTCCAGGTCGGCGGTGTGATCGTAGAGCGCCTCGGCGAGCACCCGGGCGTCCACCCGGACGCTGATCGTGGACTCGCGGTGCGCCGGGACCGGCTCCGGGCTGAGCGACTCGACCAGCTGCCGGTAGGACGAGCCGGCCGGCGACGAGGCGTGCACGTCGGGGCTGGGCGCCGGCACGGTGTGCGTGACCAGCTCCAGCACCACGCCCGGCTGCTCGGTCGCGGCGAGCACGCTGACCAGCGCGTCCAGCGGGATCGGGGCGCCGTCGTGGTGCATCGGGGCGGTCGGGGTGAGCGCGACCACGCTGAACCAGCCGGCCTCGTCCTTGGCCACCCCGGCTCTCGCCCCGTCCTGCGCGGTCATGTCGCGGATCGCGAGACCAGGCGCGATGGTGCGCAGCGCGGCCAGGACCGGGCCACTGCCGGTCTCCAGCGCGGCGGCCCGGCGCCGGCCGTGCGCCCGGGAGACCTGCCGGTGCTCCAGCCACCAGCGGCCCTGCTGCCGGGCGAAGAAGATCACGATCAGGACCAGCCCGATCGCGCCGACGACCAGCGCGGCCAGCGGCCCCTGGATCGCCGCCGCCACGGTGGCCAGCACGGACAGCTCGGCGACCACGATCTGGGTGAGGCTGAGCGGGCCCACCTGGCCGCGGCGCGGGATCGCCCGGACCCCGGCGTCGGCGGCCGCGCCGGCCGGGCTCGGCGAGGGCGTCGGCTGCCGCTGCGGCACCGGCGCGGCGGCGGGCGCGGCCGGCACCGGAACGCTGCCCCGGGCCTGGGCGGTGACCCGGCGCAACGGGGTGGCCGCGGCGGTCGCGTGAGCCTGCGGAGGCGCCGCCTGCCCCGGGTAACCCTCAGGGTTCATCGCTCGCCTCCCCGTCCCCGCGATAGAGAGCCCATTCTATGTGCCGCCACCGACAATCAGCGGATCGCTGTCAGCAGGTCGTCGATGACCAGCGTGGTCAGATCGTCCCGGCTGGGCATCCGGCCGATCGAGCGCAGCCGGCCGGACTGCGCCTTGCGCATGCCCTCCAGCAGCTTGCGGGCCTCGCGCGCGTTACCGAAGTTGCGGTCCCGCTCGATCTGCGAGAAGTGCTCGTAGAGCGCCTCGGTGAGGCCGTCGGCGAACACGTAGTCGTCGTTCTTGGCGATCCGGGTGGCGATCAGGACCAGCTCGTCCGGGCCGTAGTTCTCGAATTCGAGGGTCTTGGCGAACCGGGAGGCCAGACCCGAGTTGGCGTCCAGGAAGTCGAGCATCTCCTGGGTGTACCCGGCGACGATCACGGCGACCTGGTCGCGGTGGTCCTCCATCAGCTTGACCAGGGTGTCGATCGCCTCCTGGCCGAAGTCGGCGCTGGCCCCGCCGGCCCGGGACAGCGTGTACGCCTCGTCGATGAACAGCACCCCGCCCATCGCCTCCTCGAACACCGACGTGGTCTTCTCCGCGGTGTGCCCGATGTACTGCCCGACCAGGTCACGCCGGGACACCTCGCGGAACCGGCCGTTGGGCAGCACGCCGAGCGCCTTGAGCAGCTGGCCGTAGATCCGGGCCACCGTCGTCTTACCGGTACCCGGGGCGCCGGTGAAGATCAGGTGGTGGCTGGCCGCGCCCACCGAGAGCCCGGCGCTGCGCCGCCACTCGTTCACCTGGATCTCGTCGATCAGGGCGCGGACCTCGTTCTTCACGCCGGCCAGGCCGATCATCGAGTCGAGCTCGGTGAGCAACCGGTCCACCTCGGCGGCGTCCTGGCCGCCGCCGGCGTCGCTGATCCCGGCCCGCGGCGCCGGACCGCCCTCGGAGAGGGTGACCGTGGCCTGCGCCCGCGGGTCGACGCTCACCTTGGGCTCGGCGGTGCCCTCCACCCGGCACTGCTCGACGACCGCGGTGCAGCCGGCGCCGATCACGATGCCGGAGCCACTGGTCTGGTGCACCCAGGTCTCCCGGATCTGCGGGGCGCTGCTGTTGGCCACCACGATGCCGGCGTCGCCGGTGCCGGAGATGTCGCAGCGCTCGAGCACCGGGCGGCCGGACTGGTAGACGTAGACCCCGCGATATCCGCAGTCGGCGACCGTGGTGTTGCGGATCACCGGGTCGGCGCCGAGCCGGACGATGATGCCGTCGTCGTTCACCCCGCGGATCTCGCAGGAGTCCACGGTGCCGCCCGAGTCGGAGAAGACCAGGCCGTACTGCCCGCGCTGGACCTGCACCTCGGCGGCCTCCACGGTGGACATGTCGGTGGCCTGGAGCCCGGCGCCGTAACCGGCGGCGAGCCGGGTCCTGCGGACCGTCAGCCGGGCGTTGATCGCCGAGACCGCGGGGTAGTCGCCGGAGGTCAGAGCCAGGCCCTCGACGGTCACCTCGCCACCGAGCACGGCCAGCGCCGGCCCCTCCAGCCCGGCCGCGTCCACCACGACGGTGTCCGGCTCCCCGGTGCCGCGCAGGGTCAGCCGCCGGCCCTGGAGCTCGATCCGCTCCCGGTAGGTCCCGGGGGCGATGGTGACGACCGCGCCGTCCGGCGCCACCTCGAGCGCGTCGCGGATGGTCGGGTATGTGCTGGGGACAGCGAGGGTGCTGGCCACGGAGGACTCCTTATTGCGAGTACGTGCGGTCGCGGATGCTGTCGGCCACCTTCTTGACGTCGTCCGCCGCGGCCACCGGCGCGGTCATCCGCAGGACGACCTCCCGGTCGAGGACGCCCTCCGGAACAGTGCGCCAGAACCCGACGTAGACCAGCCCGTAGACCGCCTGGCCGTCCAGTTCGGCGGTGTCGGCCCAGGAGCGCAACGAGGTGCCGCTGGTCCACCGTAGACCCCAGGCCTCCTCGCGCTGCCGCAGGGCGGTGCGCGCGGTGTCGTCGCAGACCGCCACGCAGGTCCGCACCGTGAGGTCGCCCCCGGCGGTCAGCGTGGTGCCCTCCCACAGGCCGCACCGGTAGTGCACCGCGGCCTCGGCCTTCTCGGCGAGCTCGCAGGTCCAGCCGGTCGGCATGCGGAAGTCGAAGCCCAGGCCGGGCAGCCCGGTCACGTCCTGCACCTCGGGCTTGCCCCACGGGAACTTGGGCCAGTCGTCCGGCCAGGTGCCGTCCGGCGCCGGGTCCAGGCCGGGCCGGGCCGGCGGGGTGGCCGGCAGCAACAGCTGCGCGTCGGTGTAGGTGACCGGAGCGCTGCTGGGCTGGGGGCTCGCCTTGTCGCCGTCGCTGCCCACGGTCACCACGGCGGCGCCGATGGCGGCGCCGACCAGCAACGACACCAGGGCCACGATCAGCAACAGGAGGCGGTCCGGTCGCGGTCCGACACCCGATTGACGGTACGCCGGGGAGCCCCCGGAGATCGGCACCACCGAGATCGGGTTACCGAACGACGGCAGCCCCGAGGTCGGCGGCCCGGACGTCGGGCGCCCGGAGAGCGGCCGGCCGGAGACCGGGTGCCCGGAGATCGGCTGCGCGGAGACCGGGTGCGCGGCGACCGGGTGGGTGGCCACCGGCTGGATCGGGACCGGATGCGTGGCCGTGGGCTGCGCCGCGGCGACCGATCCCGGCGTGACCGGCTGGAACGGCACCGTGGGTGGGTCGGGCTCCGTGCGTACGGAAAGCGCGGTCTCTCCGGCGAAAGCCGGGCGCAGCTGCTGACCGAGCACCGTGAAGATCTCCGCGGCGCCGCCGCTGCCGGGCACCTCGGGACAGGCCACCCAGGGCCGCTCGGCGTCGTGGTCGGACCCGGCGATCGGCAGCCCGTCGTCCTCCGCCGCGCCGAGCGCCTCCGAGGCCGCCCGGAAGGCGCTCCGCCAGCGGTCGTCGGCCGAGGCCAGCTCGTTGAGCTGGGCCACGGTCATGGGCCGGCCCTGAGCGTCGGCGCCGGACCAGACGTCACCGACCTCGCAGGTCGACAGCCGGCGATCCAGGCGGTTCGGCCCAGCGGTTGACATCTCGCCTCCGTCTTCAGTTCGTGGCCCGGTGAGGGGGATCACCGGGATGGAGCTGGGCTCAGCGCGGGCGCTGCTGCCGGAAGGCGCCCTTGCCGGGCCGCATGTTCTTGGGGATCGCGCCCTTCGGCATCTGCGGGCGGGCCATCAGCGCGCCGAGCCGCTTGTCGAGCGCGTTGACGTCCTTGCCGGTGAGGTTGCGCGGGAGCTTCAGCATCGTGGTGCGCAGCTTGCGGACCGGGAGCTGGCCCTCCTCGCTGCCGATCACGTAGTCGTAGAGCGGCGCGTTGCCGATCACCTTGGACAGCCGCTTCTTCTCCTGGCCGAGCAGGGCCTTGACCCGCTGCGGGTTGCCCTCGGCGAGCAGGATCACGCCGGGCCGGCCGATCACCACGTGCACCATGTCGAACTGGGTGGTCGAGCTGGCCGCCGGGCGGACCCGCCAGTCGCCGCGCATGTTCTCCATCAGCGAGGCGGCCGCGCCGGGCTGACCCTCGGCCACGTTCATCATCGCCGTGTTCGAGCGCAGGTTCAGCACGATCAGCACGGCGAGCAGGGTGACCAGCACGCCGACCGGGATCCAGAGCAGGCCGAGACCCAGGAGCACGGCTGTCACGGTCAGGGCGATCGGGATCGCCACCGCGCCGATGACTAGCGGAACGAACCACTTGTCCTGTTTCGCGGTGAACGAGAACACCTGGCCGATCTGCTTCAGGCGCTCGCCGAACGACACCTTCTCCTGGGGTTTTGCCATAGCCGGAAAGTGTAGTGGGACTCAGGTACCTTACGGCGGCCCGGGCACCCGGCGACCGTCGCGTAAGGGGGCCGGCGGCCCGGACATGGGGCGGCGTCCCCATGCCGGAGCACCGCCTTCGGGTGAAGAGTCGATGTCGGCAAGCACGACGACACGACTCACGAGGAGCACCGAGATGGTTCCCGAGATCTCTCTGCAACTGGCCCAGCAGCGCGGCGCGGAGCTGCGGCAGGAGGCGGAGGCCTACCGGCGCGCCCGGGAAGCCGCCGGTGGACGGCGGCCACGGTGGCGGTTCCTCGCGCTCCGCCGGCGCTCGTTCCTCCGGTCCCGAGCGGCATGATCGGCTCACATTTCCTGTCGGACCCGCGTGGCATGCTCGACCTCATGACGACGGTCAGCAGCCACAGCGAGATCCTGGTCGCCCGGGACGGCGAGCTCGCCACGCTGCACGACACGCTCCGCCGGGTGCGCGCCGGCGAGCCGGCCGTCCTGCTGGTCGGCGGCGAGGCCGGCGTCGGCAAGACCCGGCTGGTCGAGGAGTTCACTCGGGGGTTGGCCGGCGAGCCGGTCAGGGTGCTCACCGGCCAGTGCCTGGAGCTCGGCGAGGAGGGCCTGCCCTTCGCGCCGTTCGCGGCGGCCCTGCGCGAGCTGGTCCGCCGCGAGGGGCGCGAGGTGTTCGAGGGGCGGGAGTCCGACTTCGCCCGGCTGCTGCCCGAGCTCGGTCCCGCATCGGCGTTCGGCGAGAGCCATCGCGGGCTGCTCTTCGAGCTGGTCGGGTCGCTGTTCGCCCGGCTGGGCACGGAGCGGCCGGTGGTGCTGGTGCTGGAGGACCTGCACTGGGCCGACCGGTCCACCCGCGACCTGATCGGCTTCCTGGTCCGCTCGGCCCGGGCGCCGCGGCTGATGCTGCTGGGCACCTATCGCACCGACGAGCTGCACCGCGGCCACCCGCTGCGCCCGTTCGTGGCCGAGCTGGAGCGGGTCCGTGGCGTGCAGCGCCTGGAGATCGACCGGCTCGACCGGGAGGGCACCGCCGAGCTGCTCGGCCACCTGATCGGCGGTGAGCCCGAGCCGCAGACGGTCGACGCGGTGAGCCGGCGCGCCCAGGGCATCCCGTTCTTCATCGAGCAGCTGGCCGCCAGCGCCGACCCGGCCTGCTCCGACATCCCGGAGACCCTGCGCGACCTGCTGCTCTCCCGGGTCGACCTGCTGCCCGAGCCGGCCCAGCGGATGCTGCGGGTGGCCGCGGTCGGCGGCACCCGGATCGGCCACGAGCTGATCGCCCAGGTGGCCGGGGTCGACGAGATCACCTGCGAGTCCGCGCTGCGCGTGGTGGTCGCCGCCCAGCTGATCGTCTTCGACCCGGACGGGGGCTATGAGTTCCGCCACGCGCTGGTGCGCGAGGCGGTTCACGACGACCTGTTGCCCGGCGAGCACACCCGCCTGCACGCGCGGTATGCGGAGGCGATCGAGGCCGATCCGCGGCTGGTGCCGGCCGGCCGGGCGGCCGCCGAGATCGCCCACCACTGGCATGCCGCCCACAACCGTCCGCGCGCCCTGGTCGCCGCGAAACGCGCCGCCGACGAGGCGTGCCGCCGGTTCGCCTATGCGGAGCAGGCCCGCCTGCTCGACCGCGTCCTGGAGCTGTGGGAGCAGGTGCCCGAGGCCGCCGAGTTGCTCGGCGCCGGTCACCTCGACCTGCTGGAGGAGACCGCGCTGGTGGCGATCGAGTCCGGCGAGCTGCACCGGGCGCTGAGCCTGACCCGGGCCGCGCTGAGCGACCTGGACGCCGGCGCCGAGCCGTTGCGCACCGCCCGGCTGCTGGTGCGCCGGGCCAAGCTGCTGCGCACCGCCGGCAAGAGCGACGGCTTCGCCGAGACCAAGGAGGCCTACCGGCTGCTCACCGGGTCACCCGACGGGCACACCCGCACCGAGTTGCTCGGCGAGGTGGCCTATCTGTTCGCCAGCATGGACGGCGACGAGGTCCGGCGGATCTGGGAGCAGGTCCGGGCCGCGGTCGACCAGCTCGGCGACGCCTCCGCCCAGGTCTACGCGGAGATCACCAAGGGGCAGGTCTGCGCCGGCTGGACGCCCGCCGCCGACGGGCTGCCGATCCTGCTGGCCGCGGTCGAGCAGGCCCGTGCCTGCGGCGACGACCAGGCACTCTCCCGCGGCCTGGTGAATGTCTCGGACGTCCTGTTCGAGCTGGGGCGTTATGCGGATTCGGCGGAGGCCGCCGCCGAGGGCGTCCCGCACGCGATGCGCTACGGCGTCTCCCGCACCACCGGTGTCTACCTGCTGGCCAACCAGGCCGAGGCGCTGCTGGCGCTGGGCCGCTGGGACGAGGCGGACGCCCGGCTGGCCGAGGCCGCCCGGCAGGACCCGCCCGGCCTGATGGCGCTGCCCTGGCTGCGGTTGCGGGCCCGGCTGCGGCTCGCCCGCGGGCACGCCCGGGCCGAGCAGGTGCTGACCCGGGCGACCGGCATGCTCGGCAAGCCCTATCTACCCTGCGAGAAACGCCTCTGGATGCTGGAGCTGCGGATCCTGGCCGCGCTCGCCGCCGGGGACGCCCCGGCGGCCGTGGCCGCGGCCCGGGTCGCGGTCGGCGACACCGGCCTGCTGGACCGGCCGCGTTATGCCTGGCAGGTGCTGGCCACCGCGGCCCGCGCGGTGAGCCTCGCCCGCGAGCCCGCACCCGGGCAGGGCGTCGCGGTGGACACGGTGGAGCAGCTGGCCGAGCGGATCCGCGCGGCGGCCGCCCGGCTGCCGCGGCGCTATCCGGCCGAGCTGGCCGGCGCCGCGCAGGTCGGGGCCGAGCTGGACGGCGGCGCCGAGCGATGGACCGCGGCGGTGGCCGCGTGGCGGGTCGACGGGCAGCCGTTCGAGCTGGCCACGGCCCTGATCCGGAGCGCCGAGGCGCACGCCGCCGACCGGTCCGCAGCGGCCGCGGCGCTCGCCGAGGGGACCGCGATCGCCACCGGGCTGGGCGCGGCCCCGCTGCTGGAGGCGGCCGAGACGCTGGCCCGGCGGCTCGGGGTGCGCCCGGCGGCGGCCGAGAGCGCGGTGGACGAGGTGCTCACCGCCCGGGAGCGGGAGGTGCTGCACCTGGTCGCCGAGGGGCAGAGCAACGGCCAGATCGCCCAGCGCCTGTTCATCTCACCGAAAACGGCGAGCGTGCACGTCTCCCGCATCATCGCGAAACTCGAGGTCACCAACCGGGTGGAGGCCGCCGCGGTGGCCCGCCGCCTGCACCTGATCGACGACTGACCCGCGCCGGACCGGCGCGGACCTCAGGTGCGGGCGGGGTGCGCCGGGTTGCCGGGCGGGGGCAATCTCCGGGGTGGGCGGCGAAGGCTAATCCGGGCCGGGCCGGTTCCGATGATGGGGGCCGACCAACAGCTGAGGAGCCGTCATGCACGACAAGTTCCGTTCGCCCTCCGGGGGCTGGTGATGGACAGCGCCGTCGACGATGCCTACCAGGCGGTCGAGGCGCTGTTCGGCCCGGAGTCGGGGGTCCCGTGGTGGGCCTGGCTCGCGCCGGTCATCGTGCTTTTCGGCCGACTGCTCTACCCGGTGGTCTTTCCCGAGGCCGCCGCGGCGGAGGCGGAGACCGATCGCCGGCTCGCCGAGTTCCGCCGGGAACGCAACGGCAACGGCAAGGGCAAGGAGAAGGCTGACAAGAAGAGCAAGAAGGGCAAGAAGGGCAAGAAGTGATCCGCCCGCGCAGACGGCGAAGGCCCGTGACCACATCAGGTCGCGGGCCTTTCGTCACGTCGACGAAGGGTCAGCCCCGGGCGTCGAGGGCCTGGCGGTAGAGCCGGCCCGCCCGATACGACGAGCGGACCAGGGGACCGCTCATCACACCGGCGAAGCCGATCTGCTCGGCCTCCTCGCGCAGCTCGACGAACTCCTCCGGCTTGACCCAGCGCTCGACCGGGTGGTGCCGCGGGGTGGGACGAAGGTACTGCGTGATGGTGATCAGCTCGCAGCCGGCCGCGTGCAGGTCGCGCAGGGCGGCGGAGATCTCCGCGCGCTCCTCGCCCATGCCGAGGATCAGGTTGCTCTTGGTGACCAGGCCGGCCGCGCGGGCCTGGGTGATCACGTCGAGGGAGCGCTCGTAACGGAAGCCGGGGCGGATCCGCTTGAAGATCCGGGGGACCGTCTCGACGTTGTGCGCGAGCACCTCGGGCCGCGCGCCGAACACCTCGGCGAGCTGCTCGGGCTCGGCGTTGAAGTCGGGGATCAGCAGCTCGACGCCGCAGCCGGGCTGGAGCTTGTGGATCTGGCGGACGGTCTCCGCGTAGAGCCAGGCGCCGCCGTCGGGCAGGTCGTCGCGGGCCACGCCGGTGACCGTCGCATAACGCAGGCCCATGGTGGCGACCGACTCACCGACCCGGCGCGGCTCGTCGGCGTCGAACTCGGCCGGCTTGCCGGTGTCGATCTGGCAGAAGTCGCAGCGGCGGGTGCACTGGTCACCACCGATCAGGAAGGTCGCCTCGCGGTCTTCCCAGCACTCGTAGATGTTGGGGCAGCCTGCCTCCTGGCAGACCGTGTGCAGACCCTCTTTCTGCACCAGCCCGCGCATCTGGGTGTACTCCGGACCCATCTTCGCCTTGACCTTGATCCACGGCGGCTTCCGCTCGATGGGAGTTTCGGCGTTGCGCGCCTCGATGCGCAGCATGCGGCGGCCCTCGGGAGCAATAGTCACGACCCCGAGATTACGCCGATCCACGCCGCCCGCAGCGCAGGGGCGACGAGGCTCACGTGACCTGACGTGTGACCGCCGACACACATAGTGGGAAAACCGGATGCGGGTGACGGCGGGACGTGCCTAGGCTTCCCGGCACGGCAGTGATGGGACCGAGTAACGCTCCGATCCGCCGGCCGAGAGAGCCACCAGCAGCTGTGACGGTGGCCCGAGCGCCGGAGCGTGAAGACACCCCGGAGCCGAGCAGTGCAAGAGGCGCTCCGCCCACGGAGCGCGAAGGTGCGGTGGTACCGCGAGGATTCCCGCTCGCCCGCACCTCCCTGGGGCCGCGTTGCAGTCACCGGAGGAGGTAACCGCCATGCAACGCATCCTCTCCACCGAACTGGCGTCCCACCCGTACGAAAAGGTCCGGGTCGAGGGCTGGATCCATCGGATCCGCCGGCTCAAATCGGTCTCCTTCCTGATCGTCCGGGACGCGGCCGGGCTCGCCCAGGTGGTGGTGACCGACCCGGCGCAGCTGACCGCGCCGGAGGAGAGCGTCGTCTCGGTGACCGCCACGGTCACGCCGAACGAGCAGGCGCCGGGCGGCGTGGAGCTGACCGGGCCGGCGATCGAGGTGCTCTCCGCGGTGGGCGTACCGTTGCCGTTCGAGCTGCACCGGCCCGAGCTGACCGCGGGTCTGCCCACCCAGCTGGACCACGCCGCGCTCGCTCTCCGTCATCCGGCCCGCAGGGCCGCGCTGCGGATCTCGGCGGCCGCGGCCGCGGGCTTCCGAGCGGCGCTGGAGGCGCAGCGGTTCGTCGAGATCCACACGCCGAAGCTCGTCGAGTCGGCGACCGAGTCCGGCGCGGACGTCTTCGAGCTGGACTACTTCGGGCGGCCCGCCTACCTGGCCCAGTCGCCGCAGTTCTACAAGCAGATGATGGTCGGCGTCTTCGAGCGGGTCTTCGAGGTCGGTCCGGTGTTCCGCGCGGAGAACAGCGACACCGCGCGGCACCTGACCCAGTACACGTCGCTCGACGCGGAGATGGGCTTCATCGCCGACCACCGGGACGTGATGGCGGCGCTGACCCGGACGCTCGCCGGGATGTTCGGCGAGATCACCGCGCGGACCGGGTTCGCGGTGCCGGAGGTGCCGGCCGAGATCCCGGCGGTGCACTTCACCGAGGCGCTGACGATCGCGGGGGCGCCGGCCGATGAGCCGGACCTGGCCCCGGCGCACGAGCGGGCGCTGGGTGAGTGGGCGCGGCGCGAGCACGGCTCCGAGTTCGTCTATGTGACCGGGTACCCGATGCGCAAGCGGCCGTTCTACACCCACCCGGACCCGGCCGACCCGGCGTACTCGAACGGATTCGACCTGCTCTTCCGCGGGTTGGAGATCGTCACCGGCGGGCAGCGCCTACACCGGCACGCCGACTACGTCGCCGCGCTGCGCGCGACGGGCGAACCGGTGGCGGCCTATCAGGGCTATCTGGACGCCTTCCGGTACGGCCTGCCCCCGCACGGCGGCTGGGCCATCGGCCTGGAACGCCTGGTGGCCCGGCTGACCGGCGCCACGAACGTCCGCGAGGTCACCGCGTTCCCGAGGGACCCGCATCGTCTCGCGCCGTAGTCGTAGGTTGGGCCCGTGCTGATCGACCTCGACGTGCCCCCGGCGCCCGCCCCCGAGCGGAGCCGCCGGGCCATCCCGTGGCGCAGGATCCGGGCCGCGGCGGTGGCCGCCGTGCTGTTGCTGCTCGGCGCCGCCGCCGCACCACCCCGGATCGCGTCGTTCCCGCGGATCGGCGGCACCGGGGGCCACGCCTCGACGAACGTTCTGCTCACCCCGGAGGCGCTGTACACCGTGCAGCCGGCCGACGGCGGGGACGGCGTCGACCTGGTCGCCCAGCCGATGCGGCCGGGCGGCCCGGACTGGCGGATCGAGACCGGGCTGAGCGGTGGGCCGGATCTCCGGCTGTTCCGCTCCGGCCCGGTGCTGGTGGCCGCCGACGCGACCGAGTTCCGCGTGCTGGACGCGGCGACCGGGAAGGACGTCTGGTCGCCGCTGGGCCCGGCGACCGTGACCGGCGATCGGGTGCTGCTCGGCGACTCCGGCGACGACGGGGCCTCCCTGCTGCGCCTGGCCGACCTGGCGACCGGCCGGATCCTCTGGACGCGGCGCGGCGCGGCGGACCTTGCCATGCTCGACCCGACCGGGCGGTACCTGCTGACCCTGGAGGGCCTGCTCGGCGCGGAGGTGCGCTCGGCCGCCGACGGGCGGGTGCTGGCGCACCGGTCGGTGCGCGAGTCGATCGACCCGGACAACCCGCTGGCCGTGCTCGCCGGCGACCAGGCGTACGTGATGGGGCCGAACACGCTGACCGCGCTGCACCTGCCGGACCTGACACCGGTCTGGGCGAAACCGGCGAGCGTGCTGATGCCGCGGGACGCGGTGACCTGCGGCGCCCTGCTCTGCGTCCAGGGTGATCGGGGCCTGACCGGGGTGGACCCGCGCACCGGCGCGGTCCGCTGGACCGCCGACGGGTGGCACGACTACGCCGGTGGCGTGGCGCGGTCGCTGGACGGGCGGCTGGTCCTGATCGACCCGGCGACCGGCCGGGTGACCCGCAGGCTGGGCCGCGGCCAGGTGACCGACGGGCTGCTGCTGCGCGCGGCCGGTGACCACACCGAGGTCACCGACCTGCGCACCGGCTTGGTGTACGGCACGTTGCCCCGGGTGCTGCCGTTCGGCTGCACCGCCGCCGGAGACCTGGTGGCCTGCCAGGATCAGGGGGCCACCAGCGTCTTCCGGATCAGAAGAGGGTCGTGAGGTGCCGCTCGACGACCGGCATCACCTCGGCCACGGTCACCGGCCGGCCCAGCTCGGCGCTGAGTGAGGTGACCCCGGCGTCGCGGATCCCGCAGGGCACGAACCGCTCGAAATTCGCCAGGTCACAGTCACAGTTCAGCGCGAAGCCGTGCAGCGTCACGCCGCGGGCCACCCGGATCCCGATCTGGGCGATCTTGCGGTCCAGGCCGCCGTCGGTGGCCCGGACCCAGGCGCCGCTGCGGCCCTCGACCCGCTCGGTGACCACGCCGAACTCGGCGCAGACGTCGATCAGCAGTTGCTCGACCCGGCGCACGTAGGCGACCACGTCGACCGGGTCGGGCAGCCGCAGGATCGGGTAGCCGACCAGCTGGCCCGGCCCGTGCCAGGTGATCTTGCCGCCGCGGTCGACGTCGACCACCGGGGTGCCGTCCCACGGCCGGTCGGCGGGCTCGGTGCGCTTGCCGGCGGTGAAGACGCTGGGGTGCTCCAGCAGCAGGATGGTGTCCGGCTGGTCGCCGGCCGCCACGGCCTCGTGCAGACGCTTCTGCTCGTCCCACGCGTCGCGGTAATCGACCAGGCCGGGGCGCAGAACGGTGAGTACGGAGGATGTCACAGCCGAAAGCCTAGCCCCGTACTCACCGGTACTCAGCGGTCGACGGGGTCCACGCCGCGACGGATGCGCCACACCAGGACGTCGTCCACCCGCTCCGGCGGGCCGAGCAGATCCGTCGCGGTGGCCAGCACCGCGTCACGGTTCAGCGTCTGGTGGTCCGAGCCGGTGATCTCGGCGGTCAGGAAGACCGCGTCCACACCCCAGTAGGCGAAGTCGGCCCGAGCCTGCGCGCGGTCGGAGTTGTTGAGCTGGATGACGTAGCCCCACCAGGCGGCGCGCAGGAACAGCCAGTCGGTGGCCCGCTGGGTGGCGCCGATCTGGCCCGGGAGCTTGCGGCCGGCCTCGCCCTCGGCCTGCGGGCCGAGGAAGTACCCGTCCGGGATCCGGAACGGCCGGCCGCCGCGGGCCATCGTGTACGCCTGCCACCGCTGCCCGTCCGCGGTCACGTTCAGCGCGAACGGCAGCGAGGAGATCGTCCCGCCCTCCGGCACGTAGTTCTTCCACGTGCCGTCGGCGATGAACGCCGGCTCCGGCGAACGGTGCTGCACCCGGACCGGCAGCGGGAACAGCGGCAGCAGGCTGACCACCACGGCGGCGGAGAGCGCGCCGTGCAGCGAGCCGTACGGGATCCCCCGGCTGATCAGCTCGTCCAGCAGCAGCGCCAGCAGGATGCCGAACACGCCGACCACCACCAGCGCGAACCGGACCGGCAGCGCCGAGTCGAACAGCGGCAGGTGGGCCAGGGCGGCGTAGGGGAGCGGGAAGTCGTACTGGTGCTTGTTGACGAACAGCCGCGGGCCCCAGGAGAGCACGACGAAGACCAGGCCGACCACGCCGACGGCGCGCAGCGTGGCCCGGCGCCCCGGCGTCACCCGGTGCCGGAGCACCATGAACGTGGTGACCATCAGGACGACCATCGGTACGCCGAAGAACGACGTCTCCTCCGTCCGGTTCGGCGCCAGGTCCTTGTGCATGCCGAACATCCCGGCCAGCGACCGGCTCGGGAAGGACAGGTACGACGCCAGGTCCTCGGCGAAGTACCGCTGGTTGAACCCGGTCCCCGAGAACGTCTGCGGACCGGCGAAGTGCATGTAGAGCGGATAGCCGAGCAGCACCCCGGCCACCACCGCGGTCACCCCGAGGGCCCGCAGCACGGTGCCCAGCGCCGCCCGCGCCTCGTGCCGCACCGCCTTGGCGCACGACCACACCAGCAGGAAGATGCCGCTGGCCAGGGCGGTGTAGAACAGCCCCTCGGCGGCGATCGAGAAGCCGATCGCGAGCAGCACCCCGAGCCGGATCCCGTTGCGCAGCCAGCGGCCCTCCTCCCGCAGCTTGAGCACCTGCCAGAGGACGACCGGGGCGACCCAGCCGGCGGTCCAGTTCAGGTGGCCGTTGGCGTGCGAGATGAACCCGGGCGCGAAACCGCAGAAGAGTCCGGCCACCGCGGCCGCCCCGGCGTTGCGGACCAGCCAGCGACGCAGGAACAGGTACCACGCGAAGGCGGAGCCGGCCAGGTTCAGGGTCAGCACCGTCACGAAACTGACCTGCGGCCCGGCCAGGTGGGTCAGCGGCGTCAGCAGCACCGTGTACACCGTGATCGAGGTGTTCGCGGCCAGGTTGACGCCGAGCGGGGCGTTCAGCAGGTCGGTGAAGAACGGGTCCGAGCCCTGGGTGACGGTGTAATAGCCGTAGCCCATCAACCACTCGAAGAACGCCTGGTCCCCGACATTGTCGGAGAGCACGTGGTTGTACGGGTCCGCCCACAGGCCGTGGGTCACGTATCCCGCCATGGCGAGCGCGACCACGGCCATGGTCAGATGAGCCCGCCAGGCGCGCGGCCGGCGGCCGGGCGTGGTGACGGGCTCTGAGGGCGGATCGGCGGACGCGGCGGGGGCAGGGGCGGTCACGGACATCAGCCGCAGGTTAGCAGCGGGAGCTGTAGTTCATCGGCCGATCGGTGGTTCCGGTCGCAAAGCCGCCGCCAAGGCGGACTCGATGTCCGGATATGCCCAGGAGAATCCGGCATCGCGCAGGACGCCGGGAATCGCCCGCTGGCTGCGCTGCGCCTCCCCGGCCAACTCGCCGAGCACCAGATCGAGCACCGGGCCGGGCACCGCGAACAGCGCCGGGCGGCGCAACTGGCGGGCCAGCGCCCGGGTGAACTCCAGGTTGGTGCACTGCTTGTCGGACACCAGGTTCACCGGCCCGGCCAGGTCCTCGCGCTCCAGCAGGAACTCGGTGGCGCCCAGCCAGTCCGGCAGCGAGATCCAGGACATCCACTGCCGGCCGCCACCGATCCGGGCGCCACCACCCAGCTTGAACAGCGGCAGCAGCGGCTTGAGCAGCGAACCCGTCCGGTCCAGCACCGGCGCCGTGCGCAGCAGGGCCACCCGGACGCCGGCGTCCTCGGCGGGCCGGGCGGCGGCCTCCCAGACCCGGCACAGGTCGGCCAGGAAGGTGCTGCCGGCCGGAGCGTCCTCGGTGACCTCGCGGTCGCCGGTGTCGCCGTACCAGCCGACCGCGGAGGCCTGGAGCAGGGTGCGCGGGCGGTCGGCGGCCGGCAGTTTCGCCAGGGTCCGGGCGATCGTGTCGGTGGTGTTCACCCGGCTGGCCCGCAGCACCCGCTTGTAGGCGGCGGTCCACCGCTGGGCCCCGATGTTGGCCCCGGCCAGGTTGATCACGGCGTCCGCCCCGGCCAGCGCCTCGGGGTCGAGCCGGCCCTGCCCTGGGTCCCAGGTGCCCGGCTGCCGGACCAGCCGGTGCACGTCGTGCCCGCTCTGACGCAACTGATCAGCGAGCCGAGTACCGAGAAAGCCGGAGGCGCCGGCCATGACGATCCGCATGTGCCCACTCTTTCCCGAAAAAGATCAAAATCCAAACAAAGCTGGGGTACGCCGTGACGGCGCACCCCAGCATGTTCAGGCCGGGATCACAGTCCCAGGTCGGCCTCGAAGTGGCCGGCCTCCAGGCGCTCCTTCAGCGTGCCCAGGAAGCGGGCGGCGTCCGCGCCGTCCACGATCCGGTGGTCGTAGCTGAGCGCCAGGTACACCATCGACCGCGGCGCGATGATCTCGCCCAGGTTCGGGTCGTTCACGATCACCGGGCGCTTGACGACCGCGCCCAGGCCGAGGATGCCGACCTGCGGCTGGTTGATGATCGGGGTGTCGAACAGCGCGCCCCGGCTGCCGGTGTTGGTCAGCGTGAACGTGCCGCCACCGATCTCGTCCGGCCCGATCTTGTTGTTCCGGGTGCGGTCCGCCAGGTCCGCGATCCGCTTGGCCAGGCCGGCCAGGTTCAGGTCGCCGGCGTCCTTGATGACCGGGACGACCAGGCCCTTCGGCGCGTCCACCGCGATGCCCAGGTGCTCGGCGCCGTGGTAGGTGACCGTGCCGGCCTCGACGTCGATCGAGGAGTTGACCACCGGGTGCTGCTGCAACGCCTCGATCGTGGCCAGGGCGAAGAACGGCAGGAAGGTCAGCTTCACCCCGTGCTTGGCCTGGAAGTCGGCCTTCGCCTTGTTCCGCAGCGTCGCGATCTTGGTGACGTCCACCTCGACGACCGTGGTGAGCTGCGCGGAGATCTGGAGCGACTCGACCATGCGGCGGGCGATGGTGGCCCGGATCCGGGTCAGCTTCTCGGTGCGGCCCCGCAGCGGGCTCGGCTCCGCCTTGGCCTTGGCCTCGGCCGGTGCGGCGGCCGGAGCGGCGGCAGCGGGCGCCGGGGCGGCGGCCTGGGCCTGGGCCGCGGCGGCCTTCTCCGCGGCGTCGAGCACGTCCTGCTTGCGGATCCGGCCTCCGACGCCGGTCCCCGTCAGCGAGGACAGGTCCACGCCCTTCTCCGCGGCCAGCTTGCGCACCAGCGGGGTCACGTAGCCGGCGTCGCCGGCGCCGTTCGCCTTGACCGTCTCGGCGGCCGGCGCGGCCGGCTGCGCGGGAGCGGGCTGGGCCGGCTGCTTCGTCTCGGCGGCCGGAGCGGGAGTGGCGTAGGACTCGCCGACCGGCTTCGACTCGGCCTGCGGCTGCGCCTGCTGCGGCGCGGGGGCCGGCGCGGGCTTCGACTCGACCTGCGGCGCGGGCGCCGGCTTCGACTCGGCGGCCGGCGCGGACGACGCCGAGCCGACGATCGCGAGCACGCCACCGACCTCGGCGGTCTCGTCCTCCGGAACCCGGATCTCCAGCAGCGTTCCGGCCACCGGCGACGGGATCTCGGTGTCGACCTTGTCGGTGGAGACCTCGAGCAGCGGCTCGTCCACCTCGACGGTGTCGCCGACAGCCTTGAGCCAGCGGGTGACGGTGCCCTCGGTGACGCTCTCGCCGAGCGCCGGCATCTTCACCTCGGTGCCCTCGGCGGAGCCACCGGCGGTCTGCGGGGCCGGAGCCTCCTCCTCGACCGGCTTCTCGGTCGACGGGGTGGTCGGCGCCGGCGGCTCCGGCTCGGCCTGAGCCTCCTGCTGCGGTGCGGGGGCCGCCTCGCCGGCGTCCTCGCCCTCACCCGCGATGACGGCCAGCTCGCTGCCGACCTCCGCGGTCTCGTCCTCGCCGACCACGATGCGGGAGAGCACACCCGCGGCGGGCGACGGGATCTCCGTGTCGACCTTGTCGGTGGAGACCTCGAGCAGCGGCTCGTCGACTTCGACGCGCTCGCCCTCCTGCTTCAGCCAGCGCGTGACGGTGCCCTCGGTGACGCTCTCACCCAGCCGCGGCATGGTTACCGATGTCGGCATCTTTTCCCAAACTCCTTAATCGCGTCGAAGCGATGAATCAGCTGTGCGCGTGCAGGGGCTTGCCCGCGAGCGCCAGGAAGGCCTCGCCCAGCGCCTCGTTCTGCGTCGGGTGGGCGTGCACGAGCTGAGCGACCTCCTCCGGGAAGGCCTCCCAGTTGTAGATCAGCTGGGCCTCGCCGACCAGCTCGCCCATCCGGGCGCCGACCATGTGGACACCGACGACCGGGCCGTCCTCGACCCGGACCAGCTTGACGAAGCCGGCCGTCTTGAGGATCTGGCTCTTGCCGTTGCCGCCCAGGTTGTAGTTGTACGACGTGACCTTGTCGGCGCCGTACTTCTCCTTGGCCTTGGCCTCGGTCAGGCCCACCGACGCGACCTCGGGGTCGGAGTAGGTGACCCGCGGGATGCCGGCCTCGTCGATGACCGCCGGGTTCTTGCCGGCGATCTCCTCGGCCACGAAGATGCCCTGCTGGAAGCCGCGGTGCGCGAGCTGGAGGCCGGGAACGATGTCGCCGACCGCGTAGATGTTGCCGACGCCGGTGTGCAGGCGCTCGTTGGTGATCACGAAGCCGCGGTCCAGGGTGATGCCCTGCTCCTCGTAACCCAGGCCGGCGGTGGTCGGGCCGCGGCCGACCGCGACCAGCAGGACCTCCGCCTCCAGGGTCTCGCCACCGGCGATGGTGACCTTGACGCCGTCCGCGGTCTTCTCCACCTTCTCGAACGGCTTGCCGACCTTGAAGTTGATCTTCCGCTTGCGGAAGGCGCGCTCGACGGTCTTCGAGATCTCCTCGTCCTCCGCGGCGACCAGCCGGGGGAGGGCCTCGACGATGGTCACGTCGGCGCCGAACGACTTCCACACGCTGGCGAACTCGACGCCGATCACGCCGCCGCCCAGCACGATCGCCGAGCTCGGCACCCGGTCCAGCTTCAGCGCGTGCTCGCTGGTGATCACCCGCGTGCCGTCGACCTCCAGGCCCGGCAGCGAGCGGGAGTAGGAGCCGGTGGCCAGGATGACGTTACGGCCGGTGTAGCGCTGCCCGTCGACCTCGACGGTGTCCTTGCCGACCAGCTTGCCGGCGCCCTGGACCAGGGTGATGTTCTTGTTGTGGCCCAGCAGGCCCTGCAGGCCCTTGTACAGACGGCCGACGACACCGTCCTTGTACGCGTTCACCCCGGCCATGTCGATCCCGACCAGGTCGGCCTTGACGCCGAACTGCTCGCTCTCCCGGGTCTGGTCGGCGATCTCCGCCGCGTGCAGGAGGGCCTTGGTCGGGATGCAGCCACGGTGCAGGCAGGTGCCTCCGACCTCGGCCTTGTCGATCAGCGCTACGGAGAGGTTCAGTTCGGCGGCGCGCAGCGCGGCCGCGTACCCGCCGCTGCCTGCGCCGAGAATGACGATGTCGAAGGTTCCGCCGTTCGGCTGGCTCACGTTGACTCCAGTAGTCGAGTCGTCGCCATGTGGGTCACACAATGGAAACGGTCACAGTCCCGTCTCGGACATCTTGTCACTTCTGGACCCGCTCTATGCGGGCAGGTGCCCCAAGACACGTCACCTCGTCGTACCCTTGCGGGACCTGAGACGAGGGGGAGCGGAAGTGGCTTGGTTTCGACGGCGCCCGAGATCGGTCGGAGCCGGAGGGCGACGGGTTGACCAGGCCGATCTCGACCACCTTACGCAGTTCGTCCGGAGCCGGACGGGCGTCGAGGCCTTCGTCGAGCCGCGGACCACGGTGACCGAGACCACCGTGTTGCTTGTCGCACACGACGGCGAATGGACCCGGCGGCGGATCGAGTCGCCCGAGGTCGCGCGCCGTTTCGCGCACCAGCTCTCACTGCCGATCTATGACGTCCGGCTGCTCGGTTATCCGCAGCGGATGCGCGATTTCAACGCCCGGCAGAAACGCCGCCCGGCCTGATCCGGCCGGGCGGCGTCCCGGTCAGAGACTCTCGACCACGCGCAGCAGGGTGCGGACCGGCACGCCGGTCCCGCCCTTGGTCCAGTACCCGGTCGCCTCGCCGGAGTGGTACCCCGGACCGGCGATGTCGATGTGCGCCCACTCCACGCCCGGCGCCACGAACTCGCGCAGGAACACGCCACCCTGGAGCATGTGCCCGGCGCGGTCCAGGTTGGCGTTGGTCTGGCAGATGTCGGCGATCTCCGACTCCATGCCCTTGCGCACGTCGTCCGGCAGCGGCATCGGCCAGGACGGCTCGCCGACCGCGTCGCCGGCCGACTTGACCAGCGCGGTGGCCTCCTCCGAGCCCATCAGGCCGGAGATCCGCTTGCCCAGCGAGATCACCTGCCCGCCGGTCAGGGTGGACGTCTCGAACAGGTAGTCGGCGCCGTCCGCGCAGGCCCGGGCCATCGCGTCGCCGAGCACCATGCGGCCCTCGGCGTCGGTGTTGAACACCTCGACCCGCTTGCCGTTGAACATCGTGATCACGTCGCCCGGCCGGTACGCCGACCCGGACGGCATGTTCTCCGCGATCGCCAGGTAACCGGAGACGGCGACCCCCGGCTTGACCGCGGCGATCGCCAGCATGGTCGCGGCGACCGCGGCCGCCCCGGCCATGTCCGACTTCATCTCCCACATGCCGGCGGCCGGCTTGATGCTCACGCCACCGGTGTCGAACGTGATGCCCTTGCCGATCAGCGCGACCCGCTTCGGCTCGGCGACACCCTCCGGCGTGTAGGTCAGCTTGACCAGCCGCGGCGGCGCCTCGGAACCCTGGCCGACCGCCACGATGCCGCCGTACCCACCGGCCTTGAGCTGCTCGAAGTCGAGCACCTCGACGGCCAGCCCGGCCTCGCCGGCGGCCTCCGCGATCAGGTCGGCGAAGGTCGCCGGGCGCAGCATGTTCGGCGGCATGTTGACCCAGTCCCGGGCCTGCCGGACCGCGCGGCCGACCACCGCGGCTCGGGTCAGCTCGGCCTGGGCCGCCTCGTCGGCGGCGTCCGGCACGTGCACCTGCAACGCGCCCACCGGCTCCCGGCGGCCCTTCTGCGGCTTGGTCTTGTAGCCGGCGAACCGGTAGCCACCGAGCAGCGCGCCCTCCAGCGTCGCCCGCAGCACCGCCGGGGCGTCCGCGTCGTCCGGCACCGGCAGGGCCAGCGCCACCGTGGCGCTGCCGGCCAGCGCGCGCACCGCGGCGCCGGTGCCCCGGCGCAGCGTCTCCAGGTCGGGCGCGGACCCGGACGGCTCGTCGCCCAGACCCACGGCGACCACCAGCGGCGCGGTGACCGTGCCGAGCGTGGCCAGCTTGGTCACCTCACCGGGCGCGCCGGTCGCGCCGAGCAGCGCCAGCGTCGAGGTCAGCTTCCCGTCGAACGCCGCGGCGATGCTCTCCGCGCCGGACGCCGGAAGCAGGGCGCCGTCCTGGTCGGGCTGGCTGTGCAGGCCGATGACGATGGCATCGACCGCCAATTCGGCCGGGTCGGTGTCGACCAGGCTGAGGCTGGGCTGGGTCACTCGGGCACTCCGCGACGTTGGGGGCGGGAGCCGCCGCACGGCGATCTCCCGGCTGGTGGGAAACACTTGGTATTCCCCGCGACTCTAACCAGCCCCAAGGTCACCGGTAAGTTGAGTCTCATGTCTGCCGAGTTGTTCCGCTCTCCGCTGCACGAACGCCACGTCGCGCTGGGGGCGAAACTCGCTCCGTTCGGCGGCTGGGAGATGCCGCTGGAGTACGCGGGCGGCGGCGTCCTCAAGGAGCACGCCGCGGTCCGCGAGGCGGCCGGCGTCTTCGACGTGTCGCACCTGGGCAAGGCGCGCGTGACGGGCCCTGGAGCGGCCGAGTTCGTCAACTCCTGCCTGACCAACGACCTGGCCCGGATCGCTCCCGGCAAGGCGCAGTACACGCTCTGCTGCGACGAGAGCGGCGGTGTGGTCGACGATCTGATCGCGTACCTCTACGGCCCCGACGACGTCTTCCTGATCCCGAACGCGGCGAACACCGCCGAGGTGGTCCGCCGTCTCGCCGCCGCGGCCCCGGCGGGCGTCTCGGTGACCGGGCAGCACCGCGACCACGCGATCCTCGCCGTCCAGGGCCCGGAGTCCGCGTCCGTCCTGAGCCGGCTCGGCCTGCCCACCGACCACGAGTACATGTCGTTCACCGAGGCGACGCTCGGCGACGCCACGCTGATCGTCTGCCGCACCGGCTACACCGGCGAGCACGGCTACGAGCTGGTCATTCGCTGGGACTCGGCGACCACGGTCTGGGACGCGCTGATCGGTGCCGGGGTACGGCCGTGCGGGCTCGGCGCGCGCGACACCCTGCGTACCGAAATGGGTTATCCCTTGCACGGCCAGGAACTCTCCCTGGACATCTCCCCGGTCCAGGCCCGCGCCGGCTGGGCGGTCGGCTGGTCCAAGCCCGCCTTCTGGGGCCGCGACGCCCTGCTCGCCGAGAAGGCGGCCGGCCCGCGCCGCCAGCTGCGCGGCCTGGAGCTGACCGGCCGCGGCATCCCGCGCGGCCACATGGCCGTGTACGCGGACGGCGTCCAGGTCGGCGAGACCACCAGCGGCACCTTCTCGCCGACGAAGAAGGCCGGCATCGCCCTGGCCCTGATCGACACCGCCCCGGCCCTCCCGGACGGCACCCTGGTCGAGATCGACATCCGCGGCCGGCGCACCGAGGCCCGCCTGGTCAAGCCGCCGTTCGTGCAGCCCTCGGTCCGCTGACCCGCAGGGTCCGCTCCGGGCCGCTTCATCCCCAACCCGGTTCCCGGTACGCCCGCAGCCGCCCACGTCATCACACCCCGCCCGCCCAGGGGGCCGACCCATCGGTCAGTGTGGCGGAGCCGGCCAAGATCGGGTACGCGCCCTGTGGACAACCCGCACCTGTGGACAGCGCGGATCAGCGCGACGACCGCCAGCCCGACGGCTCCGGCTGGTCCCGATGGCCGTATCTGAGCTCAAGATAGGGCTGTGAGTGCCAGCCCGAGGGTTCCGGCTGGTGCTGGTGGCCGTATCTGGGTTCGGGATAGGGCCGTGGGTGCCAGCTCGAGGGGTCCGGCTGGTCCTGGTGGACGTATCTGGGTTCGGGATAGGGCCGTGGGTGCCAGCTCGAGGGGTCCGGCTGGTCCTGGTGGACGTATCTGGGCTGGGGATAGGGCCGTGAGTGCCAGCCCGAGCGGCCCGGCTGGTCCTGGTGGACGTATCTGAGCTCGGGATAGGGCCATGAGCGCCAGCCCGCGTCTTGGCTTGTAGTGCGAGCCCTTGTCCGGCCGGGACAACAACGACTCCGAGAGCAGGCCGGGGTAGGGGCTGGGGCTCTGAGAGCACCCGATGGGCGTACCGGAAACCGGCACCACCCCAAGCTCCGCCCGCCGCAACCGGACCGCGAATCCCGCGCCACCCAAAGGCAGCGGACCGTGAGCGGCGGCCGAGACAGTCCCGGCAGCCCGGCGGCCGCGCCCACCAGCAAACGTGAACGTGGATCAGCGCAGCGACAGCGCGATGACCGTCACCGTGGTGGCGGTCTCGACGCAAGCGCCCAGCACATCCCCGGTGATGCCGCCGAACCGCCGCGCGCAGTGCCGCAGCAGCACCAGAACGCCGGAGACCGCGACCGCCACAGCGAGCGGTCCCTGCCAGAGGCGGCCCGGCACCGCGGGAATCGCCGCCGCCGCGACGACCGCGACGGCGAGCAGGGCGACCGGCACCGGCACCGTGGCGGCCACCAGCGCGCCCAGCCCGTCCGGGCGGGCCGCCGGCACCCCGCGCCGACAGGCCAGCGTGATCGCGAGCCGTCCGGTGCTCCAGGCGATCACCAGCGCCCACCAGCCGACCGCTGAGATCGCGGCCGCCTGGATGAGCAGGACCGCCACGAGCGCCACGACGCCAAATGGCCCGATATCCGGTTTTTTCATGATTTCCAGGGCGGCGGGGCCGGACCGGTAGGAGCCGAGCGCATCCACCGTGTCGGCCAGCCCGTCGAGGTGCAGCCCGCGGGTCAGCAGCGCCCCCACGGCCACCGTAACCCCACCGGCGACCATGCCGGGCGCGCCGAGCGCCCGCAGCCCCTCGTGCAGGGCCGCGAGCGCCAGCCCGAGCAGCGCGCCGACCAGCGGCGCGAGACCCATCGCGACGGCGGCGGCCGGCCGGTCCACCCGGCCGCCACGCACCGGCAGCACGGTCAGCGTGGTGACCGCCAGCCGCAGCCCGTCGATCACGAACGGCCGGCCGCGCCGTCCTCGGCCGGACCGGCGGGATCGCCGAAGCCGTCGCCGGCCGCCGGGCCGGCGGGATCGCCGAAGCCGTTGCCGGCCGCCGGACCGGCGGATTCGCCGAAGCCGTTGCCGGCCGCCGGACCGGCGGATTCGCCGAAGCCGTCGCCGGCCGCCGGACCGTCCATGACGACGGTGGCCTCATCCCCGGCCTCGTCCGCCGACGTCAGGTTGGCGTCCGGGTCGGCGAGGCCGTCGTCGTCGTGGCCGGCCAGCAGCGCCGGATGCACCGGCAGGGCCGCGGCCAGCCCGATCGTGGTCCGCAGCAGCGGCAGCACGGCCAGCGCGTTCGCGCCCTCGCCCAGGTCCAGGCCGAGATCCAGCACCGGGGTCAGGCCGAGCACGTCCGCGCCCTGTTTGACCAGCGCCAGCGTGCCCGCCTCGGGCAGCAGGCACCAGTGCCGGGTCTGCCCCGCCACGTCCCGGGCGATCAGCCCGGCCGCGATGCCGAGCGGCCCGTCCACCAGGACCGGGAGGCGCCGGGCGGCCGCGCCGAGCAGCAGGCCGGTGGCGACCGCGAGATCCAGGCCGCCGAGCTCGCGCAGGATGTCGGTGGCGCCGCGCGGCTCCTGCCGGATCCGGTGCAGGGCGTCCCGGATCGCGGCGCAGCGCACCATCCAGGCGTGGTCGTCGAACTTCCCGCCGGGCAGCAGGACCCGGGGGAGGGTGGCGGCCGGCTCGGCGCCGGTGGTGGCGGCGAGCACCGCGGTCGCCACCGCTTCCACGCCGACCCCGATCCCGGCCAGCAGCAGCGCGTCCCGGCCGGCGTCGGCGGCCTCGTCGGCCAGCTGCCAGCCCTGCCGCAGCGCCGCGTCGACCGCGTGGTCGGCGGCCACCGGGCCCTCCTCCATCGCGCCGGAGGCCTGCACCCGCAGCACCGCGATGTCCGCGCCGGTCTGGCCGGCCAACCGGCCGAGCAGGCCGGCACCGAGCTCGGTCTCGGCGACCCGGCGTTCCGCGTCGAGCGGGTCGGCGCCGGCCGCGGCCCCGCCGCCGTGCCGGCCGGAGATCAGCACGACCCGGACCGACGACCACGGCTGCGGCCGGGTGGTGTCCTGGGTGGCGGCGGCGAACTCGACGGCCTCGCCGGCCATGCCGAGCCCGGCGCCGGGCAGGTCGATCGTGCCGAGGCGCTCCCGGGCGTCCGGGCCGGCGTCGCTGCTGGGCAGCGGCAGGTCCATGCCCGGCTCGATCTTGGTGAGGCCGGAGGCGACCAGCGGCAGGCTCATGGTGGCGCCGGCGAACGCGTCGCTGGGCGCCGGGGTCTCCGCGGCGGCCTCGGTGGGCGCCGGGATCTTCGCGGCGACCACGCTGGCCTCGGTGGGCGCCTCGACGAAGCCGGTGGGTGCCACCATGACCGGCGGCGGGGGTGGCGCGGGGGTGGCCGTCACCGGCGGCTTGGGTTTCGGCGCCTCGAAAGCCGGAGAGGGAGCCGCCTGCTTCAGCCATGCCGGCTGTCCGGCGACCACCAGCACCACGCCGTCACAAGCGTCGGCGAGCGCCTGGTTGGTCGTCCCCAGCGCATCCGCGAACGCCCGCCCGACCGGCGTGACCGGCACCAGCGCGAGACCGACCTCGGGGCTGACCAGCACCACCCGCGCCGCGCACCCGCGCACCGCGGCGGCCAGCGCGGCCACGTCGGCCTCGTCGTCGTTCGGCTGCCGGGCCGGGTCGAGCACCGCGGCCACCCACCCGCCGAGGTCGTCGACGAGCAGCGTGTCGCCGGGTTTCGCCTCGGACAGCAGCTCGGTGAGCCGGGCCGGGTCGGCGCCGGTCTCCTCGGTCGACCAGGACTGCGGCCGGCGTCGCTGATGCTCCTCGATCCGGCCCCGCCACTCCGGATCGTCCTCGCCGCCGACCGCCGTGGCGACGTAGCGCACCGCCGGCGCGTCGGCCACCAGCGATTCGGCGAACGCGGATTTACCGGAGCGGATACCGCCGAGCACCAGGACCGTGTTCCACCGATCTTCGGACATGCCCCGTACCTTAGAGCCGGTCCGCACCCGCACACGCCGTAGGGTGGAAGGCCACCGACGGTACGACGTGAGGGGGCGGCTCAATGCCGTGGAGTTGGCGGTACGAGGACGTCGACGGCAAACCGGTCGACGGGCCTGCCGAGACGTTCAGCAGCCAGGCGGATGCCGAGTCCTGGATCGGCCAGGAGTGGCGCGCGCTTCAGTCGAGCGGCGTCAGCACGGTCACGCTGGTCGAGGACGACCGGGTCGACTATCAGATGAGCCTGCAACCGGCGGAGTGACGTGACCTACGAACCGGTCTACACACGCACTCCACGGAACGCGTTCATCCCGAGCCCGGTCTTCGTCGGCATCGTCGCGGTCTTCGCGGTGAGCGGCTTTCTGGCCTGGCGGCAGTTCGGCAACGTCGGCTTCGACGTGTTCCTGTTCATCATCTCGGGCTGGCTGATCTCGCTCTGCCTGCACGAGTACGCGCACGCGATCGCCGCGTTCTTCTCCGGCGACCTGACCGTGGCCGACCGGGGTTACCTGCGGCTCAACCCGTTGAAGTACACGCACCCGCTGCTCTCCATCGTGCTGCCGATCGTCGTGGTGATCCTCGGCGGCATCGGCCTGCCCGGCGGCGCGGTCTGGGTGGACCACCGGTACATCAACAGCAAGATCAAGGATTCGCTGATCAGCGCGGCGGGGCCGCTCACCAACGTGCTGCTCGCGCTGGTGGCGGCCGCGCCGTTCCTGCTCGGCCTGGGGCCGGACGTGATCGACACCGGCGCCCGGCTGATCATCATGACCGACCACCCGGAGTTCTGGTCGGCGCTCTCCGCGCTCGCCTTCCTCCAGGTCACCGCGAGCGTGCTGAACTTCCTGCCGATCCCCGGCCTGGACGGCGGCAGCATCCTGCGGCCCTGGCTGAGCGCGGAGTACCGGCGAGCCTGGGACCTGTTCGCCCCGTTCGGCTTCCTGCTGCTGTTCGTGGCGCTCTGGCAGACCAGTCTCAGCCGGTACTTCTACAGCGTCGTGCTCTGGGGCTGCGACCTCCTGAACGTGGACCCGACCCTGATCAGCAAGGGTCTGGACCTGATGCGTTTCTGGAGTTAGGGCAGACCGGCGTTCACGGCCGCTCGGCGGGGCTGGTCGTGAGCGCCGGGTCCCGGGTGACGACCGGGTCGACGATCTCGTCGATCGCCTTCAGCAGCCCGTCGTCCAGCTTCACCCCGGACGCCTTCACGTTGTCCCGGACCTGCTCCGGCCGGGACGCGCCGATGATCGCCGCGGACACGTTCGGGTTGTGCAGCACCCAGGCGATCGCCAGCTGCCCCATGGTCAGCCCGGCCTCGTCGGCGAGCGGCTTGAGCCGGGCGACCGCGTTCAGCACGTCGTCCTCCAGCCAGCGGGCGATGAACCCGGCCCCGGACTTCTCGTCGGTGGCCCGCGAGCCGGCCGGCGGCTGCTGCCCGGCCTGATACTTTCCGGTCAGCACGCCCTGCGCGAGCGGCGACCAGACGATCTGGCCCAGACCCAGCTCCTGCGACGCCGGCACCACCTCGGCCTCGATCACCCGCCAGAGCAGCGAGTACTGCGGCTGGTTGGACACCAGGCGGATCTTCAGCTCGTCGGCGAGCGGCTTGGCCGCGCGGATCTCGGCGGCGCTCCACTCGGACACGCCGATGTAGTGCGCCTTGCCCCGGTGCACCACGTCGGCGAAGGCCTCCATGGTCTCCTCGAGCGGGGTGTGGTGGTCGTACCGATGTGCCTGGTAGACGTCCACGTAATCGGTGCCGAGCCGGCGCAGCGAGCCGTCGATCGAGGCCATGATGTGCTTGCGGGACAGGCCGCTGTCGTTCGCGCCCGGCCCGGTCCGCCAGTACACCTTGGTGAGGATCTCCAGGCCGTCGCGGCGCTCGTCCTTCAGCGCCCGGCCCAGCACCTCCTCGGCCCGCGTCCCGGCGTAGACGTCGGCGGTGTCGAACGTGGTGATCCCGGACTCCAGGGCCGCGCGCACGCAGGCGAGCGCGGCCTCCTCCTCCACCTGGGATCCATGGGTGATCCAGTTGCCGTAGGCGATCTCACTGACCAGCAGGCCGGAACGGCCGAGATGACGGAACTCCATATCTCGAACCCTATCGAAGAACTAGAGAACCGGCCTGCCGTCCGGTAGCAGCCGGACGACCTCGTCGATCGCGTCGGCGCGCTCCACGTACCGGGTCTCCACCAGCGGGCGGCCCTGCCGGTCCAGCGCGCCCCAGCGGCCCGCCTCGTCGGCGATCAAGAACGCCGACGGGTGGATCACCACGGCCTTGTGCACCGGCGGCACCACCGGCTGCCCGGCGCGGTCCACCACGCCCAGGCCGGTGCCCGCGTCGATCACCGCGAGACCCTCGTCGCTGAAACCGTCGATCGGCCCGCCGGCGCTGAGCACCGTGGCGAACTGCCGGTACTTCGGCTGCACCGCGATCCGCCCGTGCCGGTCGACGGCACCCCAGCCGCCGCGCCGGAACAGCGCCAGCCCGCGCCGGAACGGCCGGATTTCCTCGAAGCCGCCGGGCACCACCAGCCGGTTGTTCCGGTCGATCGCGAACCAGCCGCCCTCGGTGTCCCGGGTGACCCAGGCCAGGCCCTCGGCGAACCGGCCGGCCGCCAGGTAACCGGAGTCGGCGCCGATCAGCACCTGCCCGGACGGGTCGATCAGTTCCCAGGCCGCCGAGTCGGGACGGCGCACCCAGGCGACACCCTCGGCGAACGGCTGGGCCTCGGCGTACCGCGGCTCGACCGCCGCCGCGTAGCCCCACAGCGTGGTGCCGTCGTCGCGCAACGGCGTCGGCGCCGGCGGCAGGCCGAGCACCTGGTCCCGGCTCCGCGGATACGGACCCCAGCCGTCACCGGACCGCCGCGCCATCACGTCGAGGGCCAGTTCGACCCGCTCCACCAGCTCCGGGTCGCCGCCCTGGCACAGGTCCAGGGCCCGCTCGAAGTGGTTCACCGCCTCCAGGAACCGCCCCTGGTCGAACGCCGACCGCCCGGCCAGCTCCCGGATCTCCGCCCGCAGCCGGGCCGGCAGCTCCACCGAGTCGGCCTGCGCATAGAGCCGGTCCGCCTCGCCGAACTCACCCCGCCACTGCAACACGTGCGCCAGCCGCGCCTGCGCGATCGCGATCGTCCGCGCCGCACCGGAGGCCTCGGCGTGCCGCACCGCCTCGCGCCCGTCAGCCAGCGCGTCGTCCAGCTCACCCAGCACCCGCGACACCACGGCCCGCAGACTCAGCAGCCCGGCCCGCACGGTGTCCCGCTCGGCGAACTCCAGCCGGTCGGTCAGCCGGTCCGCCACGTCCCACAGCCGGTCGGGCTCATCGACCCGCTCCCGCAACGTCGCCGGATCGAACATCCACGGGTAGGACGCCAGGATCTGCTCCGGGTCGGCCCGCCGCCGGTCGGCCGGCGCCTGCTGGTCCCGCCGCTGCCGGACCGGCGCGACGTCCGCCACCACCCGGCCCGCGGTCCGCTCACCGTCGTCCGCCGATTTTTCGGTACGGGGGTCCGCGGTCCGCTCACGGTCGTCTGCCGATTCCTCGGTACGGGGGTCCGCGGTCCGCTCACGGTCGTCCGCCGATTTTTCGGTACGGAGGTCCGCCGCCACGTCGCGGCCGGCCGCCGCATTTTCGGTACGGTCGTCAGCCATCCCGTCGGCAGCCGTCACCGTCACCTCGGCGGGCTCGCCGGCGTGCGCTCGTGCCGTCCCGGCCGGCGCGGTGACCGCCTCGCCGGCGTGCTCGGGAGCCGTCGCGGCTGTCTCGGCGGCGCTTGCCGCAGCGGATTCGGTCGGTGCCCCAACCGGTTCCTCGATCGCCTCTTCGGCCGTTGCCGCGACCGGTTCCTCGGCGCGGTCGGGTGCCCCTTCGGCCGCTGCCGCGACGGTCTCAGAGATCGCTGAAGCCGTCGGGGTGCCGGCGGCCCATACCGGGGTCACGTCCGGCGTCACCGGGGCCGTCAGCGCGGTTTCAGCCGCCTCCAAGCCGATGCCCGGGTCCGGGTCGGCCATCGCGTCAGCGGCATGCGCCTCCGTTGCGGACTCGCTGTCCGTCCCGTCCGCCGGTAGGCCGTCCACGATGCTGGAGACGGCGGCCGCATCGGTCGCGGTGTCGTCGGCGAGTGTGTGGGCCGGTCCGGTCCCGCCGTGGTGGTGCGCGGCGGTAGACCCCGGGTCGGACGTGTCGTGGACGTCCCCGGCCACCGGCCCCGCACCAGCACTCGCCGTGCCGGTCGAGAGGCCGCCGTCCCGAGCGAACCCGACCTCGCCCACCAGCCCCCGGTCACCCGGCCCAGCCTCGTGGCCCGAGCCCAGCTCAGCGGTCGCGCCGGCCGGGTAGTCCGAGCCCACTTCAGCGGTCGCGCCGTCCAGGTGGCCCGAGCCCACTTCAGCGGTCGCGCCGGCCGGGTAGTCCGAGCCCATCTCAGCGGTCGCGCCGGCCGGGTGGCCCGAGCCCACCTCAGCGGTCACGCCGGCCTGGTAGTCCGAGCCAGCCTCATCGGTCGCTCCGGCCTGACGATCCGCATCCACCTCAGCGGTCGCTTCGGACTCGAAGTCCGAGCCGACCCCAGCAGCCGCCACGGTCTCGAAGTCGGCACTCGCGTCGCTCTCGAAGCCGGTGTTCAGGTCACCGCGGGCGTCGGCCGCGACATCCGTCGGCGTGTTCCCGCTCCCGCCGAGGTCACTTCGCGAAGCGACGTCCGTGTTCGCCGCATGCGAGCCGGTAGGTGGCCAGTCAGGAACGCGGGCCGCCCCCTCCACGCCGAAAGCCGCCGCAGACCCTTCAAAAACGCTGCCCACGTCAGCGGTCTGATCCACCACGAACCCGCCCGCCACCGGAGCAGCCCCAGAAACCGAAGCCTCCGAAACCGGAGCAGCCGAGACGGGAGCAGCCGAGACGGGAGCAGCCGAGACGGGAGCAGCCGAGACGGGAGCAGCTGAAACGGGAGTAGCCGAGACGGGAGCAGCAGAGACCGGGGCAGCCGAAACGGGCGCAGCCGAGACCGGGGCAGCCGAGGTCGGCGCCGCCGAATCCGGGGCGGCCGAAACCGGAACAGCAGAGGTTGGGAAGGCCGCAGCCGGGGCCGAAACCGGGACTGCCGACGTCGGGTCAGTCGGAGACGGGATGGCAGAGGCCGGATCAGCGGATGTTGGAATCGCCGAGGCCGGGATGGCCGAAGTCGGAGCCTCCGGAGCCGGCATGGCGGAGACCGGGATGGCCGAAGTCGGAGCGGCGGAGGCCGGGATGGCCGAAGTGGGGGCCGCGGAGGCCGGGATGGCCGAAGTGGGGGCCGCGGAGGCCGGGATGGCCGAAGTCGGAGCGGCGGAGACCGGGACAGCCGAGACCGGGAGAGCCGAGATCGGTCGCAGCCCGTCGTCGCCAAGGTCCGCAGCCGTGTGGTGTCCGCTCACCGGGTGATCGGAATCGGCCGACTCATGCCGTCCCGGACGCTCGTCCGCGAATCGCTCGTGACGCCCGGCACCCGCCGGCGAGCCCGAGCCGTCATGATCGGCGAAGTCCTGATAGTCACCGGCCGAGAGTTCATCGTCCGGAAGCGCGTGGCTGTGCCCACCCGACACGGGTCGAACGTCCCACGGGAACATCCCCACGGGAGTCTCCGGATAGGACGAACCCTCGTGGGTGCCTGCCACAGAAGCGCCGCCACCAGGCTCAGCGTCCGCCGCACGCGCTTCGACGCCCGTACCCGGGTCGCCAGCAGCCCAACGACCCGCATCCGGGTCGCCCGCATCCGAGCCACCCGTACCCGGGTCATCCGCAACCGAGTCGCCCTCGCCGGCCGCCGTGCTCACGGCAAGCGTGGTGTCCACGACAACCGCCGGAGCCCCCCAGCCCGCCTCGGTGGCGAAGCCAGTCTCCTCCGCCCCACCGGTCTCGACGATCCCGTCGGTGGTCCCAACCTCGGCCTCTTCGGCCTCATCGCTAGAACCAGCGCCGAACCCACCGCCCGAAACAGAGCCGACAGCAGTACCCGCAGCGTCAAGGGAGCCCGCACCCGAAACGTCATCCGAGCCCGCACCCGAAGCGTCAAGGGAGCCCGCACCCGAAGCGTGATCCGAGGCAGCACCCGAAGCGTGATCCGAGGCAGCACCCGAAGCGTGATCCGAGGCAGCGCCCGAAGCGTCGTCGGAGGCAAACTCCGACAACGCTTCGGAGGCGAACTCCGACGTGTCGGGGGCAGTGTCCGAGGTGTCGGCGGCGAACTCCGAGGTGTCGGGCGCCAGGTCGGAGGTACCGAGCGCGTCGTCGGAGGGGGCCCCGGCCGCCTCCTCCGAAGTGGCTTCCTGCTCGTCCTCAAGACCCGGCGCGAACCAGCCGGCAGGCCGCTCCTCAGTCTCCGCCGTCTCCGATTCAGCCACCGTCGAGGTGTCGGGCAGCGGCGTCTCCGCCCCGAGCCCGCTCATCGACAACAGCCAGCCCAGCCCACGAGCCTCCCCGGCCACCGGTTCCGCTGCCGCGATCGGGTCCGGCGTAGCGACCGGCTCCGGCGCAGCGACCGCATCCGGTGCGACGGGCGCACCCGTGACCGGAGCATCGGCCTCAGCGAAAGGCGCGGCCGGCGACCCGAACGACGTCGCCGCACCACTCGCGGCCGTGGCCGGACCGCCCAGTTGCTGCTCCCGGCCGGGCACGTCCGGACCGATCCGGCGCGGATCGATCGCCTGCGTGCGCTCCTCGGGAGCGAACGGCGCACCGCCACCCTGCTGCGGCGCCCGATAAGCGTTCAGGTCGACACCGCTGGTGTCGATCGCCTGCGTACGGTCGTCCGGCAGGAACGGCCCGTCCACCCCGGCCCGCTGATGCGAACCGGAAGCGTCGAGGTCGACCCGCCGCGGATCGAACGGCCGCGTCGGCTCGTCGTGCCGCTCGACCGGCTCGGCCACCCGCGCCGACTCGGGCCGCATCGGCTGTACCACCCGCCGAGGGTCGAGCGGCCGAGTCCGCTCCTCGTACTCGTCCCCAGCCCCCGGAACCGCCACCCCGGACACCGGCGCAGCAGCCTGGCCTGGGAAAACCGGCCCCGACACCGGTGCGGCGGCCTGGCCATGAACAACCGGCCCGGACACCGGCGCCACCGGAGCCGTCGGCGCCTGACCGGGGTGACCGAATCCGGGCACGGCCGACACCTGCCCCGGAACAGCCGAAGCCTGCCCGGGTGCCATCGGCGGACGCCCCGGCCCCGCCGGCTGCTGTCCGGGATGTCCCGGAGCCTGCCCGGGCACGGCCGGGTAGACCGCGGCCGGCGGCACCACCGGCTGCTGCGGCGTCATCCGGGTCGGCTGCGCCGCCGGACGCGCCGGAGCCGGACTGTTCCGCTCCGGCGGAGCCGGCCGAAGATCGAACGGCGAGTCCGGCCCACGCCCCTGCCGGGCCGGGAACGCCTCCGGCGGAACCGGCCGAGCGCTGCCGTAACCCTGCCCAGCCGGCGAAAC
The DNA here is from genome assembly GCF_018324205.1 of Actinoplanes ianthinogenes. Taxonomy (NCBI): domain Bacteria; kingdom Bacillati; phylum Actinomycetota; class Actinomycetes; order Micromonosporales; family Micromonosporaceae; genus Actinoplanes; species Actinoplanes ianthinogenes. Next base: position 6,441,097 of record NZ_AP023356.1, read on the forward strand.
CGGCCGAGGCCCGCCACCACGCTGCTGCTCAGCCCCACCCCGGCCATACTGCTCCGACGCCCACCCGTGCTGCTCCTGCGGCCGCGCGTGCTGTTCCTGCGCCCACCCGTGCTGCTCCTGGGGCCGCCCGTGCTGTTCCTGCGGCCGTCCGTGCTGCTCGGGCAACGGCCGTCCGTGCTGATCGGACAGAGGCCGCCCGTGCTGCTCGGGCAACGGCCGCCCGTGCTGATCGGGCAACGGCCGTCCGTGCTGATCGGACAGAGGACGGCCCTGCTGACCCGAAACGGGACGACCATGCTGGTCGTACGAAGGCCGCCCACCCTGCTCCGGCATCGGACGACGCCCTTGAGGCCCGCCCGGCGGAACCGGCCCACGCGGCCCGGGCGGCACCTGCGCCCCGCCCTGCTGACCGGGCCCGAACCCCCCACGCCCGGGCGGCGGCGAGACCGGCCGATTCCCGAACCCGGGCCCACCCTCGCGCCCCCACGGCTGCTGCGAACCGGGACCACCAGCGGCACCCGGACCGCCAGGCGCACCGGGAGCGCCAGCCGCACCGGGAGCGCCAGCCGCACCGGGAGCGCCAGCCGCACCGGGAGCGCCAGGCGCACCGGGAGCGCCAGGGGCACCGGGACCACGACGGGGACCTTCGGGCTGCTGCGGAACCCGAGCCGCCCCAGAAGACCGCCCCGGCGAAACCGGAGCCGACGAAGGCCGCCCCGGCGAGACCGGCGCCGCCGACCCGGGCACGCGCGCGTGCCCGGGCGTCACCGGCACCGACGGAGCCCCACGCCCGTAGACCGGCACCGCCCCACGCCGCTGATCCGGCGCGCCCCCATAGGGCATCGGCCGGTTCCACGACGGATCGTTCTGCGCGTCACGGGGCGGGCTGACCACGTACCTCTGCGGGTCCTCAGCCGGAACCCGGCCGCGACCCTGCGCCGAACCGCCCTCCGGAGCCGAGCTGACCGGCGCGGACGAACCACGGGACGCCTCGTAGACCGGGGTGTGCACGGCCTTGCGGCGGCCCGGGTCGCCCGGGTAGCGCTGACCGGGAAGTGGTTCCCACTCCCAGGTGATCTCGTACACCCACGCCGGTTCGTCGTCCCAGCCTTCCGCACCCGGGCGGGAGCTCCAACCGTTCATCGGGCGTCCAGGCCCGGCGATTGGCAACGCTCCGTCACGGCGAACTCCAACGTGTGAAAAACGAGCCGTGGCCGACCGGGGATCCCGGGTACAGTCTCCCGGCTCCACTGCGGGTGTGTGGGAAGGAGATTAGCGGCGTGTCCGGGAAGGGCGCCAGCGTGCTCACGATCTCAACGGTTGGTCCGTTAAGGGGATGGGTCGCTACTTTCGGTGCACTGGTCGGGTCGGGTTTCCGGCGCTACACCACCTATCGTCAAGCCACCATAGCCGGAACGTTCACCAACGTGGTCTTCGGCTACCTCCGCTGTTACGTGCTGCTCGCGGTGGCTGCGAGCGCTCCCGGCGGCCGTCCCGCGGGGTACGACCCGCAGCAGCTCGCCACCTACGTCTGGCTCGGCCAGGGTCTACTCAGCGTGGTGCTGCTGTGGGGCTGGGCGGACCTCGCCGAGCGGATCCGCACCGGTGACGTCGCAGCCGATCTGTTACGTCCGGTCGCCCCGCTCACCGCTTACCTCGCCGCGGACCTGGGCCGGGCCGGGCACGCGATGCTGACCCGGTTCGTCGTGCCGGTGGTGGTCGGAGTGCTCTGCTTCCCGCTGCGGATACCGACCCGCTGGCAGACGGTCCCGCTGTTCCTGGCCTCGGTGCTGCTCGCGGTGATCGTCAGTTTCGGCTGCCGCTACCTGGTGAACACCACCGCGTACTGGCTGCACGACGCCCGCGGCCCGATCATGCTGTGGGTGCTCGGCGCCGGTGTGCTGGGCGGCCTCTACTTCCCGCTGCGCATGCTGCCGGAGTGGCTGGCCGTCACGCTCTGGGTGGCCACCCCGATGCCGAGCCTGTTGCAGACGCCGCTGGACGTGGCCGCCGAGCGGGACGGCCTGGCGCTCCAGGCCGGGCTGGTCGGGGTGCAGGCCTGCTGGGCGGTGGGGCTGCTGCTCCTGGCCCGGCTGGTGCAGCGGCGGGCCGAGCGGCGCCTGGTGGTGCAGGGTGGGTGAGCTGCGTGCCTACGCCGCGCTGGCGGGGGCCCAGATCCGCTCGGTCGTCTCCTACCGCACCTCGTTCCTGGTCGAGGTGCTGAGCAACGTCGGCTCCACGGTCTTCGACGTGCTCACCGTGCTGGTGCTGTTCCGGGCAACCGACACGCTGGGCGGGTTCACCTTCGCCGAGGCGCTGCTGATGACCGGCATCACGGCGGCCGGGTTCGCGGTGGCCGACTTCACCATCGGCAGCATCGACCGGCTCAAGACCCACGTCCGGGCCGGGACCCTGGACGCCGTGCTGGTCCGGCCGCTGCCCGCGCTGCCTCAGCTGCTGCTGATGGACCTGCCGCTCCGCAAGGCGCTGCGGGTGGTCTTCGGTTTCGTCGTGCTGGGCGTCGCGATCAGCCTGAACACCATCGACTGGACGCCGGCCCGGCTGGTGCTGATCACCGTGGCGCCGCTGTCCTGTGCCGTGTTCATGAGCGCGATCTTCGTGATCAGCGCGAGCCTGGCCTTCTGGTGGGTGGACTCGGGGGAGCTGGGCAGCGCCTTCACCTACGGCGGGCGGGACTTCGCGTCGTACCCGATCACGGTCTACGGCCCGGTCTTCCGCAACCTGTTCGCGTACACCCTGGGTTTCGCCTTCGTCGCCTACCAACCGGCCCTGGCCCTGCTCGGCCGCCCGGACCCGCTGGGTCTGCCGGCCTGGGCCGGCTTCGCCTCTCCGCTGGTCGCGCTCGCCGCGGCCACCGTCGCCGCCACCGTCTGGCGCGTCGGCCTCCGTCACTACAGGAGCACCGGCTCATGATCAAGACCAAGGACCTTCGAAAGACCTTCGACGTACGCGTGAAGCGCGGCCGGTTCCGCCGCGAGAAACGCACCGTGGAGGCGGTCGCCGGGGTGACCCTGACCATCGAGCCGGGCGAGATGGTCGGCTACATCGGCCCGAACGGCGCCGGCAAGTCCACCACCCTGAAGATGCTGACCGGCGTGCTCACCCCGTCCAGCGGCGACGTGGAGGTGTGCGGCCTGCGCCCGGTCCCGCAGCGCACCCGGCTGGCGCTCGGCATCGGGGTGGTCTTCGGCCAGCGCTCGCAGCTCTGGTGGGATCTGCCGCTGCACGAGTCGTTCACGCTGCTGCGGCACATCTACCGGGTGCCCGCCGCGGAGCACCGGGACCGGCTGCGCCGCTGCCGCGAGCTGCTCGACCTGGACGACTTCCTGGACACCCCGGTCCGGCAGCTGTCGCTGGGCCAGCGGATGCGCGGCGAACTGACCGCGGCGCTGCTGCACGGCCCGCGGGTGCTGTTCCTGGACGAGCCGACGATCGGCCTGGACGTGGTCAGCAAGCAGGCGGTCCGCTCCTTCCTGGCCGAGCTGGGCGCCACCGGCGACGTCACGCTGGTGCTGACCACCCACGACCTGGCCGACATCGAGCGGCTCTGCGAGCGGCTGGTGGTGATCGACCACGGCCGGGTGGTGCACGACGGCACGATCGAGGCGCTGCACGCCCGGTACGGCTCCCGCCGCAGCCTGGTCGCCGACCTCGCGACACCGCTGCCGCCGGAGTTCCGGCTGCCCGGGGCGACGCTGGTCGACGTCGAGGCCGACCGGCACCGGGTGACGTTCGCGCTGGACGGCGTGACGGCGGGCGAGGCCGTCGCCCAGCTGGTGGCGGCGGTGCCGATCCGGGATCTCTCGGTGGTCGAGCCGGACATCGAGGACGTGGTCGCCCGGCTGTACGCCGGGTAGCGAATCGGGTGCGGTCCGGCGGTCCTGCTTCGCCACCCGCCCCGGGCGGCGATGGTGCGCGGCATGAGACGACGAGCCCTGGCCGCCGCCGTGGCCGCCCTGCTGCTGGCCGCCGGGATCGCCGCGCCGGCCCGCGGCGCCGCCGCCGAGTTGGTGCTCAACGGCTCCGCCCTGCGGGACCTGACCGGCTGGACCGCGGCCGGGCAGTCCGGCGAGGTGGACGTGCGCCGGGTGACCGGCCTGCGCGGCGCGCCGGCCGGTACCGCGGTCCAGCTGAGCCGGCCGGCCGCGTCCGGCGCCTGGGCCTTCGCCCTGGCGCGGCTGACCGGCGGGTTCGTCCCCGGCCGCAGTTACCGGATGACGGTGTGGGCCCGGGACACGGCCGGCACCGGAAGCCGGCTCGGCATGCTGCTCGCCAACGGCGCCTGGGAGCACCGCCCGGCCGGCGTCATCGAGTTCGGCACCCTGGCCGGCACCGGCTGGCGCCGGATGACCCGGACCTTGGTGGCCACCTCGGCCGGCGCGGCGGACACCGGGTTCTACCTGAGCCTGCCGGCCGGTGGGCCGTTCACGATCCAGGTGACCGGGCTGACCGTGCAGGCGGTGACCGCCCCGCTGCCGGCCCGGGTCTCCGGCGCGCCGTCCCGGGTGATCACGTTCGCCGGGGCGGCCGGCTCGGCACCGGACAGCCGGGTCTGGAACCACGACCTCGGCGCCGGCGGATGGGGCAACGGTGAGCTGCAGACGTACACCTCGAGCGGCGACAACGTGCGGCTGGACGGCGCCGGGCGGCTGCTGATCACCGTACGGCGGGACGAGCGGGGCGGTCTCACCAGCGCCCGGCTGACCACCCGGGGCAAGGTCGCGGTGCCGGCCGGTTCGTACGTCGAAGCCTCCCTGACCGCCCCGGTCGGCGCCGGCGTCTGGCCGGCGTTCTGGCTGCTCGGCACGTCGATGGAGAAGGTCGGCTGGCCGGCCTGCGGCGAGCTGGACGTCTTCGAGGGCACCGGCGCGGAACCCACCCTGGCCAAGTCCGCCGCGCACCTGCCGGACGCGGCGGACCCGCGGCTGGACCGGCCGTACGACTGGGGTGAGGGCGGAGCCACCACCGACCTCGGCGTGCCGCTGGATGCCGGCCCCCACCGGTTCGGGGTCTACTTCGACGCGACCGTGGTCCGCTTCTTCCTCGACCGGAAGCCGACCATGACCCTCTGGGCGTCCGACGCGGTCGTCTCGGGCCGCTCCTGGACCTTTGGCAAGCCGCAGTTCCTCCTGGTCAACGTCGCGGTCGCGGGCGACGTGGACTCGTCCGCGACGAGCTTCCCGCGCACCATGACGGTCGGCCCGATCTCCATCTGGACCGGCGGGGTGCCCGCCTAGCGGTGCTCCATCACGAGCATCGCCCAGGACGGCTCCAACGCCTCGTAGCGGTGCGGGACGTCGCCCGGGAAGGACACGTAGTCGCCCGGCCCGACCTCGATCGGCTCCTCGACCGGCCCGGTCCGGATCCGGCCGGCGCCCACCACGATGTGCTCGACGGTGCCTGGGATGTGCGCCTCGGCCTCCCGGGCCTCGCCCGGCTCCAGCTCCATCAGGTACAGGTCGCGCCGGGTGTGCGGGGATCCGGTGGCCAGCAGCGTGGCGACGAAGTCGGCCCGGTCGGCGCGCAGCCGGGTGGTGCCCTCGCCGGCCCGGATCACCCGCACCCGGGTCGGCTCCGGCTCGACCAGCCTGCTGAACGGCACCCCGAGCGCCACCCCGAGCGCCCACAGCGTCTCGATGCTGGGGTTCCCGCTGCCCGCCTCCAGCTGCGACAACGTGGACTTGGCCAGGCCGGCGCGGCGGGCCAGTTCGGCCAGCGAGATCCCGGCCCGGTCCCGCTCGCGGCGCAGGGCGGCGGCGATGACGGCGAGCGGCGGTGCCGGTTGTTCCATGGGCGTTCGCTCCATCGGTCGAATCGTTCGGTTTGACGAACGCTTCGCGTTCGTTCAGCATGACGAACTATGGGTACGGTATATCGAACGCAAGCCCGCCCCCGCGACGTGGCGGCCCTGGCCGCGGCGACCCTCGCGGTGGGCGCCTCGTTCGGCGCGATCACCGTCGGGTACGCCCTGCCGGTGTGGCTCGCCCCGCTGATGTCGGTGGTGGTCTTCGCCGGCGGCGCCCAGTTCCTGGCCGTCGGCCTGTTCGCGGCCGGCAACCCGGTCGCCGCGGTCCTCGCCGGCCTGCTGCTCAACGCCCGCCACCTGCCGTTCGGCCTGGCGGTCGCGGACACCCTCGGCACCCGCTGGCGCGACCGGCTGATCGGCAGCCACCTGATGACCGACGAGGTGGTCGCCTTCACCCTGGCCGAACAGACCCCGGCCGCCCGCCGCCGGGTCTACTGGCTGGTCGCCGTCTCCCTGGTCATCTCCTGGAACGCCGGCGTGATCCTGGGTGTCCTCCTCGGCGGTGCCACCGGCGACCCCAACGCCTTTGGCCTGGACGCCGCGTTCCCCGCGGGCTTGATCGCCCTGATCCTCCCGTCGTTGCGCGACCGGGACACCCGCCTGGTCGCCCTCACCGGAGCCGCCCTGGCCGTCCTGCTGACCCCGGTGCTCCCGGCCGGCCTCCCGGTGCTGGCCGCCCTCCTGGGCCTCCTGGTCCTCCTGGTCCCCGCAGTCCGCCACCCCAGAGCCACGACCGAACCGCTCCCGGCCGAGGCCGCGACCGAACCGCTTCCGGCCGCCGTCGCGACCGAACCGTTGCCGGCCGCCGTCGCGACCGAACCGCTTCCGGTCGCCGCCGCAAGCGAACCGCTTCCGGCCGCCGTCGCGACCGAAACGCTCCCGGCCGAGGCCGCGACCGAACCCCTTCCGGTCGCCGCCGCGATCGGGCCGCTTCCGGTCGCCGCCGCAAGCGAACCGCTCCCGGCCGGCGTCCTTCCGGTCACCGGATCGACCATGCGTGTCCAGGAGAACCGATGCTGATCGCCGCCGTCATCGCCCTCGGCGTGGGCACCTACGCCATGCGCCTCAGCGGAGTCCTCCTCCGCGACCGTCTGGAACTCTCCCCAGCCGTCCAGCGCCTGCTCCCGATGGCCGCCGCAGCCCTGCTCGCGGCCCTCGCCGGCACCGCCACCCTGATGGCCGGCACCGAGTTCGCCGGCGTAGCCCGCCCCGCCGGCGTAGCCGTAGGTGCCCTCCTGGCCTGGCGCAAGGTCCCGTTCGTCCTGGTCGTCATCGCCGCAGCCACCGTCGCCGCCCTGCTCCGCCTGGCCGGCCTCCCGTAGTCGGCAGACATCCCGCCGCTCCCGGCCCTCGCTCGCAGCCCACCCTCCCGAGGGGGACCTTCCTCGGACAGTGTGGCGGATTGTGGAGGGCATCGTCGGGCGGGCTGTGGACAACCTTGCACTGTGGATTCTCGGGAGTGGGCTGCGGCCGCCGCTCGCGGCCTGTGGCCTGGCGGGGTCGGCGTCCCAGGCAACGGAGCCGCGGCTCACTGTCGCGGCCGCCGGTAACGGCGCGAATGATCCGCGGTTACCAGCCGAGCGGTATCGGCGGGGCCGCAGGGGTGTTTCGACCGTGTAGAAAACGCCGCCAGCCGAGCGGTATCGGCCGGTCCGCAGGGTGTCCCGACCGTGCTGAGGCGCCGACAGCCGAGCGGTGCCACCCGGTCCGCAGGAGTGTCCCGACCGCTCAGGGGCGCGTCTTGACCACTGGCCGGCTGAGAGCGGCGACCGTGTCCATGAACGGCGACCGGCCCCGCTTTGCACAAAGAAGCGTCGCGTCCACGGACCCCACCGGGGGCCACGGACGCGACGCTCAGGTCGTACCGAAAATGGGGTTCAGATTTTGGCGCCGAGGTCGACCTTGGGCTTCGGGACGCGCATGCGGCGGAAAGTGAGGCCGCGCATGATGCCGTAGAGGTAGAGCGAGCCCATCCGCTGCTGCGAGCTCGGGAAACGCTCCTTGACCAGCCGCTTGATCCGGCGCGCGATGAACACGCTGTCCACCACGACGGCCAGGGCGAGCAGGGCCCACAGCACGTTGCTCGCGAGGACGACCGCGTAGTTCTTGATCAGGGAGCCGACCATCACGATGAGGGCGCCGGCGATGAAGAACGAGCCGACCGTGCGGCGGGAGTCGACGATGTCGCGGACCAGGGAGCGCTCCGGGCCGCGGTCGCGGGCCAGCAGGAATTTCTCGTCGCCCTGGCGCATGCCCTCGGCGGCCTCGGCGCGCTCCTGCCGCTGCCGCTCGCGCAGCTGCTTCATCGCCTCTTTGCGGTCGGCCGGCGCGGCCTCGACCCGGCGGCCCTGCGGCGCGCGTTTCGGCGTGACCACACCCAGCTCTTTCTTGCTGGGCGTGTAGCTCTTGCGGCGGTTATCGGCGGAATCCTCCTCGGTCACCGAGGAGGTGGCGTCTTCGACGAGGTCGACTGGCTTACGACGAAACAGCGGGGACACGCCACGAGCGTAGCCAAACGGCGCGGTGTGTGACACACCGCGCCGTTGATCGAGACGAAACCGCAGCTCAGGGGCGTTCGACGTGAGCGCCGAGGGCGGCCAGCTTGGCCTCGAAGTCCTCGTAGCCCCGCTTGATCAGGTTGACGCCGTAGACCCGCGAGGTGCCCTCGGCGGCCAGCGCCGCGATCAGGTGCGCGAAGCCGGCCCGCAGGTCCGGGATGACCAGGTCGGCCGCGTGCAGCTTGGACGGGCCGGCGATCACCGCGGAGTGCATGAAGTTGCGGCGGCCGAACCGGCACGGGGTGCCGCCGAGGCAGTCCCGGTAGACCTGGATGGTGGCGCCCATCGAGTTGAGCGCCTCGGTGTAGCCGAGCCGCTGCTCGTACACCGTCTCGTGCATGATCGAGATGCCGCGCGCCTGGGTCAGGGCGACCACCAGCGGCTGCTGCCAGTCGGTCATGAAGCCGGGGTGCACGTCGGTCTCCAGCGCGACGGCCTTGAGCTCGCCGCCCGGGTGCCAGAACTTGATGCCGCCCTCGGCGCCGGACACGCCGTCGCGGGCCACCCGGTCGTCGGTGATCTTCAGCTCGCCGCCGATGTTCCGGTAGACGTTGAGGAACGTCATCATGTCGGCCTGCCGGGCGCCGAGCACCTCGATCTCGCCACGGGTGGCGAGCGCGGCGGCGGCCCAGCTGGCGGCCTCGATCCGGTCCGGGATCGGCTTGTGCTCGTAGCCGTAGAGCTTGGGTACGCCCTGGATCTCGATGACCCGGTCGGTGTGCACCGTGATGATCGCGCCCATCTTCTGCAGGACGCAGATCAGGTCGATGATCTCCGGCTCGATCGCGGCGTTGCGCAGCTCGGTGACGCCCTCCGCGCGCACCGCGGTGAGCAGCACCTGCTCGGTCGCGCCGACGCTCGGGTACGGCAGCTCCAGTTTCGCCCCGTGCAGCCCGTTCGGGGCGCTCAGGTGCATGCCCTCGGGCGTTTTCTCCACCACGGCGCCGAACTCGCGCAGCGCCTTGATGTGGAAGTCGATCGGGCGCGGCCCGATGTGGCAGCCACCCAGGTCCGGGATGAACGCGTGGCCGAGCCGGTGCAGCAGCGGGCCGCAGAGCAGGATCGGGATCCGGCTGGAGCCGGCGTGCACGTTGATCTCGTCGGTGCTGGCGGACTCCACGTTGGTGGGGTCCATGACCAGCTCGCCGTCCTCGGCGCCGTCGCTGACCTTGACCCCGTGGAGGCCGAGCAGGCCGCGGACGACCTCGACGTCGCGAATCCGCGGCACGTCGAAGAGGCGGCTCGGTGACTCGCCCAGCAGGGCGGCGACCATCGCCTTGGAAACCAGGTTCTTGGCGCCACGGACCCGGATCTGTCCTTGCAACGGCGTACCGCCGTGCACGATCAGGACATCGTCGGTCAACGTAACCTCCAGCCGGCGGGCGTGTACGCCCGGTGATCGAGGGGCATGAACTCGGGCAGGGGTACCCGATTCTGCAACCGGGGAAGCATAGCGCTGAGTGACAAGTACGCCAGTCGTCGCGCGGCCGAGAAAACGGAGTAGCCGGGCAATCACCCTCCGAGGTGAAATCTCCCGGCTACACAGCGTTACGGAAGGGCGAGCATCTGGTCGAGCGCGACGCGTGCCTCGTGCGCGGTCTTCTCGTCGACCGTGATCACGTTCGGCACGCGGCCGGCGACCAGCTCCTCCAGCGCCCACACCAGGTGGGGGAGGTCGATCCGGTTCATCGTCGAGCAGTAACAGACCGTCCGGTCGAGGAACATGACCTGCTTGTCCGGGTGGGCCAGGGCCAGCCGGCGCACCAGGTTGAGCTCGGTGCCGACGGCCCAGGCCGAACCGGCGGGCGCGGCGTCCAGCGCCTTGATGATGTACTCCGTCGAGCCGACGAAGTCGGCCGCCTTGACCACGTCGTGCCGGCACTCCGGGTGGACCAGCACGTTCACCCCCGGGACCCGCTCGCGGACGTCGCGGACGCTGTCCAGGGTGAACCGGCCGTGCACCGAGCAGTGCCCGCGCCAGAGGATCATCCGCGCGTTCCGCAGCTGCTCGTCGGTGAGGCCGCCGTGCGGCTTGTGCGGGTCGTAGAGGACGCAGTCGTCCAGGTCGAAGCCCATCTCCAGCACCGCGGTGTTGCGGCCCAGGTGCTGATCGGGCAGGAAGAACACCTTGGAACCCTGCTCGAACGACCAGGTCAGCGCGCGCTTCGCGTTCGACGAGGTGCAGACGACGCCCTTGTTGCGGCCGACGAAGCCCTTGATGTCGGCGGACGAGTTCATGTACGTCACCGGGACGATGTCGCCGGCGATGCCGAGGTCCTGGAAGTGCTCCCAGGCGGTCTCCACCTGCCCGAGCACGGCCATGTCGGCCATCGAGCAGCCGGCCGCGAGGTCCGGCAGGATGACGCGCTGCGACGGCTGGGTCAGGATGTCGGCGCTCTCGGCCATGAAGTGCACGCCGCAGAAGACGATGAACTCCGCCTCCGGCCGGGCCGCCGCCTGCTGGGCCAGCTTGAACGAGTCGCCGGTGACATCGGCGAACTGGATCACCTCGTCGCGCTGGTAGTGATGCCCGAGCACGAACACCCGGTCGCCGAGCGCGGCCTTGGCGGCCGTGGCGCGGGCGACCAGGTCGGGGTCGCTGGGTGCCGGCAGGTCGCCGGGGCAGTCCACGCCCCGCTCGCTGGCCGGGTCGCTGCCCTTGCCGAGAAGCAGCAGCGCAACAGGGGTGTTTCCGGGTTCGGTCCAGGTCGACGTCACGCCAATCATCGTTGCACAGCCGCTGAGACGGTAGCTGCGCCCGGACAGCGTGTGCTGGCACACTCCTGGGCGTGCGCGTACTGATCTGTCCGGACAAGTTCGCCGGCACCCTTTCCGCCCCGAAGTCGCCCAGGCCGTCGCCGACGGGTGGTCCGTCCCCTCCGACGAGCTGGTGCTGCGGCCGATCGCCGACGGCGGTCCCGGCTTCGTCGAGGTGCTCGCCACCGCGCTGGACGGGCGGCGGATCCCGGTGCAGACCGTCGACCCGCTCGGCCGTCCGGCGCGGGGCGAGATCCTGCTCGCCGGCGGGACCGCTTACGTGGAGAGCGCGCAGGCCTGCGGCCTGCACCTGCTGGCGCAGGAGGAGCGAGACCCCACCAAGACTTCTTCGTACGGCCTGGGCCTGCTCCTCGCCGCCGCGGTGGAGTCCGGCGCCGCCCAGGTGGTGATCGGTCTCGGCGGCTCGGCGGTGAACGACGCGGGCGCCGGCATGCTCGCCGCGCTCGGCGCCGCCCCGGTCGACGTGGCCGGTTACGCGCTGCCCTACGGCGGCGCCCCGCTGATCACCGCCGCCGCCCTGGCCGGCGTCCCGCAGCTGCGCCAGGTCGCCCTGGTCGCGGCCACCGACGTGGACAACCCGCTGACCGGCCTGCACGGCGCCAGCAACGTCTTCGGCCCGCAGAAGGGCGCGACCAGGGAGGACGTGCTCCGCCTCGACGCCGCCCTGGAGCACTTCGCCGGCGTACTGGAGAAGGCCTTCGGGATCGACGACCTGGCGGCCCGGCCGGGAGCCGGCGCGGCCGGCGGTCTGGGGGCCGCCCTGATCGCCCTCGGCGCCCGGGTGACCTCGGGGATCGGCCTGGTCGGCGACCTGATCGGGCTGGACCGGGAGCTGGACGCGGCGGATCTGGTGATCACCGGCGAGGGCAGCTTCGACCACCAGTCGCTGCGCGGCAAGGTGGTCGCCGGGATCGCCGCGGGGGCCCGCGACCGCGGTCTGCCGTGCGTGGTGCTGGCCGGGCGCAACGAGACCGGGCACCGGGAGGCGTCGGCAGCGGGTGTGACCGAGACGCACACGCTGGTCGACCATTACGGTTCGGTCGAGAAGGCGCTCGCCGAACCCGCCCGCGGCCTGCGGGAACTCGCCGAGCGGCTGTCCCGGCAGTGGAGTCGGTGATCTGTGACCACTGAGATTGGGAATCCTGGGGATTAGGGTTAGCGTTGCCTGGTACGGCACATGACCGCACCTGGCAGGGAGATACCTAAGTGACCACTGAAGCGCACACCGAGTCGACCGAGGCGACCGCCCCGACCGGCGTCATCCTCACCGACGTCGCCGCGGTGAAGGTCAAGGCCCTGATCGAGCAGGAAGGGCGCGACGACCTGCGCCTGCGCATCGCCGTACAGCCCGGTGGCTGCTCCGGCCTGCGTTACCAGCTCTTCTTCGACGAGCGTTCGCTCGACGGCGACGTCGTGAACGACTTCGGCGGCGTCGAGGTCGTGGTGGACCGGATGTCCGCTCCCTACCTGGCGGGCGCCACCATCGACTTCGCGGACCGGATCGACGCGCAGGGCTTCACCATCGACAACCCGAACGCGCAGAACTCCTGCGCCTGCGGTGACTCGTTCCACTGATCCTCGAGTTCGTTCGTGCACCATCGGACAGGCCGTCCCGTCAACGGGGCGGCCTGTTCCGCGTAACGGACCGGTAGTCTCTAGCCGTAACGACCCTGTATCCCCAACACCTGAGGGCCGCCATGAAGATCGCCGTCACCGGCTCGATCGCCACCGACCATCTGATGCACTTCCCGGGCCGGTTCGCCGACCAGCTCATCGCCGACCAGCTGCACAAGGTCTCGCTCTCGTTCCTCGTCGACGACCTGGTCGTGCGCCGCGGCGGCATCGCGCCGAACATCGCTTTCGGGATGGGCAAGCTCGGTCTGCGGCCGATCCTGGTGGGCGCGGTCGGCGCGGACTTCGCCGACTACCGGTCCTGGCTGGAGCGGCACGGGGTGGACTGCGACTCGGTGCACATCAGCGACGTGGCGCACACCGCCCGGTTCGTCTGCACCACCGACGACGACCTGAACCAGATCGCGTCGTTCTACGCCGGCGCGATGGCCGAGGCCCGCAACATCGAGCTGGCGCCGGTCGTCGACCGGGCCGGCGGCATCGACCTGGTCCTGATCAGTGCGAACGACCCGGCCGCGATGATCCGGCACTCGCAGGAGTGCCGCACCCGGGGCTACAAGTTCGCCGCCGACCCGTCCCAGCAGCTGGCCCGGATCGACGGCTCGGACGTGCTGACCCTGATCCAGGGTGCGGACTATCTGCTCTGCAACGAGTACGAGCGCTCGCTGCTGGAGAGCAAGTCCGGCCTGACCGGCGACCAGATCCTCGACCAGGTGCGGATCCGGGTCACCACGCTGGGCAAGGACGGCGTGGAGATCACCGGTAAGGGCATCGAGCGGATCCACGTGCCGGTCGTCCCGGACGTGCTCGGCGAGGACCCGACCGGCGTCGGTGACGGCTTCCGGGCCGGCTTCTTCTCCGGCCTCTCCTGGGGTCTCGGCCTGGAGCGCTCCGCCCAGGTCGGCTCGCTGGTGGCGGCCCTGGTGCTGGAGACCGTCGGCACCCAGGAGTACGACGTCAAGCCGACCGACTTCCTCAAGCGGTTCACCGCGGCGTACGGCGAGCAGGCCGCCGCCGAGATCGCCCCGCACCTGCCGGCCTGATGGTCCTCGCGGTCTTCGCCGGCCTGCCCGGCGTCGGGAAGAGCACGCTGGCCGGCGGGGTCGCGGCCGCGTTGCCGGCGGCGGTGCTCGCCGTCGACACGGTCGACTTCGCCCTCCAGCGGTACGCGGTGCACGAGACCCGTCCCGGCTACGCCGCCTACGGCGTGGTCGCCGCCCTCGCCGAGGAGCAGCTCAAGATCGGTCACCACGTGATCATCGACGCGGTGAGCCCGGTCAAGGCGGCCCGGGAGCTCTGGGTCGACCTGGCCGACCGGATGGCGGTGCCGCTGCGCGTGGTCGAGGTGATCTGCGGCGACGACGCGGAGCACCGCCGCCGGGTGGAGTCGCGGTACGCGTCCCGCGACCACGAGGGCGTCCCGGACTGGGTGCGTGTCCTGGAGCGCCAGTCGGAGTACGAGCCCTATCTCGGCCCCCGCCTGGTCGTCGACACCTTCCTGGCGAAGGACCCGGTCCCGCAGGTGGTCAGCTACCTGAGCTAGCCGACTTTGCGCACGTCGAACTGATGGCCGTGGCCGGCGACGAACTCCTGCCCCTTCATGCGGCACCAGGCGGGGATGTCGTTGGCCGCGGCCGGATCGTCGGCGAGCACCCGGACGATCTCGCCGACCGCGGCCCCGGGCATCGCCTTGGCCAGCTTGATGATCGGCAGCGGGCACTTCTGCCCCCGGCAGTCCAGCGTGATCAGAACCCGGCCTCCTTCCGGATGTCCGCGACGAGCTCCGGCAGCACCGCGAGGAACCGGTCCACCTCGGCCTCGGTGGTCCCGCGGTGCAGCGACACCCGCACGTTGCCGTGGCTGAGCACGCCCATCGCCTCCAGCACGTGACTCGGCCGCAGCGTCGAGGAGGTGCACGAGGAGCCCGACGAGACCGCGAAGCCGCGCCGGTCCAGGGCGTGCAGCAGCGCCTCGCCGTCCACGTACAGGCAGCTGAAGGTGACCAGGTGGGGGAGCCGGTCGACGGGGTCGCCGACGATCTCCACGTCCGGCACGGTGGCCGCCACCCGGTCCCGGATCCGGTCCACCAGGGCGCTGAGGCGTACCCCCTCGGCCTGCGCCTCGGCGGTCACCGCACGCAGGCTCGCCGCGGCGGCCACGATCGCCGGCAGGTCGGCGGCGCCCTGCGGCCGGGGGCGATAAAGATCATCCTGTGGAGAGGGTGAGATCCATCGCACCCCTTTGCGGACCACCAGCAGCCCCACGCCCGGCGGGCCGCCCCACTTGTGCGCGCTGGCGCTGAGCAGCGACCAGCCGGGCGGCACCGGGACCCGGCCGACCGACTGGGCGGCGTCGACGAACAGGGGTACCCCGGATTCCGCGCAGTAGTCCGCGGCGGCGGCCACCGGCTGGACCGTGCCGGCCTCGTGACTGGCGCTGATCAGGGCGGCCAGGGCCACGCCGGGGGCGGACACGGCGGCCGACCAAGCATCGAGGTCGAGCCGGCCGAGGCGGTCCACTCCCACCTCACGGGCCTCGGTGGTCCCGGCCGCGTGCAGCACTGTGGAGTGCTCGATCGCGGAGTGGACCAGCGTGGACCCGGCACGGCGGCGGCCGGCCAGGCCGCCGAGCACGGCCGCCTGCGCGGCGGCGGTGCCGGAGGGCCAGAACGAGAGCTCGTCCGGGCGTACCGAAAGAATCTCCGCGACCACCGCGGACGCCGCCTCCTGCAACCGCTGGGCCCGCCGGCCCGCCGCGTAGAGGCGGGCCGGGTCGGCCCAGCCGTCGGCGAGCGCCGCGAGCAGCGCTTCCCGGGCCACCGGGTGCAACGGCGCCGCGCTGGCGGCGTCCAGGTAGACGTGCGGATCGCCTGTGTAATCCACAAGGGGAACGGTATCGTCCGGTTGTCTGGAGATTTTTCGAACGCCCCCCGGTGACGGGCGGCCCGGCCCTGGTCGAGTAGTGTGCGACCGTCGGTGAGCCTTGCCGCCAGGTGTCCGTTTTCGGCGCAGGCGGCGCTGCTAAGGAGGCAGAAGCAGGTGGGCGCAAGGAGTTCGGCCACACGGCCGCGGGCAGGTGGCCGGGCGGCCGGGCTGGGTCTCGGTGGCGCGCTGCTGCTGGCGCTGCTCGCCGGGTGCTCGGTCGAGGACGTCGGGAGCAAGTTCGGCCACTTCGGATGGCCCGGCCCGGGGATCAGCCTTCAGGCGCACAAGATGTATGACCTGTGGATCGCCTCGACGATCGCCGCCCTGGTGGTCGGCTTCGGTGTCTGGGGCCTGATCTTCTGGTGCATCATCCGGTATCGCAAGCGCGGCGACGAGCTGCCCGTGCAGACCCGGTTCAACATGCCGATGGAGGTCCTCTACACGGTCGCCCCGGTGCTGATCGTCGCGGTGCTCTTCTACTACACCGCGATCGTGCAGACCGACGTGGACAAGCTCTCGAAGAACCCGGATCAGATCGTCCAGATCACCGCCTTCAAGTGGAACTGGGAGTTCGAGTACCGGGACGGCATCGGCAAGGACGCGAACACCGTGGCGTCCACGGTGGGCTCCTCGGACGTCATCCCGTCGCTGGTCCTGCCGGTCGGGGAGAAGATCCGCTTCGAGGAGACGAGCAAGGACGTCATCCACTCGTTCTGGGTGCCGGAGCTGCTGTTCAAGCGGGACGTCATGCCGGGCAGCGTGCGCAACGTCTTCGAGGTCACCCTCGACAAGACCGGGCACTACGTCGGCCGCTGCGCCGAGCTCTGCGGGACGTACCACGCGTTCATGAACTTCGAGCTGGTCGCGGTCACCCCGGAGAAGTTCGACCAGTTCCTGGCCGCCAAGAAAGCCGGTCAGTCGACGCCGCAGGCGCTGGTCACCATCGGTGAGCCGGCCTACGCGACGACCACGCAGCCGTTCGACACCCGGCGCGGGACGCACAGCTGGAACCAGGGTGGCGCCTCCGACGCCATCGCGGCCGGGAAGTAGGGGTGTGACGTGAGGACCGAATACAAGATCTTCTCCGGGGTCGCCCTGTTCCTCTTCGCCGCGGCCACCGTCTACGGCTTCTACACCAAGGGCTCCGGTGACCACGTCGAGTGGGTGGGCACCGTCGCGCTGATTCTTTCCGGACTGCTCTGCTCGATGTGCGGCGGCTTCTTCTGGTTCGTCGCCCGCCGCATCGACCTGCGCCCGGAGGACCGCGAGGACGGCGAGATCGCCGAGGGCGCCGGTGAGCTCGGCTTCTTCAGCCCGGGCAGCTACTGGCCGTTCGGCATCGCGCTCTCCGCCGCGGTGGCCGGCATGGGCCTGGTCTTCTGGATGTGGTGGCTGCTCGCGGTCGGCCTGGTCATGGTCATCCTCAGCGCCTGCGGCATGCTCTTCGAGTACTACTCCAGCACCCGGCAGCCCGCCGAGCACTGACCGCTCAACTCAAGGAAAGCCCGCTCTCTCCGGAGAGTGGGCTTTCTTTTTCGGTACGCCTAGGAAGCGTCTCTCGGATCATGGTTTGGCCCAGAGCAGGATCCCTGCGAGGGTGAGTGCGGCCTGGTAGTGGACGGCTAGTTTGTCGGTACGCATGGCCAGGCCGCGCCATTGTTTGAGCCGGTTGATGCAGCGTTCGGCGATGTTGCGCTGTCGGTAGGCGACGGGGTCGAAAGCAGGTGGACGGCCGCCGTGACTGCCTCGCCGCAGACGATGTTCTTGCTGGTCACACGGCTGTGGAATGGTTGCGCGGATGCCGCGGCGGCGCAGCCAAGAACGGATCGCCCTCGACGAGTACGCCTTATCCCCGAGAACCCGCCGTGGCCGTTGTCGTGGCCGTCCGGATCCTTGGCGGGGCACGCGGATGGCGTTCATGACCGTTTCGAACTGTGGTGCATCACCGGCCTGGCCGGCGGTGACCACCAGGCTCATCGGTCGGCAGCAGGAATCGGCGGCCAGATGAAGCTTGGTGGTCAAGCCGCCGCGGGACCGGCCGAGGCCGTGGTCGGCGGGTTCTCGCCGACGTGGTCTTTTCCCGGCCTGAGCCCGGCCGCATGCTGATGGGCGCGGACCACGGTCGAGTCGACTGCCGTGACCAACCAGTCCAGTTCGCCTGCCGCGTCCGCGTCGGCCTGCACCGCGGTCAGCACGTTCTGCCAGGTCCCGTCTAGGGTCCAGCGCCGGAACCGGGAGTAGGCCCCTTTCCACGATCCCAGTTCGTCGGGCAGGTCGCGCCACGGTGACCCGGTGCGGTACTTCCACGCGATCGCTTCGATCACCTCACGGTGATCAGCCCACCGGCCGCCGCGTTGCGGCGACCGGTCCGGCAGATGGGGCTCCACCCGAGCCCACATGTCATCAGAGATCCATCGACGAACCGGCACGTTCCATCAACGAGCCAACGTGATCCGAGAGACGCTTCCTAGGCCCCGCCCCAACCGCACCAACCCCGCCCCGCCGTCCAGCGCGAGGCGGTCCCACCCGAGACCGACCCGCGACGCACGGGTGTGTCCCGGGGCAGCGCGAGGCCGCTCCGCCGCAGGCCCGCTGCGCGGCTCACGGCCCTCCGTTGTCGGGCTGGTGCTCATGGCCCTTTCCGGGCGGGGGATAGGGCGCTCAGGGCCAGCCGGGGTGTGGTGGGCTGGTGGTCGCGGCGCTCTGTTGTCGGGCTGGTGCTCATGGCCCTATCCCGGCGCGGGATAGGGCGCTCAGCTCCAGCCGGGGTTCGTGGGCTGGTGCTCATGGCCCTATCGGGGCGGGGGATAGGGCGCTCGGTGCCAGCCGGGGTTCGTGGGCTGGTGCTCATGGCCCTATCGGGGCGGGGGATAGGGCGCTCGGTGCCAGCCGGGGTTGGTGGGCTGGTGGTCATGGCCCTATCGGGGCACCGGGAAGGGCCGTGGGGGCCAGCCGGGTGTGGGGGTTCGCCGGCCGGGTCAGGCGGCGGCCGTGCGCTGCTGGGGAGCGATCCGGCGGGGAGATTTCGGCGGCATCCACAGGTGCACGACGATCGGGGCGACCACCTCGGCCGCGCCGCAGCGGGTGCAGACCAGCTCGGGGCAGTCGTCGTGCCCGTCGTCGCAGGGCGGCGTTTCGAAGAGCATGTCGCCGTCGCAGATGACGCAGCGCAGTTCGCGTTCGTCCACGGGCTTCTCCTTCGTGCGGAAGGTGGGATTACCCGAATGTCATTCAGACGCTGTCACGTCGGCCGGGTGATGCCGAGCATTCCCGGCGGCGTGTTGCAGTCTTTTTCAGGATTTTTCAGCAGGTAGTGCCTTAAACGGACGTGACCCACGGATGGGTGTCGCGGGTCACGCCGGAGCCGAGGCAGAGCCCGCGGGCCGACGCTGCGGGCCGGTGCGGGGCTGCGAGCGGGGTGCTGCGGGCCGCGAGCGGGGTGCTGCGGGCCGGTGCCACAGGTGGTGCGTGTCACTGGCGGTGTTGCGGCGGGGTGCGGGCTCGGCGGGTGCTGTGGGCGTACCGAAAATGGGGTTTATTCGGCGGCCTTGGCGGCTTGGGCGGCCGTGACCCACCGGTCCAGCAGCGCGGTCGTGGCGCCCGAGTCGATCGCCTCGGCGGCCCGGGCGATGCCGGCCCGCAGCGTGTCCCGGAAATCGCCCGGAAAACCGCTCTGCGCGGCGAACGCCGCGGCGGCGTTGACCAGCACCGCGTCCCGCACCGGACCGGCCTCACCGGCGAACACGCGGCGCGCCACGTCGGCGTTGAACGCGGCGTCCCCACCGCGCAGCGCGTCCGGCGCGCTGCGGGCCAGGCCCAGCTCGGTCGCGTCGACCAACAGCTCCTCGACCTTCCCGTCGCGGGCGATCCACACCCGGGTCGGCGCCGCGGTGGTGAACTCGTCGAGGCCGTCCTCGCCGCGCATGACCAGCGCCGAGTCGCCGCGCTCGGCGAAGACCGCGGCCATCACCGGCGCCATCCGCGGCTCGAAGCAGCCGACCGCGGCCGAGGTGGGGCGGGCCGGGTTGGTCAGCGGGCCGAGCATGTTGAAGAAGGTGGGCACGCCCAGCTCCCGCCGGGTGACCGAGGCGTGCCGCATGCCGGAGTGGTACCGAGCGGCGAAGCAGAAGCCGATGCCGGCCTCGGCCACCGTCCGGTTCACCCCGGCCGGGCCCAGGTCCAGCGGGATCCCGAAGTGCTCCAGCAGGTCGGCGGTACCGGTGGTGGAGGACGCCGACCGGTTGCCGTGCTTGACCACGGTCACCCCGGCGGAGGCCGTCACGATCGCCGCCATGGTGGAGATGTTCACCATGTTGGCCCGGTCGCCGCCGGTGCCGACCACGTCGACCGCGCGGGTGCGGACCTCGGCGGGCAGCTCCACCAGGGTGGCGGCGGAGAGCATCGCCTCCACCAGACCGGCCAGCTCGGCCGGCGTCTCGCCCTTGGCGCGCATCGCCACGGCGAAGCCGGCGATCTGGACCGGCGTGGCGTTACCCGCCATGATCTCGCCCATCGCCCAGGCCGTGTCCGCGGTGGCGAGCTCCTCGCCGCGAAGCAGGGACATCGTCAGATTCGGCCAGGTGCGTGCGCCCATGGCGGGGCCTCCGTCGGGGGGTGTCTTCTCAGTCGGTCAGGTGCGCGGGAGGGCGCCCAGCGGGATCGCGCCGTCGCGGCGCGCCCGGAGCAGCCCGGCCACCGTCTGCCCGGTGGTCACCGGGTCGAGCGGGGCCAGCAGGGTCGCGTCGACCTGCGAATACGCCGCCAGCCAGCGATCCGCGGCACGGGCGATCACGACGCAGGTGGGTGGCGGGTCCTGGTACTCGTCCTTGGTCTGACGGGCGATGCCGAGCCCACCGGCGGGGGTCGCCTCACCGTCGAGCACCATCAGGTCGATCTCGTAGTCGTCGAGCAGCCGCCGGCACTCCTCCCACGAGGAGGCGTCGGCGAACTCGACGGAGAGATCGGCCGCCGGACGCGTGCCGATGGCGAGCCGGATCCGGTCGCGCACCGCGGCGTCGTCGCTGTATAGCAGAACCGTGTACTGGGTCGTGGTGGTGTCGCTCATGTTTGTGCCCCACTTCACCTTGTAGGTCCCAGGGATCGTATCGGATCTGTTATCCCGGGTCCGGGGCCGGTCGCTCGGGGTTCTCCGCAGTTGTGATCTTGGCCGCTGCCGCGGCTTCCTCCAGCTCCGCCCGGTCCAGGGCACGGTCGATCCGGCGGGCCTCCCGCTCCGACTGGCGCACCCACTGCACCACCAGGATGCCCAGCATGGTGACGCTCACGATCTCGCCGCCGGCCCACAGGATGCCGCCCGCCGTGACCTGGTCCGAGTGCGGGTTCATCCAGGCCAGGTGCAGGTTCGGGTACCAATCACCGCCGAGCAGCTCCTGCTGCTGCATGATCGTCAGCCCGAGCACGGTGTGGAACGGCACCGACAGCACCATCAGCAGCGCGCGTCCCGGGTACGGCCAGCGGTTCGGCAGCGGGTCCAGGCCGAGCAGCGGCCAGAAGAAGAGGCACCCGGTGACCATGAAGTGGATGTGGACGAACTCGTGCAACCAGGCGTGCTCGAGGGTCTGCCGGTACAGCCCGGTGAAGTAGAGGACGAACGGGTTCGCGATGAACAGTCCGAACGCGACCAGCGGGAACGTCAGCACCCGGACGTACCGGGAGTGGACGACGGCGAGCAGCGTCTTGCGCGGCCGGCCGTGCAGCACCCGCAGGGCCAGGGTGGTCGGCGCGCCCAGGGCCAGGAAGATCGGCCCGATCATCGAGAGCACCATGTGCTGGACCATGTGCACCGAGATCAGCGTGGTGTCGTACGCCTCGATGCCGGTCACCGAGACGGCGGCGATCGAGCCGAGTCCACCCGCGACGAACGCCGCGGTGCGGCCACCCGGCCAGTGGTCGCCACGCTGGCGGAGGCGGTGCACGCCGTACAGATAGAGGGCTGCCGCGACCAGCAGGCCCACCGCGATCAGGCTGAACCAGTGGAACTGGGTGAAGATGGCCGACGCGGTGAACGGTGGGAGTCCAGTATCCCCGGCCGCGTCCGCCAGCGAGGCGATTTCGACTGACTGCACCACTCGAAGCTAGACCTACCCGCTGGTCACCGAATATTCCGGGCTGCACACACTGCCGGATTAGGGACCCCGCCTGACCTTGGACCTACCGCGGGGGAATAATGAGCCCGTGACAGCGGCAGCCATCGACAAGAGCCGGATCCACTCGCTGACCCGACCCAACATGGTCAGCGTCGGGACCATCGTGTGGCTCTCCAGCGAGCTCATGTTCTTCGCGGCGTTGTTCGCCATGTACTTCTCGATCCGCGCCGCGGCTCCCGAGATGTGGGCGGAGCACACCAAAGAGCTCAACATCCCGTACGCCACCACGTTCACGGTGATCCTGGTCCTCTCGTCGGTGACCTGCCAGCTGGGCGTCTTCGCGGCGGAGAAGGGCGACGTGTTCGCGCTGCGGCGCTGGTTCACGATCACCTTCGTGATGGGCCTGATCTTCGTGCTGGGCCAGGCGAACGAATATCGGAACCTCGTCCACGAGGGCGTGAAGCTCAACGGTGACGGGTATGGCTCGATGTTCTACCTGACCACCGGCTTCCACGGCCTGCACGTGACCGGCGGCCTCATCGCCTTCATCATCTACATGATCCGGACGACCATGGGCCGCTTCACCCCGGCACAGGCCACGTCGGCGATCGTCGTGTCGTACTACTGGCACTTCGTGGACATCGTGTGGATCGCGCTGTTCGCCATGATCTATTGGCTCAAGTGATTCAGCGCCGCAGGCGAGGACTTCTAACGACACCCAGAGGGACATAGCCCATGACTTCTGACACCCCCGCCCGCAGGCGTGCCCGGGTGTTCTCCCGGCGCGGCGGCGCGCCCAGCCGGGCTCGCCGCCGGGTCGGCGCGGCCGTTCGCATGATCGCGGCGCTCGCGCTCGCCGGCGGCGTGTACACCGCCTTCACCCCCGGTGCCTTCGCCGAGGACAGCACCCCGCTCTCCAGCGCCGCGCAGCAGGGCAAAGAGCTCTTCGACAACAGCTGCATCTCCTGCCACGGGCGGGACGGTCAGGGTGTCGCGGGCCGCGGTCCGAGCCTGATCGGCGTCGGATCGGCCTCGGTCGAGTTCCAGGTGGGCACCGGGCGCATGCCCATGGCCCGCCAGGAGGCGCAGGCCGAGCAGAAGAAGCCGCAGTTCACGCCGGACGAGACCAAGCAGCTCGCGCAGTACATCCAGGAGATCGGTGGCGGGCCGGAGATCCCGGCCGGCGAGCTCAAGCTCGACCCGAAGGCGAACCCCGAGGCGCTGGCGCGCGGTGGCGAGCTCTTCCGGGTCAACTGCACCTCCTGCCACAGCTTCACCGGCGCCGGCGGCGCGCTCTCCTCGGGCAAGTTCGCCCCGAGCCTGCACGACGCCACGCCTGAGCAGATCTACGCCGCCATGCTGACCGGCCCGCAGAACATGCCGGTCTTCGGGGACAACCAGCTCACCCCGGAGCAGAAGCGCGAGATCATCACGTACATCACCGTGCAGCTCCAGGACAACAAGGACGCGGGCGGCATCTTCAACCTGGGCGGATACGGTCCGGCGACCGAGGGCATGGCGATCTTCCTGGTCGGCATCACGATCCTGGTCTTCACGTCGCTCTGGATTGCGGGGAAGTCATGACAACGCATCACGGCCCGGCCGCCGAGCCGGTCGACGTGAACGATCCGAAGCTGACCCGCTTCGACATCGTCAAAGAGGGGCTGCGGCGCGACGACATCGAGATCGTCACGTACGAGTCGCAGTTCCAGGGGCCGAACTCGAAGGCCGAGAAGCGGGTCGTCCGCAGCATCGCCTTCCTGTTCCTGTTCTCCGGCCTGTTCGCGGTGGCGTTCCTGGTCTTCTACATCGTCTGGCCGTGGGAGTACCAGCTCGGCCACACGATCAACGACTACTACACGCCGGTCCTCGGGATCAGCCTCGGCATCGCGCTGTTCTCCCTGGGCATCGCGATCCTGGCCTGGGCCAAGAAACTGCTGCCGCACGAGCTCTCGATCCAGCAGCGGCACGGTGACCCGTCCGGCGACGACGAGCGGCTGATCACCGGTCAGACCATGATGTACGTGGCGGACGAGCTCGGTGTGCAGCGGCGGCCGCTGCTCAAGGGCGCGATCGGCCTCGGCCTGGCCCCGCTCGGCCTGGCCGCGGCGGCCCCGTTGGTCGGCGGCCTGATCCAGAACCCGCACAAGGACCCCGAGCCGATGATGTACCGCACCGGCTTCAATCCGAAGACCAACGGCGACAAGCTGGTCCGGCTGACCCGCGAGGACGGATCCCCGATCCGCCCCGAGGACGTCAGCGCCGGTGGTCAGATGACCGTCTACCCGGGCATCCCGGGCGGCGCCACGAACAAGCACGCCGACTCGCCGACGCTGCTGATCCACCTGCGGCCCGACGACGCGGCGATCACCCGGGCGAACGCCGACGCCGACCCGCGCAACAAGGGCTCGATGTGGAGCGACTACGTCGCGTACTCGAAGATCTGTACGCACGCCGGTTGCCCCGCCAGCCTGTACGAGCAGCAGACGAACCGGCTGCTCTGCCCGTGCCACCAGTCGCAGTTCCTGATCACCGACAACGCGCAGCCGGTCTTCGGTCCCGCCACCCGGCGTCTGCCGATGTTGCCGCTCTCGGTGGACGACGAAGGTTTCTTTGTGGCAACGTCTGACTTCAAGGACACTGTCGGACCCGACTTCTGGGAGCGGCCGTGAAACGCCGAAAGCTTGATCCCGCCGAGGCAACCGCCAACTTCGCCAAGGGCGTCGATGACCGGTTCCAGGCTGCCACCCCGCTGCGCGGGCTGCTGAACAAGGTCTTCCCTGACCACTGGTCGTTCCTGCTCGGCGAGATCGCCCTCTTCTCGTTCATCGTGCTGCTGCTGAGCGGTGTCTTCCTGACGCTGTTCTTCGACCCGTCGATGACCGAGACGGCGTATGACGGTTCGTACGCGGCGCTGCGCGGCACCGAGATGTCCCAGGCGTACGCGTCGTCCCTGCACATCTCGTTCGAGGTGCGCGGTGGTCTGTTCATGCGCCAGATGCACCACTGGGCGGCGCTGCTGTTCATGGCGTCGATCGTGGTGCACATGGCCCGCGTGTTCTTCACCGGCGCGTTCCGCAAGCCGCGTGAGATCAACTGGGTGATCGGCGTCATCCTGTTCCTGCTCGGGTTCTTCGCCGGCTTCACCGGTTACTCGCTGCCGGACGACGGCCTCTCCGGCACCGGTCTCCGCATCGCCTCCGCGATCATGCTGTCCCTGCCGGTGATCGGCACCTGGCTGTCCGCCGCCATCTTCGGCGGGGAGTACCCGGGCGAGTTCATCATCGGCCGCTTCTACATCGCGCACGTGCTGCTCATCCCGGGCATCCTGCTGGCGCTGATCAGCGTGCACCTGGGCATCGTGTTCAAGCAGAAGCACACCCAGTGGCCGGGCCCGATGCGGACCAACGAGAACGTGGTCGGCGAGCGGATGTTCCCGCGGTACGTGATGAAGCAGGGCGGCTTCTTCATGGCGGTCTTCGGCGTCATCGCGCTGATGGCCGGTCTGTTCCAGATCAACCCGATCTGGATGTTCGGTCCGTACCGGGCCGCCGAGGTCTCCGCCGCGTCCCAGCCCGACTGGTACGTCATGTTCATGGACGGCCTGGTCCGGCTCATGCCGAACTGGCAGATCTACATCCCGTTCGGCGACGGCTACAGCATCCCGCCGCTGTTCTGGCCCGCCGTGGTCGGCCTCGGCGCGCTGTTCACGCTGCCGATGGCGTACCCGTGGCTGGAAGCGCGGAAGCTGAAGGACAAGCGCACCCACCACCTGCTGCAGCGTCCCCGGGACAACCCGGAGCGCGTCGGCATCGGCATGATGGCGCTGGCGTTCTTCCTGGTCGCGACGATCTCCGGCGGCAACGACGTGATCGCCGACAAGTTCCACATCAGCCTGAACGCGATGACCTGGGCCGGTCGTATCGGCCTGCTGATCCTCCCGCCGCTGGCGTATTACGTCTCGGTCCGGATCTGCTTCGGTCTGCAGCAGCACGACCGCGAGGTCCTGGCCCACGGTGTGGAGACCGGCATCATCAAGCGCCTGCCGAACGGTCAGTTCGTCGAGGTGCACCAGCCGCTCGGCCCGGTGGACGAGCACGGTCACCCGATCCCGCTGGAGTACCGCGGCTGGGTCGTGCCGAAGAAGATGAACAAGATCGGGGCGCTCGCGCCGGCGGTCAAGGGCTTCTTCTTCCCGGTGGAGAAACCGGCCGAGGCGCCGGTCTCGCCGGCCCCGATCACCAGTGGCAAGCGCGAGGAACTCTCCGGCAGGAAGTAAGGCGTTTCCTCAGAACGGCCCGTCGGCACTCGCCGGCGGGCCGGTTCTGTTGATCGGGGTGCGGATAGCATGGGCACGACCATTCGGCCTCATGGGTGAGGAGACCTCAGGTGAATACCGCGATCGTCCACATCGACTGCGCCACCGATTCGATTCCCGAGGTCGCGGAGGCGCTGGCGGCGCTGGACGGGGTCAGCGAGGTCTACTCGGTCGCCGGCAACGTCGACCTGATCGCCATCGTGCGGGTGCCGCGCTTCGACGACATCGCCGAGGTCATCGCGGGCCGCATCTCCAAGACCCCGGGTGTGATCAACACGGAGTCGCACATCGCGTTCCGTGCGTACTCCAAGCATGACCTGGAGGACGCGTTCGCGATCGGCCTGCCCGACGCGGACTGACCGCCGGGCGCGCGGCCCGCGGGTGGCTCGGCGCGAGGTCAGGCCGTGTGGACGGTCAGGCCGCCGGGTGCCCGGATCGCGTCGCTGAGCGACTCGCCGGCCTCGACGGTGGCGCCGGGCCACACCACGCAGCGGGTCACGCTGCCGGCCACCCGGGCGCCGGCGCCGATCACCGACTCGACGGCCGTGCCGGTCACCTCGGCGGCCGGGTCGGCCAGCCCGGCGCCGGCGGCGTGCAGGTTCGCCTCCAGGTACAGCGCCGGGGTGCCGGTGTCCAGATAGAGGCCTTCGTATCCGATCAGCTCCAGGGCACCCTCGGCCTCGGCCGGGCGCCACACCGTGCGTACCAGATCGGTGTTGTGATCGTCGAGATCGACGACGAAGCGCCACGGGATCAGGGAGAAGCCGGCGAAGCGGTGTCCGCTGAAACCGCCGGTCTCGCCGGGGCGGCAGGGTTTGGTGAGCATCCGCACCGTCTCGCCGGACCAGCCGTCGAGCAGCGCGGCGATGTCCTTGCCCGGCTCCCGGAACGGATCGGCCAGGTAGGCGTCGGCATTGCCGACCAGCACTCCGCGCCCGTCGATCCAGCCTTTCAGCCGGGCGACGCCACCGGAGGTGCCCAGCGGGCCGTCCAGCTCGACCGAGAGGTGCGCGCGGCCGGTGGCGTGGGCGACGACCTGGTCGGCGAGATAGGCGGCGTTCACGCCGACCTGAGCGGGACCGCTCAGGCCGAGACCGGCCAGGCGGCGCAGGGCGTGGTCGAGCAGCGGCAGGTTGCCGACCGGGCAGAGCGCCTTGGGCACCGACGCGGTGAGCGGGCGCAGGCGCTGACCCTCACCGGCGGCGAGCACGACACCGCAGACCTCCGGGCGCGCGGCGTTTCCCGAAGCGGCGGTCACGGGGCGGAGGCCGGGCGGGTCGGGGCGGTGTCGGAGACCGGGACCGACGGTGGCAGCTCCCCGGCCCGCGGCCCGAGGCCGTAGATGCCGAGCAGGCGCGCGGTCGGCCAGGTGAGCCGGGGCAGGTCGTCGAGCGGGAACCAGCGCGCCTCCAGGACCTCACCACCGTCCACCACCAGCGGCGTGCTGGAGGCCGGCACCCAGCCGAACCAGACCATGTCGACATTCGCCGCGTTGGGGTGCAGGATCGCGTTCGGATTGCCGGGGCGCAGGTCGCCGGGCTCGATCCGGACGCCGGACTCCTCGAACAGCTCACGGGCGGCGCCGACGGCGGGCAGCTCGCCCCGCTTGAGCAGGCCGGCCGGCAGGCCCCAGCCGCGGCTGGACGGCTGGCGCAGCAGCAGCAAGCGGCCCGGCTCGGCGGCCTCCGAGTCGCGGATCACGGCGACTGCCCCGACCAGGAACTTGGGGGAGACGGCCCGGGCCACGTGGCGGCGCACCGGCAGGGGCAGGCCGTAGAACACTTGGTAGGCCAGGCCGCGCAGCTGCCGAGAGAAGTTCACGCGGGCAAGGTTAGCCGGAAAGACTGAGAGTCCTAGTCCGGGTGGTCGACCATCGCGATGAGCTGCTCGACCACGGCGTCCGGCTCGACCGTGCGCTCGCAGACCGCGACCAGCAGGGTCTCCAGGTCGGGATATCCCAGGTCCTCGGCCAGGCGGCGCAGCGGGACCTCGCTGGCCAGGCCACGGTCGTGTTTGCGGAGGGTGAGACCGATGGTGGCCCGGCCGAGGCGTACCTTGTCGGCGATGCTGATGCCGGGCTCGTTCCGCTCGTCGAAGTAGCGGTTGATCTGCATCTGCGCCTGGCTCGACTTGACGAACCCGAGCCACTCCTTGCGGGGGCCGCGCGGCGCGTTGGGCTCGACCTCGACGTGCCCGTCGTTCTCGGAGAAGATCTCGACGACGTCACCGTCGCGCAGGGGCGAGCTGAGGGGGGCGAGACGTCCGTTGATCGTGGCGGCCAGGCATTGGTCGCCCTTTTGCGGGCCCAGTTCGTACGCCAAGTCGACTGGGGTGGAGCCGCTGGGTAACTCGTAGGCGTTGCCGTGGGCGAAGACCGTGATCTGCGCCTCGGCGAGGTCACATCGGAGCGAATCGAGGAACTCGGCCGCGTCGGTGGTGTCCTGCTGCCAGTCGAGCACCCGTTTCAGCCAGGTCAGCTGGTCGGCGCCGGGTGGCTCGTCGGACACCTTGGGATATCGGTAGCTGGTGGCGACGCCGTACTCCGAGTAACGGTGCATGGTCTCGGTGCGGATCAGGACCTCGACGAGGCGTCCCTCCGGGCCGACCACGGTGGTGTGCAGCGAGCGGTACAGATTGTTTTTCGGCGAGGCGATGAAGTCCTTGAACCGGCCGGCGACCGGGCGCCAGCGGCCGTGGATGGCGCCGAGCGCCGCGTAGCAGTCGGTGTCCGGCCCGTCCACCACCACCGCGATGCGGGGAAGGTCGAGCGGCACCGCGTGGCCGCCGGCGACCGTGTCCTTCCAGATCGAGTAGTAGTGCCGGGGACGCGGGGTCACCTCGGCGTCGACCCGGGAGCGGCGCAGCGCGGTGCGCGCCTTGGCGGAGACGTCGGCGAGGTACTCACTCCAGCCGGGACGGTTTTTCACGTGCTCGTCGATCCGCGCGTAGGCGTCCGGCTCCAGGTGGAACAGGACCACGTCGTCCAGGTCGCGCTTGAGCGCCTGGATGCCGAGCCGGTCGCAGAGCGGGACCAGCACGTCCAGCGTGGCGTTGGCGATCCGGGCCCGGGAGGCGGGGGAGCGGGCGTCCAGCGTGCGCATGTTGTGCAGCCGGTCGGCCAGCTTGATCACCAGCACCCGGACGTCCTTGCCGGCCGCGACGATCATCTTGCGGATCGTCTCGCCCTCGGCGGCCTTGCCGTAGAACGCCTTGTCGAACTTGGTCACGCCGTCGACCAGATGGCCCACCTCGGGGCCGAAGTCGCCCTCCAGGGCCTCCAGCGTGTAGCTGGTGTCCTCCACCGTGTCGTGCAGCAGCGAGGCGACCAGGGTGGTCGTGTCCATGCCCAGCTCGGCGCAGATCTGCGCGACGGCGAGCGGATGCGTGATGTAGGGATCCCCGGACTTGCGGAACTGGCCGCGGTGCATGCTCTCGGCAATCGAGTAGCTGCGGCGGAGCAGGGCCACATCGGCCGACGGGTGAATGGTGCGGTGCGTGCGGGCCAGGGTCGAGACCGGATCGTCGTCATTGCCCTGAAAGCTGAGCAGCGAACGCAATCGCCGGGTGAAGGTGAGCGGGCTCGACGAGCCGGCCTGGGACGTGGTGGCCGGCAGGGCACGACCGAGAGCGGCGCCGTGGCCGGCGTCGACGTCCACCCGGACACCCCCTCACCGCTCGCTCATGCCTGCTTTGAAGCATGACACGAGAAGCTCAGGTGGCTGCGACTCCACAACCGGAATCACCACAAGCTCCCCGCGTGCCTTACAGCCTAAGCGAGCGAGCGTCATCCGAACGGTCAGTTACCGATAGGCGAACGGTTGAGTCTTGGCCCGAAGCGGCCGCCTCGGCCCTGGTGAGGAGGGCGCTGAATCGCGCCGCGCCACGAGCCGGTGACACCCAGTCGCCGTCGGTCTCCACGAGGCGGGTGTCCACCCGCTCCAGCCACGCGAGAACCCGCTCGGTCTCCTCAGCGGACGCGGACGGCACCGGGCCCGGTCCGGGGAGGACCGTCTCGGCGGTCAGTTTCGCCGCGTCCAGGGTGGGTCGTGGGTGCTCACGGGGCGGGGAGGTGGCCGCCGCGGCCAGCCGGCCGTGCCGGATCACGGCGATCTCCCAGCCACCCTTGTCGTTCCGCCGGGCGGCGACGATCTCCGGGATGCGGGTCAGGGCGTCCAGCCGCTGCATCCGGATCAGGGCGCGCAGCAGGGCGATCAACCGGGAGCGGAGGGTGGTCGCCTCCTCGTAGCGCCGGCGGTCGCTGAGCGCCTCGATCCGGGCCAGGATGGCCTCGATCACCGGTCCGGGGTCCCCCGATGTGGCGACCCGGAACGGGAGGGCGGCCCGCAGGTCGTAATCCTCCGGAGTGATCTCGTGCTCGCACGGGGCCGGGCAGCGGCCCAGCTCGGCCAGGGCACAGGCCGGCGTCTTGGTGCGCAGCGACAGCTTGTGGTTGCACTGGCGCAGCGGCACGGCGTCGTAGACCCCGGCGGCGGCCAGCTCGGCGGTGCGCCGGGAGGAGAACGGGCCCAGATAGGTCGCGCCGTCGTCGGCGAACCGGCGGACCACCGACAGCCGTGGATAGGCCTCGGCGGTGAGCTTGAGCCAGACGACCCGCTCGGGATATTTCGACCGCCGGTTGTAGGGCGGGGCGTGTGCGGCGATCATCCGCAGCTCGCGGACCTCGGCCTCCAGCGCGTGGGCGCACTCCACCGCCTCCACCCGGACCGCGGCGGTGAGCATCTCGGAGATCCGGGCGCGTTTCTCGCCGGCGGTGAAATAGCTTTTCACCCGGGTGGCCACGTCCTTGGACGTGCCGACGTAGAGCGGGCGGTCGTCGGCGGCCCGGAAGATGTAGACCCCGGGCACGTGCGGCAGCCCGTCGGCCAGGTGCCGGCGGCTGCGCTGGGCCGGGGTGACCGCCTTGGCGAACTCGATCGCGTCGCCCAGGGTGTGCACCCGGAAGCTGCCCAGCCGCTCGATCAGGCCGTGCAGCACGTCGACGGTCGCTTTCGCGTCCTCCAGGGCGCGGTGGTTGGGCTGGACGGTGGACCGGAAGAAGTGGGCCAGGGTGCCGAGCTTCCGATTCGGCACCTCGTCGCGGGTCAGGGCGCGGCGGGCCAGCGCCGCGGTGTCCAGCACCCGGGGCGCGGGCCACGGGTAGCCGTGCCGGGCGCAGGCGGCCTTGAGGAA
This sequence comes from Actinoplanes ianthinogenes, assembly GCF_018324205.1. NCBI lineage: Bacteria > Bacillati > Actinomycetota > Actinomycetes > Micromonosporales > Micromonosporaceae > Actinoplanes > Actinoplanes ianthinogenes. The sequence goes on from NZ_AP023356.1 coordinate 6,472,431, forward strand.
GCCGACGTCGTAGGGCGCGTTGTGGGCGACCAGGACGGCGCCGCGGAGGAACTCCAGCAGGGCCGGCAGCACCGTCTCGATCGGCGGGGCCGGGCGCAGCATCGCCTCGGTGATGCCGGTCAGGACGGTGATGAACGGCGGCAGCGGCTCGCCCGGGTTGACCAGGGTGCCGAACTCGCCCAGCGGCACGCCGCCGCGCACCTTGACCGCGCCGATCTCGGTGATCCCGCCGCCGTCCGGCGCGCCGCCGGTGGTCTCCAGGTCGAGCACCACGAACGTGGTGTCGGAGAGCGAGACGGCGGCCGGATCCACCGAGCCGTCGGCGGACAGCAGCGTGTCCAGAGTGCCCTGCACGTAAGCCGGTTGTGCCACGGCGGGGAACATTAGAGCGGGGGTACGACAGAAACCGAGCCCACCTGGAAAAGATCACTTGCCTCAGCAAGCGTTTTCGCTTGCCACGGTGTGAGAATGGGTGGATGTCCGCGCCGCTCGAACCCGACGACCGCCCCGTAGAGGAGGCGGCGTTCCCGGCTGCGGACGCCCTTTCGCTGTCGCTGCCACCCCTCCCTCCGCTCCCGGAGGATGCGGAGGGAACGGAGCCGGTCGGTCCTTCGCTCGCGGACGACGCCGAGCCGGTCGGCTCTTTGCTCGCGGACGATGCGGAGCCGGTCGGTCCTTCGCTCGCGGACGATGCCGAGCCGGTCGGTCCTTCGCTCGCGGACGATGCGGAGCCGGCCGGTCCCGAGCCGATCCTGCCCGAGCCGGTCCGTCAGCGGATCATGACGCTCGCCGCCGCGGCCCTGCCCGGCCTGCCCGCCGACGAGATCCCGGTCGCGCTGCGCCGCGTCGCCCGCTTCGCGCCGAACCGGCGGGCCCGGCTCGGCGGCCGGGAGATCGCCGCCCAGCTCACCGCCGACCCGCTGTTCCGCCAGCGGATCGGCGCCCGGATCGTCAACGAGGCCGGTGACCTGGGCGCCGCGGTGACCAGCGGGGTCGCCCCGGCCGCCGCCGACCCGGTCGAGGTCGCCGCACTGGCCTACCTGGCCCGTCCGGACGGCTGGCGGGAGCTGATCGAGGCGGCCGGCGACGTTGTCCGGGCCGACGCGGACAGCGCCGCACAGGCCGACCGGCTGCGCGCCGCCGAGCAGCGAGCCACCCGGGCCGAGCACGACCGGGCGGTGGCCCGGGTCGAGGCCGACAAGCTCCGCGACGAGCTGGCCCGGGTCCGCGAGGAGCTCGGCCAGCTGCGCGAGGAGGCCCGCAGCACGACGAAGGCGCTGCGCGAGGCGCTGGCCGCGCAGAAACGCGCGGCGGACCTGCTGGCCACCGAGAAGGGGCGCGCGTCACGCGCCGCTCTCGATCACGAGGCTGAGATACGCCGGATGCGGTCCCGCCTCGCCGACGCCGAGGCCCTCGCCGCCACCGGCAAGCAGGCGGCCAAGGACGCCCGGGCGGTCGACGACGCCCGCCTCTGGCTGCTGCTCGAGACGATCGGCCAGGCGGCCACCGGGCTGCGCCGCGAGCTGGCCCTCGACCCGACCGACAAGCTCCCCGCCGACTTCGTGGCCGACGCCGCCGCGGACCGGCCGGGCGCACCGGAGCGCTCCCGGGCCCGTGCCCAGGACACCGACGACCCGGGCCGCCTCGACCAGCTGCTCGCGCTGCCCCGCGCGCACCTGATCGTCGACGGTTACAACGTGACCAAGCGCGGCTTCGCCGACATGTCCCTGGAGCAGCAGCGCAAACGCCTGATCACCGGGCTGGGCGGGATCGCCGCGCAGACCCAGGACGAGGTCACCGTGGTCTTCGACGGGGCCGAGCGGGTGCACGGCCTGCCACCCGCGCCGCGCGGCGTCCGGGTGCTCTTCTCCCGCAAGGGCACCACCGCCGACGAGCTGATCCGGCAGCTGGTCCGAGCCGAGCCGCCGGGCCGCCCGATCGTGGTGGTCTCCTCCGATCGAGAGGTGGCCGACGGCGTGCGCCGGCACGGGGCGTACCCGATGGGCGCCGATTCGCTCCTGCGCCGGTTGGCCCGATCCTGAGTTTTGTCGTACCCCTCGCCTAGCGTGACGATTACCTGAGGTGACCGGTCCGTCGCGCGGATCCCTCCTGGTCGAGGAGGGGTAATGATCATCGATTGTGGTCGTTGCGTCGAGCGGACCGACGAGTGCACCGGATGCCTGGTCAGCGTGCTCGAGCAGACGCCCGGCGGGATCGCCGACCTGACTCCCGGCGAGCTGCGGGCGATCGAGACGTTCGAGCTGGCCGGTTTCGAGGTGGAGTTGCTGGAGACCCCGGAGCCACCGGCGATCGTCCCGTTCCGCCGCCACGTGGCGTGATCACGACGCTGACCTAGGATCTTCGGACATGACTCCCCGCTGGTGGGCCCTCGTCGCGTTCGGGGTGCTGCTCGTCGCGCTGGTGCTGTTCGCGGCGCTGACCGTGCCCTGGCACCGCGCCCCCGCGCCGCGTGCCGACCAGGTCGCCGCGCTCGGCCAGTTCCCGCCGGAGCAGGTGGCCCGGGCCCGCCAGTTCCGCGCCGACCTGCGCCCGGGCAGCTACCTGAGCATGGCCCTGGGCCTGCTGGTGGCCCTGCTGCTCGGGCTCACCCCACTCGGTGCCCGGCTGGTGGAGCTGGGCGGCCGGCCGTTCGGCGACCACTGGCTGGCCCGGGCGGTGCTCGGCGGCCTGCTCGTGGTGCTGGCCGGCGAGCTGCTCACCGTGCCGCTCGCGGCCTGGCGGCACACCATCGTGGTGCGCTATGGCATCTCCACCCAGTCGTGGGGCGGCTGGGGCGCCGACCTGGCGAAATCGCTCGTGGTCGGCGCGCTCCTGGGCGGCCTGGCGCTGGCCGGCTTCTTCGCCGTCACCCACTTCGCGCCCCGCTGGTGGTGGGCGTTCGGCGCGGCCGGCGCGGCCGGGCTGGTGGTGCTGCTCTCCTTCGTGCTCCCGGTGGTGGTCGAGCCGATCTTCAACAAGTTCACCCCGATGCCGGACGGCCCGCTGCGCACCGAGCTGATCCAGCTGGCCGACCGCGACGGCGTCCCGGTCAGGGACGTGCTGGTCGCCGACGCGTCCCGGCGCACCCGGGCGGTCAACGCCTACGTCTCCGGCCTGGGCCCGACCCGGCGGATCGTCGTCTACGACACCATGCTCACCGAGGCCACCCCCGACGAGGTGGTCTCGGTGGCCGCGCACGAGCTCGGCCACGCCAAGGACGGCGACGTGCTGACCGGGACGCTGCTCGGCGCGCTCGGCGCCGCGCTGGCGGTGATCGGGGTCTACCTGCTCGGCTCCTGGTCCGCCCTGCTCCGCCTGGCCGGGGTGGACTCGATCGGCGAGCCGCGGGCGATCGGGCTGCTGCTCGCCGTGGTCGCGCTCGCCGGGTTGCTGGCCGGTCCGGGTCAGGCGTTCGTCTCCCGGCACATCGAGGCCCGCGCCGACCGGCACGCCCTCGATCTGACCGGCGACCCGCAGACCTTCGAGGCGATGCAGCGCCGCCTCGGCACCGTCAACCTGTCCGATCCCGATCCGCCGACCTGGGAGTTCCTGATGTTCGCCTCGCACCCGTCCACCGTGCAGCGGATGGCCGCGGCCCGTGCGTACGCCCGGGGAGAGCGCTGATGGGGCGCACCCTGCTGGTCACCAACGACTTCCCGCCCCGGCCCGGCGGCATCCAGCAGTTCGTGCACAATCTCGCGGTGCGCCAGCCGCCCGGCTCGGTGGTGGTCTATGCGTCCACCTGGCGGGGTGCGGCCGCGTTCGACGCCGAGCAGCCGTTCGAGGTGGTCCGCGAGGACACCGGGATGCTGCTGCCCACCCCGCGGGTCGCCCGCCGGGCCGCCGAGCTGGCCCGGGCGCATGACTGCGACAGCGTCCTGTTCGGTGCGGCCGCTCCACTCGGCCTGCTCGCCCACGGCCTGCGCCGGGATGCCGGGGTCACCCGAGCGGTCGGCATCACCCACGGGCACGAGATCGGCTGGGCCGCGCTGCCCGGCGCCCGCGGCCTGCTGCGCCGCATCGCCCGGGGGAACGACGTGATCACCTACCTGGGCGACTACCAGCGCACCCGCCTGGACAAGGCGCTGCACGGCCTGACCGACCTGCGGCGGCTCGCGCCCGGCGTCGACGTGGACACGTTCCACCCCGGCGTGGACGGCTCCGCGGTCCGCGCCCGGCACGGCCTGTCCGACCGCCCGGTGGTGGTCTGCGTCTCCCGGCTGGTCCCGCGCAAGGGCCAGGACATGCTGATCCGCGCCCTCCCGGAGATCCGCCGCCGCGTCCCGGGCGCCGCACTGCTCCTGGTCAGCGGCGGTCCCCACCGCAAGACGCTGGCCCGCCTGGCCCGCGAGCACGACGTCGAGTCCGACGTCGTCTTCACCGGTTCGGTCCCGTGGAGCGAGCTGCCCGAGCACTACGCGGCCGGCGACGTCTACGCGATGCCCTGCCGCACCCGGGCCGCCGGCCTGGACGTCGAGGGCCTCGGCATCGTCTACCTGGAGGCCTCGGCGACCGGCCTGCCGGTCGTCGGTGGCGACTCCGGCGGCGCGCCGGACGCGGTCCGCGAGGGCGAGACGGGCTACGTGGTCGGCGGCCGCGACGTGCCCGCCATCGCCGCCCGCGTGGCCGAGCTGCTGTCCGATCCTGATCGCGCCCAGGCGATGGGCAAGGCGGGCCGTGCCTGGGTCGAGCGGGAGTGGCGCTGGGAGACCCAGGCCGCCAGGCTCCGGGAGTTGCTCGTCCCGGCCTGACCGATCCCCGTCACGGTCTTCCTGACTCGGGGTCCGCACTGATCACCGATGGCCACTCCCGCAAGGGCGACATCCGCGGAGGAAACCCCTAGTAGTAGCGGATTGGCATGAGTGAGCGGATTACTCCGTGGACAGTGGGCGGCCCACCGGCGTAGGAACGAAACGGAGGGACCCCCGACCGGAGGCCGCCGATGCCGGACGCCAGCCCCGCCCGACCCGCCACCCCATCCGCTGATCCCAGCCGCTCCGCCGATCCGTCGACGTCTGCCGATTCCGCGGTTCCGTCGATGTTCGCCGATTCCGCCCGCTCCGCCGATTCGCCGGTGCCTGTCGATGCCGCCGGGTCCGCCGATTCGCCAGCGCCTGCCGATGCCGCCGGGTCCGCCGACTCGCCGGCGCCTGCCGATGCCGCCGGTTCTGCCGATTCGTCGGCATCTGCCAGATCCGCCGGCCCTGCCGATTCGCCGGCGTCCGCCGATCCCGCCCGCTTCGCCGACGTGCCGGATTCTGCTGGTGTGCCGGGCGCGGCCGGCGGTGGCCGGCGTGCGTCCGCGGGCGGCGGTGATCCGGGCGCGCGGGGCGAGCCGGGGACCGCGGGAGGTGACGACGGTGCCGCGATGCTGGAGACCGGGGGCGACGGCGAGCTGGACGTGCCCTACTGGCTGACCAGCACGCAGGAGGCGGCGAACACCAGTTTCCTGCGCATGTTCCGGCGGCTGCCGCGACTGCTCAAGGATGCCTGGCTGCTCGCCTGGCGGGCCGGGCCGGGCACCACCGCCGCCGTGCTGGTGTTGCAGGTCGCCGCCGGGATCGCCGGGGCGCTCGGGCTGATCAGCACGGTCGGCGTGTTCGACGGGCTGCTCTCGGCCGGCCCTACGCCGGAGCGGGTGCGGGCCGCCGTACCGTCGCTGGTGCTCTTGATCGTGGCCCTTGCCGTGCGCGGTCTGCTGGCGAGCGCCGCGACCGCGACCCATGGCCGCCTGTCGCCCGCGGTCTACGAGGCCGCGGAGAACCGGCTGCTCGATCTGACCACCCGGGTGGACCTGGCCACCTTCGACGACCCGGACTGGCGGGACGCCATGGAACGCGCCCGGGACCGGGGGATCCCGGCCGCGCAGCAGGTCGTCGACTTCGGCATCGAGGTGCTCACCAACCTGGTCGGGCTGGTCGCCGCGGCCGGGGTGCTCGCGGTGCTGCACCCGATCCTGCTGCCGCTGCTGGTCCTGGCCGCGCTGCCGACCGGGTGGGCCGCGGTCCGGGCGGCGCGGCTCAACTACCGCAGCGAGCTGAAACTGATCGCGGTCTGGCGGCGTCAGCGCATGCTCGCCTACCTGCTGGCGGCCCGCGAACCGGCCGGTGAGCTGCGCGCCTTCACGGTGCGCCGGTTCCTGCTCGCCGAGGTGGCCCGGCTGCTGCGGATCTCCACCGTGGAGGAGATCCGGGTGGTGACCAGCTCGGTCCGCACCAACCTTTACGGCCAGGCGCTCAGCGGCTTGATCAGCGGACTGGCCTACCTCGTGCTGCTCTGGCTGCTCTGGACCGGCCGGATGGAGCTGGCCGTCGGCGGAGCGGCCGCGTACGCCATCAACATCGGCATCGGCAAGCTCCGCGAACTGGCCTTCTCGGTGAACCGGGTGTACGAGCAGGGGCTGTACTTCGCCGACTTCCAGGGCTTCTGTGCGATGTCGCTGGCGCACGCCGAGCCGTCGCCGGAGTCGCGGGCCCCGGACGGGTTCGGCGAGATCCGGCTGGACCGGGTGACCTTCCGTTACCCGGACGCCGAACGGGCGGCGGTCGACGAGGTCAGCATGACCCTGCGCCGCGGCGAGATCATCGCGCTGGTCGGCGAGAACGGCTCCGGCAAGTCCACGCTCGCCGCGGTCCTGGCCGGGCTGTACCGCCCGCAGCAGGGGACGATCACCTGGGACGGGGTGGACGTGTCCCGGTTTCATCCGGAGTCGCTGCGGGAGCGGGTCGCGGTGGTCATGCAGGAGCCGACCCGGTGGCCGCTGTCGGCCCGCGCCAACATCGCGATCGGACGGCACGACCGCCCGGCGTCGCTGGCCCAGGTGCAGGAGTCGGCGCGGGCCGGGGACGCGCACGAGTTCGTGATGGAGCTGACCCGGCAGTACGACACCCTGCTGTCCCGGCACTTCACCGACGGCGCCGACCTGTCCGGCGGGCAGTGGCAGCGGCTCGCGGTGAGCCGGGCGTTCCACCGGGACGCGCCGCTGCTGATCTGCGACGAGCCGACCGCGAACCTGGACGCCCGGGCCGAGCACGAGGTGTACCGGCGGTTGCGGGACCTGGCGGCGGGCCGCACGGTCGTACTGATCACGCACCGGATGGCGAGCGTCCGGGAGGCGGACCGGATCTATGTGCTGGACCACGGGAAGGTCGTGGAGGAGGGCGGCCACGACGAGCTGCTGGCGGCGGACGGTGTGTACGCGCAGTTGTTCACTTTGCAGGCCAGCGCCTATCAATCGGCCTGATCAGGTGTCACAGTTGTCCCATGGATCCGGTGGGGATGGCGGCGGTCGGGGTGGTGCTGGCGGCCGGGGTGGCCGTGGGTGTCTGGCGCCGTCGCAGCGATGGACGTCTCCGGCCTGTGGCTCCGGATCGGCGAGCTGTGTCGGGGTCGGGCGCGGCCTCTGATCCGCGAGCCGCTGCGGATTCGAGCGGTGTTTCGGGTTCACGAGTTGCTTCGGATTCGAGTGGCGTTTCGGGTCCGCGAGCCGCTTCGGATTCGAGTGGCGTTTCGGGTCCACGAGTTGCTTCGGATTCGAGCGGCGTTTCGGGCTCGGGAATCCTCTCTGATTGGAGCAGTGGTTCGGGAGTCGTCTCGGATTCGAGCGGTGGCGCGGGTTCGGGAGTTGTCTCGGGCGCGAGTGGCGGTTCGGGTGCTCGTGGGGGCGCGAGTGGCGATTCGGGTGCTCGTGGGGGTGCGGGTTCGGGCTCTTGGGCCCATTCGCGTCTGGAGAGCGGCGGGGGCGTGGCGGAGGGCACGGTGCCGGTCGGTGGGGTGGCGGAGCAGACTGGTGGCGTGACGGATGCGCGGGACGGCGAGCTTCTCGACCCGGCGCTGCTGGAGCGGCTCGGGGTCGAGCCGGGCAGGGTCACGCTGGTGCAGTTCTCCACCGCGTTCTGCGCGCCATGCCGGGCGTTGCGCCGGGTCAGCGCCGAGGTCGTGGCGCTGCTTCCGGACGTGCGGCACGTCGAGGTCGACGCCGAGAGCCACCTCGACGAGGTGCGCGCCCTGAGCATCTGGCGCACCCCGACGCTGCTGATCGTCGACTCGGACGGCCGGGTGACCCGCCGTGCCACCGGTGTCCCGACCAAGCCGCACCTGATCGCCGCGCTCGCCGACCTGCTGCCCGCCTGATCCGCGTTTCCACCCGGAGGGTGGGTGCGTTTCTCTCTGAGGCCGGTAGCGATCCTGCCGCGGTACCGAACCTCGTCCCGGCGCCCTGTCGCGCCGCCCAGGACCGGCTGCCGGCTGTCTGGTCGCGGTTTCGCATGCCGGCCACGCGGGCTGTTGATCGCGGCCCAGCCGCCGGTCACCGCCGGCCGATGATCCGGTCCGTCTCCTGCTTGCGGTCCGCTGCCCGGTCGCCGCCCGAAGTCCGACTTTTCCGGTACACCCTCGGCTCGCGGCCGGGGCAACGCCACCTACCCGTCCCCCGCCATCGCGGCTGGTCCTGGTCGCCCTATCGGGGTACGGGATAGGGCGGTGGGCGCCAGCCGGGTGGCGGTGGCTGGTCCTGGTGGCCCTATCAGGGGGCGGGATAGGGCGGTGGGCGCCAGCTGGGTGGTGGTGGGCTGGTCCTGGTGGCCCTATCGGGGGACGGGATAGGGCCGTGGGCGCCAGCCCGGTTCTGCTTTCGCTCTGGGTGGGCAGGTTCACTTTTGGGGGCCTGGACGGGGCTGACCGGCGGGGGGCTGGGTGGCCTCGGGGAGGGCGGCCGCTGCACGGCGGCCCTGGCGTTCACGCGGGAGTCAGGACGGCATCCCGGGTGGTCGTCGTCCGGGTGAGGTTGCGGGCGCCGGGGATCAGCAGCTGGGAAGCGGCCGACGCGAACAGCACGAAGGCGCAGGCGGTCAGGACCCCGTCGACGCCGAAGCGGGCCGAGAGGGGGCCGGCCAAGGCGTTGCCCAGGGGCATCGCCAGGAAGGACGTCAGATAGTCCCAGGAGGCGACGCGGCCGAGCATGGCCTGAGGGATCCGGTCCTGGATCGCGGTCTCCCAGGCGACCGCGAAGAACATCAGGCCGCCGTAACCGATGACGGCGCCGGCCAGGACCGCGGTGAGCGCCCCGGGCCAGACGTAGGACAGGGCCCAGAACGGCATCAGCAGCAGGGTGAGCCAGCCGGCCCGGAGCGGGTGCCGGGGGTGGAAGCGCAGCGCCAGGGCCGAGCCGAGCAGGCCGCCCAGACCCTCGGCGGCCGAGATCCAGCCGATGGCGTGGGCGCCGCCCAGGCGTTCGACGGCGGTCACCTGGACCAGGACCAGGATCATCCCGTTGGCGATGTGGTAGACCGTGGCGCCGAACAGGCCGCCGATCAGCCAGTCGCGACTGCGGATCGCCTGCCAGCCGGTGGCCAGCTCGCGAACCATCGGGGCACGGGGGCCGCGCTCGGCGCGTACCGAAAGCATGGCGGCGAAGACCCCGGACAACCCGAAGCTGACCGCATCGGCGGCGAAGCCCGCCGGAGCGCCGAAGGCGGCGACGGTGAGCCCGCCGAGCGCGGGACCGGCGATGCCGCAGGCGGTCTGAAGCATGGTGAGCGTGGCGTTGGCCTGCTGGAGCTGGTCGGACGGGACGAGCAGCGGCTTGAGTGCGCTCATCGCCGGGGCGAAGAACGAGCCGGCGCCGGACGAGACGACGGTGAGCGCGCAGAGCAGGGGCAGCCGGTAGCCCCCGCCGGCGAACATCACCGCGATGCCGGCGGTGGCCAGCAGGCGGACCAGGTCGGAGACGACCATGACGTGCCGCGGCTGGAGGCGGTCGGCCCAGACGCCGCCGAACAGCGTGCCGGCCAGCATGGTGAGCACCGAGGCGGCCATCACCAGGCCGAGGTCGTCGGCGCCACCGCCGTGGGTGACCACCGCGACGGCGAGCGCCACGGTCTGGAAGCCGTTGCCGAGCCAGGAGAGGGCCTGGCCGGTGGCGAGGAGCCGGAAGTCGCGTGTCATGCCGCGAAGGTAGTTCAGCATCTAACTATCAGGCAACTAATAATCAGATACTGTGCAAGACTGGGTGGGTGGAAGACGGTGTGGATCAGCATGTGGCCCGGTGGGCGTCGTTCTGGAAGGACGAGCCGAAGTTCGCGCCGGAGGTCGAGGGCGCGTTGGTGCGGATGAAGCACATCCTGCGGTTCATCGAGCGGGGTGACGCCGCGGCGTTCGCTCACAACGCGGAGGACTTCACCCTCCAGGACATGAAGACGCTGCACGTGCTGATGGTGCAACCATGGCCGACCGAGGCCACGCCGGCGCAGCTCGCGGAGGCGGCCAACGTGACTCGCGCCGCGATGACCAGCCGTCTGGACCGCCTGGAGCAGGCCGGCCTGGTGACCCGGTCGATCGACGCCGCGGACCGGCGGAGGGTGCTGGTCAGGCCCACGCCGACGGGGCGGGAGATGTGGAATCGCTACATCTTCGAGGGGATGGCACGCGATCAGGCGGCGCTCGCGGCGCTCTCGCTGGAGGAGCTGACACAGCTCAACGGGCTGCTGCGGAAAGTCCTTCATTCCCTAGGGGAATAATGGGGGAATGGAGATCGACGCCAACGGTCAGCGCTTCGCCGCCGCCGTCACCAGCATCGTCATCGCGCTCGTGCTGATCACCGGCTCCGGCTGGCTGGCACTGGCGCAGGCGGTGGTCTTCGCGATCACCGCGTACCGGCCGCAGTGGGGGCCGTACTCGAGGCTCTTCAAGCTCGCCAAGCGGCCCGGGCCGAAGGAGCCGGCCGCGCCGGTACGGTTCGCGCAGCTGGTCGGCTTCGTGTTCCTGAGCGTCTCCGCGGGGGATACCTGACGGGCGCGGAGACGCTAGGGATGATCGCCGCGGCGTTCGGGCTGCTCGCGGCGTTCCTGAATGCTGCTTTCGGGCTGTGCCTGGGCTGCGAGGCCTATCTGGGGATTCGTAGGCTGACAGGCAGAAACGCCGAAAGCGTCGGTAATGTCTAGAACTTCGGGGCGTCGGGGGCTTCCAGGAGCCCCAGCCGCAGCGCCGTCATGAGTGCCTGCGCCCGGTTCGCCGCGCCCAGCTTCTCGTAGAGCTTCGAGATGTGGGTTTTCGCGGTCGACTCGGAGACGAACAGCTGCTTGGCGATCCCGGCCACGCTCATGCCATCGGCCAGCAGCCGCAGCACCTGACCCTCGCGCGGGGACAGCTGCGGGCCGGACGGGGCGAGCCGCCGCTTCATCGCCTCGGCCAGGTCGGCCGCGGTGAACGCGCTGGGCGCCGACGCGGCGTGCCGGGCGGCCGCCACGACCTCGTCGGCCGGCGCGGTCTTGGGCACGAACGCGCTGGCCCCGGCCTCGAGGGCGCCGAACAGCTGGTCGTCGCCCGCATACATGGTCAGGACCACGATGCCCATGTTGGCGTTGTTCTTCCGGAGGGCGCGGGTGGCCTCCAGGCCGCTGCCGTCGGGCAGCCGCAGATCCATGATCACGACATCCGGCTGCAGCGCGCCGGCCTGGCGCACCGCCTCCGCGGCCGTCGCCGCCTCGCCGACGACCTCGAACTGCCGGTCGCGCTCGAATGCGTGTCGCAGCCCCTTACGGATCAAGTCGTGATCGTCGACAAGGAGGACCTTGGTGCGCGTCGTCGGCGCCGGACTGGTCGACATGCTCGGGTTACTCCCCTTCTGGAGCGGAAACGCTATCCCGCACGCTATCGCGCCGAGGCGGGGTTCCGAGCACTACGGCGACGGTTGTCCCGCTGGGGTGTCTTGGGGTGATCTTGAGACGGCCCCGGATGCGCTCGGCCCGCTCGGCCATGATGGTCAGACCGTACCGGCCATCAGGTCTATTGTCGGCGAAACCCTTGCCGTCGTCGGAGACTTCGATTTCCGCGTACGGCGGATCGACGGTGCACGTGACCCACAGGTTGGCCGCGCCGGCGTGCTTGCGGGCGTTGGTGATCGCCTCCTGGGCGATGCGCAGCAGCTCGGCCTCGGTCGCGGCGGGCAGCCGCGCGGTCGACTCGTCGAAGGTGAAGTGCACCCGCAGGCCGGCGCTGGTGCCCAGGGTCCGCGCGTACTCCGCGATCGCGGCGGCCAGGCCGCCGTTGCGGTCCACCTCCGAGCGCAGCTCGAACAGGCTCAGCCGCAGCTCGGTGATCACCCGGGTCACCTCGCCGCGCAGGGCGCGCAGCTCCTCGGCCGTCTCCTCGGCGCCCTCCGGCAGGGTGGCTTGGGCGTTGTCGATGCCGTAACCGACCATCACCAGCTCCTGGGCGACCCCGTCGTGGATCTCCCGGGCCAGGCGCTGCCGCTCCTCGTTGGTGGCCAGCGAGCGGACGTCGTCGAAGAGCAGCGCCGCCTCCAGCCGTAGCGCGGCCGGGCCGGTCACCTCGGTGACGCCCTGCACCACCGAGGACGGGTACGCCCCCGCGGCGTCCGTCTCCAGGATCACCAGGCCGATCGTGCGCACCCCGGCCACCAGCGGGATCACCAGCGAGGAGACCTCGCCGCCGCGGTGCGTGCGGGCCTGCGACCGGCTCGCCACGTGTGGCTGCTGGGTGGCCCAGGCGTCGGCGATCGCCGAGTCCGCGTCGAGCGTGGTCTCCCAGTCGACCCGCTCGGCACCGGTCTGGGCGAGCACCACCAGCCGGCCGCCGCCGCTGGCCGAGAGCACCGCGGCCCGGTGCCCGGGTGCGACCGCGCGCAGCTCCTCCAGCAGGTGCTCGGAGATGCCGCCCGGGTCCAGGGTGGCGCCCGGCAGCGACCGGGCCACGCTGCGCAGCTGGGTGAGCAGGCGGGTGGCCTCCGCGTACGGCTGCGGGGTGGGCTCGGCGGGCTGGAGGAACTGGCGCATCGCCTCGGCCGCGAAGGTCACGATCGCGCCGAGCACCAGCCACTGGCCGCCGGCCGCCAGATAACCGGTGCCGGCCAGCACCGTTTTCGGATCGGCGAGCGCGCCGCCCAGGACGATCGACACCGCGGCCACCCCGAGCAGCGCGGCGCCCTCGGTCGGCTTGCGGCGCAGCGCGGCGGTGAGCAACGGCACCGCCAGGTACGGCAAGATCGCCTCGGCGCCGAAGCCCTGGGCCACCCCGTCGGACGCCTCCGCGATCGAGCCGGCGGCCAGGCCGGTCACGATCACCTCGGCGAACCGGCCGGCCGGGGCCAGGATCGGATGCTCCCGGAAGAAGAACGCGGGCAGCGCGGCGATCGCCAGCAGGACGATCCAGATCAGCTGCCGGGGATCGCCGGTGGCGATCAGGGTGAGCACCGCGACCAGCGCGAGCATGATCACGCGCGACGCGGCTTCGAGCGGACGAATGCGCGTGGATCCGCGGGCGAGGGCTGGCACGTCACGGATGGTAGCGGCACCGGCCGACATCGGCCCATCGGCGACGTCCCCGGGTGTCCGCCACGCCGATGACCGGAGCGGCGGCGCGCTCGGGGCGGTGGCGCGCTTTGTCGCACGCAGCGGGTAGCCTCCCGTGCATGGCGGACACCTCGACCCAGTCGATTCAGGTCCATGCGCCGCTGGCCCGGGTCGCGGCGGTCATCTGCGACTTCCCGGCCTATCCGGCCTGGGCCGAGGCGATCAAGCAGGTCACGATCGTCGAGGAGTACGAGGACGGCTACGCCGCCCAGGTGACCTTCCGGATCGACGCCGGCGTGATGGCCGACGAGTACACGCTGGAGTACGCGTACGCCGACGATCTCTCCCGGATCGAGTGGCACCTGGTCGCGCCGTCCAAGACGCAGAAGTCCCAGGAGGGCTCCTACGACCTGGTCGAGGGGCCGGACGGCACCACCACGGTGACGTATTCGCTGGCCGTGGAGCTGGCCATCGGCATGCTCGGGATGTTCCGCCGCAAGGCCGAGAAACTGATCATGGACACGGCGCTCAAGGAGCTCAAGCGCCGGGTGGAGAGCCTGTCCGCGGCCTGACCGCGGCGCGCTCAAGGAGCTCTGACGCCGGGTGGAGAGCCTGCCCGCAGCGAGCGTGAGGGGGAGCGGATGGCCGGGTCAGCACGCGAGGAGGCCGAGCGGCTGGTCGCCACGATCCTCGCCCGGGCCGCGACGGCGGGGGTCGGCGCCGCGGCGCGAGGCCGCTTCAGCCCCAAAGACCCTTCGCGTACGCCCAATGTCGTCTCGGACGCCGCCACGCTGGTGGGCGGCACCGTGGACGGCTTCTTCGGCGCGCTGAACGACGCTGCCCGCGGTCCCGGCGGCGGCGCGCACCCGGCGAGCGGTGCCGGGGCGTGGGCCACCGGCAGCCCGGAGTGCTGCGTCTGCCCGGTCTGCAAGGCGATCGCCGCGGTCCGGGACCCCAGCCCGGAGACCGCTTTCAAGATCGCGAGCGGTGCCGGGGACATCGCCACCGGAGCGGCGAGCGTGCTGCGCGGGCTGGCCTCGCTGGCCGGCTCGCTCCAGGGCGACCGGGCACGAAAATCACCCGGTGGGGGAGCGGGGCGGCCCGCCGCGGAGCCGGACGACGCCTGGTCGGCGGCGACCCGTGCGAGTGGCTCGGCTGCGGGGACTGCGGCGGGTGGCTCGGCTGCGGGGACTGCGGCGAGTGGCTCGGCTGCGGGGACTGCGGCGAGTGGCTCGGCCGCGGGGACTACCGCGCGTGGCTCGGCTGCGGGCACTGCCGGGAGTGCGCCGGCGGCGGAGGCTGGCACGAGTGCGGCGGAGACCGGCGCGGATCCTTGGGCGGCCGCGACGGCGGCGAGCGCGCGGGAGGCGGAGCAGGCGCGAGCCCGGGCACGGGCGGCTGAGGAGGCCGTGGCCAGGGCGGTGTCGGAGGCTCGACGGGTGGCGCGCGACCTGCTCGCGGGGCGCGTTCCCGGCGAGAGCCGGCAAACCGCCGGCCCAGCGAATGACCGCGAGCCAGCGCGATCTCCGGACGGGCCGGAACAAAACGCGCGGACTGGAAGCGCGCCGGACGATCGTGAGCCCGAGCGGTCTGCGGACGTACCGAAAGAAAAAGCGCGAACCGGGAGTCAGGCGGACGACCGTGAGTCGGAGCGGTCTAGGGACGTACCGGAAGAGAACGCGCGAACCGGGAGTCCGGCGGACGACCGTGAGGGCGAGCGGTCTGCGGACGTACCGACGCAGAACGCGCGGACCGCGAGTGCGCCGGACGACCGTGAGTCGGAGCGGTCCGCGGACGTGCCGAAGGAAACGGCGAGCAAGGCCGCCCCGGCGAAGGCGGCGGCGAAGCGGAACGGGTCGGCGAGGCGAGTTCCGGGTAATCGGGGGAAAGCGGGTTCCGACGTCTGGTCCGTGGTCACCGCGGAGGCCGCCGCACAAGGCCCGGCCGCGCACCGTAGCGTGGATCATGACCTGGGCGCCTCGGCGCCCGAGGACCGTGATGCCGGCCCGGGCGACGACGCCCGCGACGGCGACGCGGTGTGAACTTGCTTGTAGAGGGGACGGGCAGCGTGACGCTGACCATCGGAATCGACGTCGGCGGCACCAAGGTGGCCGGTGGCGTGGTCGACGAGCAGGGCAACGTGCTCGCGGCGAACCGCCGGCCGACGCCGGCGGAGGACCCGGCCGGCACCCGGGACACGATCGTCGAGGTGGCCGCCGAGCTGGCGGCGCAGTACCCGGAGGCGACCGCGATCGGGATCGGTGCCGCCGCGTGGATCGACGCGGCCGGCTCGACCGTGCTGTTCGCGCCGAACCTGGCCTGGCGCGACGAGCCGCTGCGCGACTACGTGGCGAAAGCCGTCGGCCTGCCGACCGTGCTGGAGAACGACGCGAACGTGGCCGCCTGGGCGGAGTTCCGGTTCGGCGTCGCCAAGCACGCCGACGACTCGATGGTGATGATCACCGTGGGTACCGGCATCGGCGGCGGCATCGTGCTCAACGGCAAGCTGTGGCACGGCGCCAACGGCATCGCCGGCGAGCTCGGGCACATCCAGTCGGTGCCGGACGGGCACCCGTGCGGCTGCGGCCGGCTCGGCTGCCTGGAGCAGTACGCGAGCGGCAACGCCCTGGTCCGGTTCGCCCGGGCCGCCGCCCGGCAGGAGCCGGAGCGCGCCGCGAAGCTGCTGGAGCTGGCCGGCGGGGACGCCCTGGCGATCAGCGGCCGGCAGATCACCGAGGCGGCGCGGGCCGGCGACGGCGTGGCGATGGACGCGTTCGCCCAGGTCGGGTACTGGCTCGGGGTGGCCCTCGCGGACCTCGCGCAGAGCCTCGACCCGCAGATCCTGGTGATCGGCGGCGGCGTGATCGACGCGGGCCCGCTGCTGATGGGCCCGGCCGAGCGGACCTATCGGGACCAGCTCGCCCAGCGCAACCGCTTCCCGGTCGCCGAGGTGCACGCCGCCCGGATGGGCAACGTGGCCGGCGTGGTCGGCGCGGCGGACCTGGCCCGGCGCGCCTAGGACGTGGTGGTGGGGATGTCCGGGGTGCCGCTGCGCGTGCTCAGCTGGAACGTGCACGGGTTGAAGGACGACCGTGCCGCGCTGGTGAGCCTGGTCCGTGAGCTGGCCCCGGACGTCCTCGTGATGCAGGAGGCCCCGCGCCGGTTCCGCTGGCGGTCCCGGAGCGCCACGCTGGCCGACGAGTGCGGCCTGGTGGTGGCCGCCGGCGGGCTGCCCGCGCTGGGCAACCTGCTGCTGGTCAGCCTGCGGGTGGCGGTCGGCGAGACCTGGTGCCTGCGTTACCCGCTGACGCCCGGGCGGCACCTGCGCGGCGCGTTCTTCGCCCGCTGCCGGGTGCTCGGCGCCGCGTTCACCGTCTCCGGCTCGCACCTGGCCACCGACCCGGCCGAGCGCCCGGCCCAGGCGATGCACTGGAAGTCCGAGCTGGACGCGCTGACCGGCCCGGTGATCGCGGCCGCCGACCTGAACGAGGGTCCCGGCGGCGGCGCCTGGCGGACCGTCGAGGACGGTCTGCTGACCACCAAGGACGACGAGCCGACCTTTCCGGCCACGGCGCCGAGCCGGCGGATCGACGGGCTGTTCGTGAGCCCGGACGTGCACATCGAGCGATACGAGATCATCGCGACCGATCGGGCACGTGCCGCGAGTGACCATCTACCGGTCCTCGCGGACCTTCTACTCCCTTCCGACTGAGGCTCACGTCTGGCAGGATCGCCGGGTGCACGACTCCCCGGACCTGGGCGACCGTCGCGACGCCGTCTGCGTCGTGGGTGCCGGCGCCAGCGGCCTCACCGCCGTCAAGAACTTGCGTGAGCTGGGCTTCCAGGTGGACTGCTACGAGCGGGAGACCGCGGTCGGCGGCGCCTGGAACTGGCGGCACGACCGCAGCCCGGTCTATGCCGGCGCGCACCTGATCTCGTCCCGGCCGCTCACCGAGTTCCCGGACTTCCCGATGCCGGACAACTGGCCGGACTATCCGCACCACAGCCAGGTGCTGAGCTACCTGGAGCGGTACTCGGCGCATTTCGGGCTGGGGGAGCACATCTGGTTCGGGATGGAGGTGGTCTCCGCGGTGCCGACCGGTGACGGCGGCTGGGAGGTGACCACCCGGTCGACCGGGGGCGGCTCGTCGCGGACCTCGCGGTACGCCGGGCTGATCGTGGCCAACGGGCACAACTGGGACCCGCGGAAACCGTCGATCCCCGGGGAGTTCCGGGGGCGGGTGCTGCACGCGTCGGCGTACAAGGATCCGTCGCTGCTGCGCGGCCGCAAGGTGCTGATCGTCGGCGGCGGCAACACCGGCTGCGACATCGCGGTGGAGGCGGCCCAGCAGGCGGCCCAGGTGTGGCACTCGACCCGGCGCGGGTACTGGTACGCCCCCAAGTACGTCCTCGGCCGCCCCGCCGACCAGGTCAACGACCGGTTGCTCCGGTGGCGGCTGCCGCTGCGCGTGCGGCAGTGGTTGTACCGCCGGACGGTGCGGCTCACCACCGGCGACCTGACCCGGTTCGGGCTGCCGGAGCCGGACCACCAGCCGTACGAGAGTCACCCGATCGTCAACAGCCAGCTGCCGTACTACCTCGGCCACGGCCGGATCACCCCGGTGCCGGACGTGACGGCGTTCGACGGCCCCGCGGTCGAGCTCGCCGACGGCAAGCGGATCGAACCGGACCTGGTGATCACCGCGACCGGGTACCGCCCGCGCTTCGAGTTCCTCGCCCCCGAACTGCTCGACCTCGACGCGGACGGCCGCCCCGACCTGCACCTGCACACCTTCGCCAGGAAGAACCCGACGCTCGCCGTGATCGGCCTGGTGCAGCCGGACTCCGGGGTGTTCCCGCTGGCCCACTGGCAGAGCGTGGCGGCGGCCCGGTGGCTGCGGCTGCGCCAGAGCGACCCGGAGCGGGCCGCCGCGGTGCAGCAGAGGGAGTCGGCCAAGCCGCTCGCCTCCTGGTCGCGGCGCCGGGTGGTGAAGACCGAGCGGCACTGGTTCGAGGTGGACCACATCGACTATCTGCGTGCGCTGGAGAGTCTGCTCAATGAGATGGAGCCGGTCGCGTGACCGCTTTTGATCTGCTCCGGTTCCAGGATTGGACCGATCCGGTGCCGCCCGCCGAGCGGGAGGTCGTCTCGCTGCTGCCGGACGAGGGCGAGGGGCATCCGCCGGTGCTGTTCGTGCCGGGCCGCCGGCACAGCGCCGCGGTGTTCGCCGAGCACTGGCTGCCGCGGACGGCCGGGCGCGGGTTCCCGGCGCACGCGCTCACCCCGCGCCCCGGTGGCGACCTGCGGGTGCAGGCGCACGACGCGGTGCAGGCCGCGGCCGCGCTGCCCCGCCAGACCGTGCTGGTCGGGCACGGGACCGGCGCGGCGGCCGTGGCCCGGGCGCTGGGCCGTTACCCGGCCCGGGCGGCGGTGCTGGTGGCGCCGGTTTTCGGCCGGTGGCGCCGGACCGTCCCGCCGCGCCCGGTCGGCGCGCCGCCGGTGCTGGTGGTGGGCAGCCCGGACGACCGCACGGTGTCGCCGAAAGCGCTGGACCGGGCCGCGGCGGCCTACGGCGTCGCACCGCTGATGTTCCCCGGCATGGGCCACGACCTGATGCTGGAGGACAGCTGGGCCGAGCCGATCGACGCGATCCTGGATTGGCTCACCAAGCAACTCTGACGACCCGGGAGAGGCCGGGCCGGGTTCAGGGTCCGGCGGGTCGTGGCCACCCGCGGACGTCGCCCTTCCGGGCTGAGCGTTCAGGCCGCGCCAGCGGCCTGCTCAGACCGGAAGGGTCCCTGGCGGGAGCGACGATCGGTGATCAGCGCGGATCCGAGTCGGCAAGATCCTGAATGGGATCTTGAAGCTGGGGGAGACGCTGCGCGAGCCTGCCGGTCTGATCCAGAGCGGTCAGGTACGCCCGCGCCCACGCGTTGATGTCGTGCTCGGCCAGGTGCCGCCGCATCGCGCTCATCCGGGCCCGCAGATCGGCCGGCTCCGCCTCCAGGGCCCGCAGCAGCGTCTGCTTCAGCCCGTCCAGGTCGTGCGGGTTCACCAGGAACGCGGTGGGCAGCTCGGCGGCCGCCCCGGCGAACTCGCTGAGCACCAGGGCGCCCAGGCCGTCCTCCCGGGCCGCCACGAACTCCTTGGCGACCAGGTTCATCCCGTCCCGCAGCGGGGTCACCACCATCACGTCGGCGGTCCGGTAGAGCGCGGCCAGCTGGGCCCGGTCGAACGGCTGGTTCAGGTAGTGGATGGCGGGCTCACCGACCCGGCCGTACTCGCCGTTGATCCGGCCGACCTCGCCCTCGATCCGGTCCCGCAGGTCACGGTAGCTCTCCACCCGTTCCCGGCTGGGCACCGCCACCTGCACCAGCACGGTGTCCCGCACCTTCACGTGCCCGTCCCGCAGCAGCTCCCGGTACGCCGTCAGCCGGTGCTCGATGCCCTTGGTGTAATCCAGCCGGTCCACGCTGAGCAGCACCCGCTTCGACTCGCCCAGGTCGTGCCGCAGCTTGCCGGCGTGGGCCACCACGTCCGGCCGGGCGGACAGCGCGGCCATCTCGGCCACGTCGATCGAGACCGGGAACGCGCCGGTCCGCACGGTCCGGCCGCCGACGTGGACGGTGTGGTCGCCGGTCTGCGCGCCGAGCAGTTTCTGCGCCAGCTGGGCCAGGTTGTGCGCGGCCTGTTCGCGCTGGAAGCCGACCAGGTCGGCGCCGAGCATCCCGTCCAGCAGCTCGACCCGGCGGGGCAGCTGCATGAACAGCTCGGGCGGCGGGAACGGGATGTGCATGAAGAAGCCGATCAGCAGGTCCGGGCGCAGCTCCCGGAGCATCCGCGGGACCAGCTGGAGGTGGTAGTCCTGCACCCAGACCGCCGCGTGCCGGCCGGCCACCTCGGCGGCGGCCTCGGCGAACCGCTGGTTGACCGCGCGGTACGTCTCCCACCACTCGCGCTGGAAGACCGGCTGCTGCACCGCGTCGTGGTACAGCGGCCAGAGCGTGGAGTTGGCGAACCCCTCGTAGTAGCCGCGCTGCTCGTCGCTGCTCAGCGCGACCGGGCGTAACCGCACACTCCCGACGGTGGGTAACCGGGGGCCGGGGCCCTCCCCGCCGCCCCAGCCCACCCAGGTGGCCGGGGCCTGCTGGAGGATCGAGTGCAGGGCGCCGGTGAGCCCGCCGGGGCTGCGCCGCCACTCGCAGGCGCCGTCCCGGGCGGCGTTGTCATCGAGCGGCAGACGGTTGGCGACGACCACGAGCGAACTACGGCGCATCACCGTAGGTTACCGTCAGAACACCTATGCTTGTCGATGTGACCGGTTCAGACCACGGCGCCGTCGTCGAACTCGTCGTCGTCGTCGCCGCTCCGCAGCCGCCAGACCAGGGTCGCGGCGCCGCCGACGATCGCCGCGACGCCGAGGACCATCACGAAGAACGAGTCGATCGGGATCAGCGTGGGAACCAGGAACAGCACGAAGCCGAGGATCATGCCGAGGACGCCGGTCACCGCGTACTTCGAGATTTTCGGCAGCGGCGGGGGCGGGGGCGGGACGTAGCGCTCGTCGTCCTCGTCGTCGGCCACCGGGTGGCCGAACGGGTCGACGACCGGGTGGAAGACCAGCTCCGCGGGCGGGTCGGTGCGCCGCCGGTTGTGCGGCGGGTCGGGCTGCTCCGGCTTGGTGGTGCCCTCGGCCTCGGGCCAGGGCGCGGCCTGCGGGTCGACGGTGGTGTGGAAGCCGGCGATGATCTTGTCCCACTCGGCGTCCACCTCGGCCTGCGGGCGCGGCGCGGCCGGCGGCTCGGCGGGCGGGGTGGGCGGCTGGCCGCCGGTCACCTGGTGCAGGTGCTCGCGCGCGGTCTCCAGGTGCGTCCGGTCGACGTAGAGCCGATCGGTCGGCCGCGCCGGCAGCGTGGTCGCCCGCAGGATCGGGTTGAGGTCCGCGGTGGGTTGCAGATAGGCCGCGATGCCGCCGGCCGCGAGCACGTCGAGCAGGTGCTCACCGACGCGTGGATCCACGTCACCCGCGACCGCGTAATCGGTCGCGTCGAGCCCGTTGTCCCGCCGCCCGCGACGGGCGCCGCCCGCTGTCACCGATGCACACCCCCCTCGCCGACCGTGCCTTGAATGGTGACACGGCATGCGCCTGTTGCGGGAGTGCGTTGTGGCGCGCCGCCCCCGCTTCGTACCCTTCTTGCGCCCCGGGACGCCGGCGGCATCCGCTGAAAGGACGGCAGTGTTCTACTGGCTGCTCAAGTTGGTGGTCCTCGGACCCGTGCTGAAGCTCGTGTTCCGCCCCAAGGTCGAGGGCCTGGCGAACGTGCCGCGGTCCGGCCCGGTGATCCTGGCCTGCAACCATCTCTCGTTCTCCGACTCGATCTTCACCCCATTGGTGATGAAGCGGAAAGTGACCTTCGTCGCCAAAGCTGAATACTTCACCGGCAAGGGGATCAAGGGCTGGTTCTCGCGGATGTTCTTCGTCGGCGCGGGGACCATCCCGGTGGACCGTTCGGGTGGCGAGGCCGCCCAGGCGGCGCTGGACACCCTGCTGCGGGTGCTGCGCGAGGGCAACGTCGCCGGCATCTACCCGGAGGGCACCCGCTCGCCGGACGGGCGGCTGTACCGCGGCAAGACCGGGGTGGCGCGGCTGGCCCTGGAGAGCGGCGCCGTGGTCGTCCCGGTGGCCCTGCTGAACACCGACGAGATCCAGCCGACCGGCACGCTGATCCCGACCGTGAAGCGGGTCCGGATGCGGATCGGCAAGCCGCTCGACTTCTCCCGGTACTCCGAGTCGCGGGGTGACCGGTTCGTCGAACGGGCCATCACCGACGAGATCATGTTCGAGCTGATGGCGCTCTCCGGCCGCGAGTACGTCGACGTCTACGCCTCGAAACTCAAACAAGTGCAACCGGCTTGAGGATCACAACCGCTTTACGGTACGCCCGGAGCACCGTCCCGTGGCCGCCGCGCCCCCTCGCGCGAGACCGGCACGGGACCGCTCCGGGCGTACCGTAAAGCGGGTTTGACCTTGACCTAGTTCATGCCGGCGCGGCGTTTGAGCGCCTGCACGTCGGTGACCACGATCCGGCGGCCCTCGGTGCGCAGCCAGCCGCGGTTGGCGAACGAGCCGATCGCCTGGTTCACGCTCTGCCGGGAACCGCCGGCCATCTCGGCCAGCTGACTCTGGTTCAGCTCGATGGTGATCATCGGCGCCTGGCTCTCGCCGGAGAGCCGCACCAGCGTCTTGGCCACCCGGCCGGGCAGGTCGAGGAACACGTGGTCGGCGTTCTGCTCGGTGAGACGACGGATCAGCCCCCCGACTGATCGCATCACCGCATCGAGAATCCGCGGGTTCGAGTGGACCAGGTCCATGAAGGCGGCCCGGGACAGCGACAGCGCCTGGGAGTCCTCGATGGCCTCGGCCGAGGCGCTGCGCGTCGAGGCGTCCAGAAGGGACACCTCACCCAGCACATCGGGTGGTCGCACCACGGTGAGCACGGCGCGCTCACCGGTCGGCGCGGTGCGGAAGACCGCGACCGCGCCTCGTTTCATGATGATCAGGGAGTCCCCCGGGTCGTGCTCGACGAAGAGGATCTGTCCCTTCCGATAGTGACGCGGAACCGCGGTGGCGATGACCCGCTGTCGGACATCCGGCTCAAGCCCGGCGAACATCTCCACGCCGGTAAGCGCGTCGCCGTTATCCGGCATGCGATGGTCCACGGCGTTATCCCTCCCCCCAGGGGGACCGCGTCGACCCCGGCCGGCGTCGGCCCCACGACGCGAACGATCACTCTTAGCACACAGCACGCTTCGAACGCCATTTCTACCTCGGACATCGACACATGCCTCGTCCGATCATGTCGCTTCCGTCGCTTTCTGTAAACACCCCATCGCCTTCTGTGATTGTCGCCCTCGCTGTCCGTCGGATTTGACTGGTGTGCCGCGATAATCCCGCGGTGCCGGAAGACGACATTGTGCGAACCGCTCTCCGCGAGCAGTGGCACCTCTCCCCGTCCGAGATCACCGAGCTGCCGATGGCGGTGATGTCCCGCGGCTGGGAGGTCACCGCCGGGCCGGAGCGCTACGTGGCGCGGCTCGTGGAGACCGCGGCGCGGCTCCCGGTCGAGGCCGGGCTGGCCGCCGCCGTGCACCTGCGCGGCGTGCGGATCGAGGCCGGCGAGCCGGTCCGGACACTGGGCGGCGCGCTCACCGTGGAGACCCCGCACGGCGCGCTCGCCGTGCTGCGCCGGGTGCCCGGCCGGCACCTGGACGGCGCCGACCCGGTCGACCAGCAGTGGTGGGGCGAACGCCTGGGCGCCGTGCACCGGGCCCTGGAGGGGTTCCGGCATCCCGGCCTGCGGCCCTGGCAGCCGGTCGACCCGGAGGCCGCGCACCTGGACGCCGAGCCGTGGTTGCGGGGCGCGGTCGCGGCGGCGCTCGCCGCGGCGACCCGGCTCACGGTCACCGACCGGCTGACGTACGGCGTGCTGCACGGCGACCCGGCCCCGGAGGCGTTCGTGCTGGACGCCGCGACCGGGCGGTCCGGCCTGCTGCACTGCGGCGCGTCCGGCACCGGCCCGCTGGTCTACGACGTGGCCGCCGCGGTCGTCTACGCCGGTGGCCCGGAGCGGGCCGCCGAGCTGCTCGACGGGTACCGCGCGGCCGGCCCGGTGGCGGCCGACGAGCTGGAGGCGGCGCTGCCGGTGCTGCTGCGGTTGCGCTGGGCGGTGCTGGCCGAGCGGTTCGCCCGCTGGGGATGCGCGGCCGGGCTGGCGACGGCGAGGGAGGCCCTGGAGTCCATGCCCGGATGACGATGGGCGAGGATGTACCGCGATGGGGTACCGCTATTTCTACGACTGTGAGTTCATCGAGGACGGCCGGATCGTCGACCTGGTCTCGATCGGTGTCGTCGACGAGTTCGGCCGCGAGTTCTACGCGGTCAGCACCGAGTTCGACGACAGCCGCGCCGTGCCCTGGGTACGCCGCAACGTGCTGGACAAGCTCCCGTCGCCGGCCGACAAGGCGTGGCGCAGCCGGGAGCGGATCCGCGACGACCTCTACGAGTTCCTGATGGAGCCGCTGCACGGGCGCAGCGAGCAGATGGAGCTCTGGGCCTGGTACGCGGCGTATGACCACGTCGCCCTCGCGCAGCTGTGGGGCGCGATGCCGGCGCTGCCCCGCGAGATCCCCCGGTTCACCAAGGACCTGCGCCAGCGCTGGGACGACCTGGGCCGGCCGCCGCTGCCGGAGATGGCCGGGCGGCACGACGCGCTGGTCGACGCGCGGCACAACCTGGCCCGCTGGCAGGCGATGACCGGCCCCGCCTGATCAGGTCCGCTTGATGGGTGGCACGCAGTCGTCGACGATCGCCTCGACGTCCTCCTGGGTCATCGCCGGGCCCAGGTCGCCGTTGTCCGGGCCGGCCCGCAGGCCGTCGATGATCAGCTCCAGGAAACGGCGGTAGACGGCCGGCCGGCGGGCGCTGCTGTGCTGGGCCAGCTCGGTCACCGTTGCCATGATCACCGGTAGGTCGTGCAGCCCCACGTCGGCCCGCAGCGTCCCCTCGGCGTGCGCCTTGTCGATCAGCTCCTGGATCAGCGGCACCAGGTGCTCGCCGACCTCCACGAAGTGCTGCTTGTCCACGCCCAGGCAGAGCGCCGCGTCCCGCATCCCGCGGTCGACCGCGTGCATCTCGACCGTGCGGCGCAGCATCATGGTCAGCCCGTCCCAGCCGGACGGGAGGGCCAGCGCGTCCTCGGCGATCGAGACCAGATCCTCCAGCCGGTCGGCGAAGAGCGCCTCGATCAGCGACTCCTTGGTGGGGAAGCGGCGGTAGACCGTGCCCACGCCGACGCCCGCGTGCTGCGCCACGTCGTCCAGGGTCGCGGCGAACCCGCGGGCCGCGAAGACGTCGTGCGCGGCGTGCAGGATGCGCTCCCGGTTGCGCTGCGCGTCGCGGCGCAGCGGGCGGGCGGTCTCGGTCATGTGTCCGAGCGTACATCGAAACGGAGGTGATTCCTCAACTTACGGTGCTAGCCTGCCGAAGTGGAGGACGTACCTCAACTTCTCGAAAGGGCACCATGAGCACCCTTCTTGATCGACCACAGGGCGCCGGTACTAAGGCTCCGGGTGACACCGGCCGCTGGTGGGCGCTGGTGGTGCTCGCGCTCGCCCAGCTGATGGTGGTGCTGGACGCCACGATCGTGAACATCGCGCTGCCCACCGCCCAGGCCGACATCGGCTTCTCGGACGCCGACCGCCAGTGGGTGGTCACCGGTTACGCCCTCGCCTTCGGCAGCCTGCTGCTGCTCGGCGGGCGGCTCTCCGACTTCTTCGGCCGCAAGCGGATGTTCCTCATCGGCCTGATCGGTTTCGCCCTGGCCTCCGCGCTCGGCGGCGCGGCCGGCAACCTGGAGATGCTGATCGTGGCCCGCGCGCTGCAGGGCGCGTTCGGCGCGGCGCTGGCGCCGGCCGCGCTCTCGCTGCTGTCCACGACGTTCACCGAGCCGGCCGAGCGGGGCAAGGCGTTCGGCATCTTCGGCGCCATCTCCGGCGCCGGCGGCGGCATCGGCCTGCTGCTCGGCGGCGTGCTCACCGAGTACGCGTCGTGGCGCTGGTGCCTGTACGTCAACCTGGTGATCGCCGCGCTCGCCGTGGTCGGCGCTCTCGTCAAGCTGAAGGACGAGCCGGTCAACGCCCACGGCAAGATCGACGTGCCGGGCACCGTCGCCGCCGTCGTCGGCCTGGTCGGCCTGGTCTACGGCCTCGGCAAGGCGGAGACGGACGGCTGGACCTCCCGCTGGACGCTCGGCCCGATCGCCGTCGGCGTGTTCGCGCTGATCGCGTTCGTGCTGATCGAGCGCCGGGTGAAGAACCCGCTGCTGCCCCTGCGCGTCGTCCTGGACCGCAACCGCGGCGGCTCCTACGCCTCGATCGCGATCGCCGGCGCCGGCATGTTCGGCATCTTCCTGTTCCTCACCTACTTCCTGGTCGCGGTGCTCGGCTTCACCCCGGTCAAGACCGGGCTGGCGTTCCTGCCGATGCTCGGCTCGGTGATGCTGACCGCCACCACGGCCGGCTCGATCCTGGCGCCCAAGGTCGGCCCGCGCCCGCTGGTCCCGGTCGGCGCGCTGGTCGCCGCCGGCGGCATGCTCTTCCTGACCCGCCTCCAGCTCGACTCGACCTACGCCGGTGGGGTCCTGCCCGGCCTCATCATCATCGGTCTCGGCCTCGGCCTGGTCTTCGCGCCGACGCAGAACGCCGCCACCTCGGGCGTCGAGCACCGCGACGCCGGTGTGGCCTCCGCGATGATCAACACGGTGCAGCAGATCGGCGGCTCGATCGGCACCGCGCTGCTCAGCTCGTTCGCCGCCTCCGCCGCGACCGACTACCTGAAGGGCAAGGACCCGTCGTCCAAGCTGGCCCAGGCGCAGGCCGCGCTGGAGAGCTACCACACCGTGTTCTGGTGGTCGGCCGGCTTCTTCGTGCTGGCGGCGGTGGTCGCGGCGGTGCTGTTCCGCACCGGCCCGCTGGACGTCGACCCGGACGCCCCGCCCGCGATGGCGCACTGACCGCTTCAGCAACGCGACAGCCAGCCGGATCCCCGGCTGGCTGTCGCCGTTTCCGCCCTTCGCCGCCGGGCCGCTGTCCTGCCGGATCGCCCATTTCCGGTACGGCGGGAAGGCCCGCCGAGCAGACCCCGCGGGCTGGTGCTCATGGCCCTGTCACGTGCCCGGACAGGGCCGTCAGGACCAGCGTGTGTGTCGGGCTGGTCCTCGTGGCCCTGTCACGTGCCCGGATAGGGCCGTCAGAGCCAGCCGGGGGTGTCGGGCTGGCCCTGACGGCCCTGTTGCGTGCTCGGGTAGGGCCGCCCGGGCCAGCCGTGTGTGCCGGGCTGGTCCTCATGGCCCTGTCACGTGCCCGGGTAGGGCCGCCCGGGCCAGCCGGGGGTGTCGGGCTGGCCCTGACGGCCCTGTTGCGTGCTCGGGTAGGGCCGCCCGGGCCAGCGTGTGTGTCGGGCTCGTGCTCGTGGCCCTGTCACGCGCTCGGATAGGGCCGCCCGGGCCAGCCGGGTGCGCCGGGCTGGTCCTCATGGCCCTGTCACGTGCTCGGATAGGGCCGCCCGGGCCAGCCGGGTGCGCCGGGCTGGTCCTCATGGCCCTGTCACGTGCTCGGATAGGGCCGCCCGGGCCAGCCGGGTGCGCCGGGCTGGTCCTGACGGCCCTGTCAAGCGCTCGGATAGGGCCCTGAGCACCAGCCGGCTACCGCGACTCGCGGCCGCACCGTGATCAGCGGGTGAGGCCGTGCCCGTACGGGAACAGCGGATCCGCCCCCGCCTCGTTCGAGGCGCTCCTGCCGTCGGCCGAGCTGACCGAGGAGCGGCTGCTCGCGCTCGCGGCCGGCGGTCACCGGCCGGTCCAGCGGGCGTTGCTGGACGCCGGTCGCCTGATCGGGCGACGGGTGGCGGTCGCCTGCGACGTGCTGAATCCGGCAGTCGTGGTGGTCGGCGGCCGGTTCGCCGAGCCCGGTCCGTACGTGGTCGACGGGGTGCGTGAGGCGTTGCGCCGGCACTGCGGGCCGAGCGCCGCGGCCGGGCTGCGGGTGGTCGCCGCGCAGCTCGGCGCGGAGGCCGAGGCGCTGGGCGCGGTCGAGTCGTTGCTGTCGGTGGGAAGGGGCGCGTAAAGCGGCCGGTCGGGCGGAGACTAGAGTTCGGTTGCGGCTCGCCCCGGGCCGGCAACGCTGCCGACGTGAACGCTCCCGGGGATTCTCACGGGCTATCTGCATCTCGCTACCCGTTTCAGGGGAAGGACGAGGAGAAACATGCGTATCGGCGTGCTCACCGGTGGCGGCGACTGCCCCGGTCTCAACGCGGTCATCCGTGCCGTGGTCCGCAAGGGCGTGACCGCTTACGGCCACGAGTTCGTCGGGTTCCGCGACGGCTGGAAGGGTCCGCTGGAGGGTCTGACGAAGCCGCTCGGCATCGCGGAGGTCCGCGGCATCCTCCCGCGCGGCGGCACGATCCTGGGCTCCTCCCGGACCAACCCGTTCAAGATCGAGGGCGGCGTCGAGCGGATCAAGGCGAACCTGGCCGAGCAGGGTGTCGACGCGCTGGTCGCGATCGGCGGCGAGGACACCCTCGGCGTCGCGACCAAGCTGCACGACCTCGGCGTCAACGTCGTCGGCGTGCCGAAGACGATCGACAACGACCTCAACGCGACCGACTTCACCTTCGGTTTCGACACCGCGGTGAACATCGCGATGGAGGCCATCGACCGGCTGCACACCACCGCCGAGTCGCACCACCGCACCCTGGTCGTCGAGGTCATGGGCCGGCACGCCGGCTGGATCGCGCTGCACGCCGGTCTCGCCGGTGGCGCCAACGTCATCCTGCTGCCGGAGCGCAAGTTCGACGTGGACCAGGTCGCGACGTACGTGACCAAGCGCTTCCAGGTCGAGTATGCGCCGATCGTGGTCGTCGCCGAGGGCGCCCAGCCGCTCGACGGCCAGATGGTCCTGCACAACCAGGAGCTGGACAGCTTCGGCCACGTCCGCCTCGGCGGCATCGGCCAGTGGCTGGCCGAGCAGCTGGAGGAGAAGACTGGCAAGGAGGCCCGCACGGTCGTCCTCGGTCACATCCAGCGCGGTGGCACCCCGACCGCGTTCGACCGGGTCCTGTCGACCCGCTTCGGCCTGCAGGCGATCGACGCCGTGCACGAGGGCGACTTCGGCAAGATGATGGCGCTGCGCGGCACCGACATCGTCCGGGTCCCGCTGATCGAGGGCACCGGCGAGCTCAAGACCGTCCCGCTGTCGCGTTACGAAGAGGCCGAGGTCTTCTTCGGTAACTGACGTGCTGTGATGAATGCCGGGGACGCTCCTGTCCCCGGCATTTCTCGTTGAATGGAGCCCGATGCACACCGTCGCCATCCTCGGCACCGGCAAGATGGGCGAGCTGGTGCTCGCCGGCCTGCTCCGGTCCGGCTGGCCGGCCGACCGGCTGCTGATCACCGCCCGGCGCCCGGAGCGCGGCGCCGCGCTGACCGCGAAATACGGCGTCCCGGTGGTCGGCAACGCCGAGGCGGTCGAGCGCGCCGACATCCTGGCGATCGGGGTGAAACCGCAGGACGCCGCCACCCTGCTCGACGAGATCGGCGCCAAGGTCCCGGCCGACAAACTGGTCGTCTCGCTCTGCGCCGGCCTGCCCACCGGCTTCTTCGCCGCCCGGCTGCCCGAGGGCACCCCGGTGATCCGGGTGATGACCAACACCCCGGCCCTGGTCGACCAGGCGATGACCGCGATCTCCGCGGGCCCGCACGCCACCGGCGAGCACCTGGCCATCGCCGAGGAGATGTTCAAGCCGCTCGGCGTCACCCTGCGCGTCCCGGAGTCCCAGCAGGACGCCGTCACCGCCCTCTCCGGCTCCGGTCCGGCCTACTTCTACCTGCTGGTCGAAGCCATGATCGACGCCGGCATCCTGCTCGGCCTGCCCCGCCAGGTCGCCCACGAGCTGATCGTCCAGACCGCCGTCGGCTCCGCCGTCATGCTCCGCGACTCCGGCGAACACCCGGTCAAACTCCGCGAAGCGGTCACCTCCCCGGCCGGCACCACCATCTCCGCCATCCGCGAACTGGAAAACCACGGCGTCCGCGCGGCCCTGCTGTCGGCCCTGGAAGCCGCCCGCGACCGAGCCCGCGAAATCGCCTCCCAGGCCGTCTGACCACGTGCCCGCCGCCGGCAGGCGGCGTACCGAGACCGTTCGGGCCGCCTGATCACTTCCGGCAGGCGGCGTGTGGAGATCGTTCGGGCCGCGTGATCGCTTCCGGCGGGCGGCGTGTGGAGATCGTTCGGGCCGCGTGATCGCTTCCGGCGGGCGGCGCTTCCGGCCGCTCATTTCCTTGTACGACTCGTAGCCCCGTGACAATCGGCTCGCGAGGCCCGGCCCCCGCACGACCGCAGCGCGTGTCGTGCGGGTCCGCCTGACCTCACGGTCGCGGGTTGCGCTTCCTGCCGGCTCCCAGGGTGTCTCAGGGTGTGTCAGGCACCCGTGAGGGCCACCCGGAACCGGGCGTGCGCTGCGGCCCAGACCGCTGACTGCCCCGTATCCCGGCCGGTCAAGTGCCTCCCGCGCAAGCCGTAACCCGAGCTGGCGCTCAGCGCCCCTGTCCGGGCTGGTCAAGGGCTACCAGTGCCAGCCGTAACCCGGGCTGGCGCTCAGCGCCCCTGTCCGGCCCGGTCAAGGGCCACCAGTGCCAGCCGTGATCCGAGCTGGTGCTGAGCGCCCCTGTCCGGGCTGGTCAAGGGCTACCAGTGCCAGCCGTAACCCGGGCTGGCGCTCAGCGCCCCTGTCCGGCCCGGTCAAGGGCCACCAGTGCCAGCCGTGATCCGAGCTGGTGCTGGGTGCCCTTGTCAGGGTTGGTTGAGGGCTACCCAGCACCAGCCGTGTTCCGGGCTGGTGCTGGGTGCCCTTGTCGGGGTTGGTTGAGGGCTTCCTGTGCCAGCCGTGTCCCGGGCTCGTGCTGGGTGGCGCCCGTCCGGTTGGACAAGGGCCTTCGGCGCGAGCCGTGAACCGGGCTGGTGCTGGTGGCCCTATTCCGGGCTGGGATAGGGCCGTGAGTGCCAGCCCGATGGGTTCCGGCTGGTGCTCAGGGCCCTTGCCCGGGTCCGGATAGGGCCACCAGCGCCAGCCGGCGAGCGGGCAGGGCGGGGCAGGGCGGGGCAGGGCAGGGAGGGGGAGGGCGGGGGAATTGCTGAGGTCTGCGGGGTGTCTCGCTGGTTGAGTTGCGGTGGGTGCGCCGGTTCGTGGCGGTGGGGCGCTGGGTGGGCGGGGGTGGGGTGACCGTGCGGGGCGGCGGGCCCGCACGACACGCGTGGCGGTCGTGCGGGGGCCGGAGTCTCGCGGGCCGACGGGCACGGGACTCCGAGTCGTACAGGGAAATGTTTTTTTAATACCAAATAGCGATCTTGGAGCCGTTGTCTTCCTCGGGCGGGGAGGGGTGGGAGAGGGCGGTGCGGGTGGCGACCCGGTGAGCGGTCCAGGCGACGGCGGCGGCGTCCAGGATGTCGTCCGGTGGGGCCTGGCCGGCGGGGCCCAGCTGGTCGGGGAGGACGATGCCGTGGCGGGCCAGCAGGTCGCGGCGGCGGGCCTGACCGCTCCAGGTCTTCTTGGCGAACGGGAGGGGCTCGCCGGCCATGGTGCGGAACGAGACCTCCGGGTGGGCCTCGAAGAGCAGGCCGGGGTGGCGTTCCCAGAGCGCGTTCGCCTCGAGCAGCTTGGGGCGCAGGGCCCAGGACTGGCGGCTCAGGCCGGCGCCGGTCAGCTCACGGCAGAGGCGGTTGGCGGCGGCGAAGTCCGGCTCCATCCAGACGGCGCGCGGGGGCACCCGGAAGACGCTGCCGCGCCGGGGGCCCAGCTGGTCGGCGGCGAGGGTGTCGGCGGTGCGCCAGCGGTCCGGGAGCATGCCCAGGGGGATGTCGACGCCGATGACCGCGGCGCCGGAGCTGCCCGCGACGATCTCGTAGAGCGTCGAGGCGAGCACGGCGCGGCCGAAGGCGCCGTCGCGGAGCTCGACACCGACCCAGCCGAGTGCGTAGGCGTCGACGCCGATCACATGGATGCTCATCGCGTCACCTCCGCTGCGCTCCGGCGTCGCGATGAGCTGAGAACTGTGCCCATGAATCGGCCGCTCAGCGGGGCAGCAGCTTCTCGATGGTCGCGACCAGCTCCGGGTCGTCGGGTGCGACCTGTGGGCTGAATCGGGCGGCCACCGTGCCGTCCGGCGCGACCACGAACTTCTCGAAGTTCCACTGGACGTCCGGCCCGTCGCCGACCAGTTCCCGGTAGAGCGGGTGCCGGCCGGCGCCGTTCACCTCGATTTTCTCCGTCATCGGGAAGGTGACGCCGTAGCTGGTCCGGCAGAACTCGTCGATCTCGGTGGCGGTGCCCGGCTCCTGGTGACCGAACTGGTCACAGGGCGCGCCGAGGACGACCAGGCCGCGCTCGCGGTAGGTGTCGTAGAGCGGCTGCAACTTGTCGTACTGCGGGGTCAGGCCGCAGCGCGAGGCCACATTGACCACCAGCAGGACCGATCCGCGGTAGCGGTCCAAATCGGTCGCCCCGCCGGTGAGGGCGTCAATGCTGACGTCGAAGATGGTCATGACCGAAGCCTACGCGGTGTAGCCACGTGAATGCACGCCGTGGTCATCCCCTGATCTCCGTTAAAGCGACCTTATCGCCCCGTCACCCGAACGGATGAGCTGAAAGCGGACGCCGGCCGACGCCCTGACCGAACGGATGAGCCGATGAAAGGCCGCCCCAAGGCACCTGGTCCGTTCGCAGGAGGCCGGCGTGACAGCGCCCGCCCCGTCTCCGCCGTTCCGGCGACCTCGCGGCGCCCGAAGATGCTCCGGCCGGGTGGGAGGCCGGGCGATCGGCCCATGCCGCGGTGATCACGCCGCGACAAAGATCGATCACAGATAGGCCCCCGGCCTGGTGAGCCACCACCGGCCGGAGACCGTTTGACCGCCTACAGGGAGGCGACCCGTGTACGACGCTACGCCAGACCCCATCCGCGACTACCTCCACTACCGCGAAGCCGGCACCGGCGGCCAGAAGCCCCTCGGAGAGGCATCGCTGACGCACTACGAGGGCATCCTGCGCCGCATGGACTACGGCCTGGACCACGGCGTCCTCGGCTCCACCGGCGCCGAGCTGCGCGCCTGGATCTGCGCTGAGGGCCGCGGCAAGGCCACGCGAGCGAACTACATCACCATTGTCCGCGGATACACCCGCTGGGCGGTGCTCAACGGCTGGATCGACTACGACGCGGCGGCCGAGCTGCCGCACATCACCCCACCGAAGGGCCGGCCGAAGCCGCTGCCCGAGGATGCGCTGGCGAAGATCCGCGTCAAAGCTCACGACCCCTGGGCGCTCGCCATCGACCTCGCGGCCTACGCCGGCGCGCGATGCATCGAGATCTCCCGGCTCGACCGCGAGCACGTGACCGAATCGGTGACCCGGCTGCACGGCAAGGGCGATCGATACCGGGACGTGCCCACGCACGCCAACGTGTGGGAGCGGGTCAAGGGCATGCCGTCCGGGCCGCTGGTGATCGCCCCCAGGACCAAGGTGCGCGCGACGCCCCAGCAGGTCTCGCACGGGGTCCGCTGGGAGATGAGGCGACTTGGATACCCGGGCTACCACAACCACATGGGTCGGCACCGGTTTGGGACCAAGCTCTACGAGGCCAGCGGCAACGACCTGCGCGCCACCCAAGAGGGCCTTGGCCACTCCAGCGTGGCGACCACCCAGATCTACGTCGGCGTGGCCGCCGGCAAGCTCGCGAACGCGGTTGCCGCCCTGGCCTGAGACGACGATCGCGCCGTCGACCTCCCCTGCCGAGGTCGACGGCGCGATGCTGTTGGGGGCTACTCGCGGCGCAGCTGACGGGGACGCCGTTCGCGGCTGGCGTCGGGGGGCGAGGCGGGAGTCTCTGGGCGCGCGTAGGGGCGGCTCGCGCGCCGGGGGCTTTCGTCCTCGGCGACGAATTCGACCCTCGGCAGATCGGTCGGATCGATGTGGTCACGGCGTGCGGCGACGATCACTTTGGCCGTGCCTTCGTAGAGCATCCGCATCCCGTCCCTGTAGGTGCGGACGATACCGACGAAGCGGTAGCCCTTCCGGGTGCAGTAGTCCATGCACAGAGTGGCGTAGCGGGCGTCAATCTCTCCCTCCGTTGCGGGCACGAAGACCACGGCGGGTTCGTGCGTTGGATGGTCGGCCTGGGTCATGGTTGATCTCCCCTCAGATCGCATGATGTGGAGCCCCACCCCGACTCAGCTGATCACGAGGGGTCTATGAGAACGCGAACATGACTCACGGCAACACGGCTGTAACGTCGGGCAATATCAACATCCGCTTACATGGACCCGACCGAATGGTTGAAGATTAATTAATCCTCTTGACTATCCGGTTGACGCATGATCACTAGGCACTCACTGAGTGAGCACGCTAAGAGTCCACCTTGAGTCAACTCACTCAGTCACTCATTGCTTAGCGTGCGGGCATGGCAGACCTACCGGCCCACGGACACATGGGAGCCGCCGAGATCCGCAAACGGCTCGGCGACAACCTCTCGACCAGCCGGATCTACCAGATCACCAACAGCCGAAGCTTCCCCGCGCCGGTCGCCGAGCTGGCCATGGGCAACGTGTGGCACACCGAGGATGTCGAGGCCTGGATCCGCGAGCACCGCACAGAGATCTCGGAGGACTCGGAGAGCTAGCGCAGCCCACGCGCCATTGACTCCCAGGCCGCCTCGCGGCGTGCCTCCTCCTCGTGATGCCGGGCCTCGATCGCCGCGATCCGCTGCTCCAGCTCGGCCACGCTCGGCCCGAAAACGTACGGACGGCGGCGCACTCCGTCCTCCGGGTCGCGGCGCAGCTCGTCAGCGCCAACCAGGCTCCAGTCCCGCCGGTTCGCCGCGAATCCCGCTGGCCGTTCCCACCCTCGGGTGCGGTTCTCGGGCAGCCAGCCGAACGACCAGCCCGGATGTTCACGGTCGAGGCGCTCGCATTCGGCCAGCGCTCCAGCTGGCCATCCGGTCCGGCGGGCCATCACCCGCCGGTTGCGCCAGCTGAGGCTGTTTTCGTCCGGCGCGTTCACCGCTCAGCCGCCGGGGCGACGGCCTTGCGCCGACGGCTCTCGTGGACCTGGTCGGTCCGGAGGAACGGACGCCCGGCGATCCGGTTGATACAGCGCTTGCCGATGCCCGCTCCGCAGGCCGGGCAGTGCACCGCCAGGCGGTAGGCGTGCTCGCCGCTGACGGACATCAGCTCACCTCGCAGAACCGGTCGATGCACTTGATCAGGTCGTCCGGGTATGCGCACTCCACCGACTCGTGTCCGCCGGGCCGCGGCCGGGCGGCCTGGAACACATGCCGGCCCGGTGAGGACCCGGGGAAGAACAACGCCGGCACGTAATTGATGTCCCAGCCCGGCAGCTCGGTGGCGAGCAACGCGACAGCCAGCTGCGGATCGAGAGGCCACGTCCGGGGCTGCCGGATTGGCCGCTTCACGACAGCCTCCGCATCAGCGCGGCGAGGGCGGCCCGCTGCCTCTGGGCCGGGCACGGGTAGGCGTCCACTCCGCATCTGCATCCCACGGTCCATGGTCGGCAGCGTCTCCACCGTCGACACCGCCCGTGCTCGATCACCGTGCCGCGCACACCTGCCTCCGCCCTCACCCCTCGTGGACTGGAGCGGTGGCGGCCGTGCATTTCCAGTTAATCGACGAGACCGGCCGCCACCGCGCTGAGGGCGACGACGGACAGGCCTCGTGATCAGGGTGGTTCCCAAGACCGCCCGCCCGCCGTCGCTGGGTTCACCCATGGGACTATCTTGTCCGCCAGCAGGGCGTTCCCGTCCTCACCTTGCGGCTATATTCGTCCTATGTCAAGGACTCATCCGTCCTATCACCACTCGGAGTCGTCCGGACCCCCGTTGAATCCCCTGCGCCCCGCCTCGGAGGATGTGGGGGTGGAGATGTCAGAGATCATCCGTCAGCGCCGAGCCGAGCTGGGATTGACGCAGGCTGACCTGGCTGCGCTCGCTGGCGTGGACACGCGGCAGATCCGGCGCTACGAGGCCGGCGAAGGACAACCGACCCTGCCCATCGCCAAGGCCATCGCGAAAGCTCTCCGCGTCTCCCTCGACGAACTCGCCGGCGAACCGACCCAGCGGGTCGACGTGTCGGGCGACTGGTGGGCATGCTGGCAAACCTGGAACAACGGCCGCGAGATCCTGAACCCGCACCGGGCGCGTATCCGCCAGGTCGGCGACAATCTCGACGTGGTCGCAGTCACGCGCGGAACCCAGGCCTACGAGGACGGCGGCTACCTCTGGCGAGGCGAGATGCGGATCTGGGACAACGAGATCCTCATGGGCTGGTACGTCGCCGACGAGGGCGCGGTTCGCTCCAAGGGCACGCTGTACTTCGTCCTGCACCAGCACGGTACACACATGACAGGCCGATGGGTCGGCTTGAGCCACGACGGTCCGGTCATCACCGGGTGGGGCGCGATGGCGCGCACCGAAGATGAGGCTGTTGCACTGGTTCACCAACTGAAGGAGCAAGAGGCATGACCGACACCGGGATTTCTGAAGTCGTCATTACGGGTCCGACCGAAGACCAGGTCGTCGAGTTCACCCGCAACCTCGTGGCAGCTCGCCTGGCGGCCTGCGGCCAGACCGTCACCCGGATCCGGTCGATCTACCGGTGGGAGGGCGACGTCCAGGACGAGCCCGAGGCCCGGGTTGCGCTGCACACCCGCACCAGCCTCGTGCCGAGCATCGTCGACTACGCCAAGGACCACCATCCGTACGACGTGCCGTGCATCATCGCCCTGCCGGTGATGGCGGCGAACCCCGCCTACGTCCAGTGGGTCCTCGACTCCACGGACGCGCCCGCCTGATCGGATGATCGGCCGGAGGTCGACGCCGATCATCCATAGTCGACCCCGCGGCCGCCTGTGCTGCGGTATCAACCTGAGGCAGCAGACCGCGACCTCCGGAGATTCCATGTCCTACTACGAGCCTGCCCAGGCTCCATACATCCCGTCCGCCCAGCCGTCCGGCCCGCCGGTCTCCCCCGTCACCCCGGCTCCGCCTGCCGCGCCCCGACGGACGGGCGCCATCCTCGGCGCGCTCGTGGCCGGCATCGCCATCGGCGCCGCGGCGACCGCCGGCGGGTTCCTGTTCCTGGCGGACGATGACCAGCCCACCGCGGCGTCCGCAGCCCCTGCCACCATGCAGTTCGGCGGCGCGCTACAAGCCTGCGAGGCCGGGAACGGCAGCTACCCGGGGGCGCAGATCACCGACAGCGGGAAGACACTGATCCTGTCCACCAGCAGCAGCCAGGGCATCTCGGTGCAGAAGCTGGGCTGCGTGCTCGGCAAGCTCGGCGCGCCGGCCTCCGTGCTACAGCACGTGGACACGACTCGGGCGCTGGACGGGCAGCAGACCGACACCTGGCCGGGCGTCTCGGCGCGTTGGACGTACCACCCAGACGCCGGCCTACAGATGACGATCACCAAGGCCTGAACACGACGAAGCGCCCCGCCCCGGGACGGCTGTCCGGGGCGGGGCGCGATGTCGAGAGTTATCCCCAGGCAGGGTGATCAGGGTGGCGCGCCGGTCGGCGAGGTGGTTGCGTGATCGGAATGGAGACGCCCATCGCTGAAGCGATCGAAGCCGAACTGAACCGGATGCTGGACGAACTCGCGAAGATGCTGAACGTCGAACCTGGTCCCGAGCGTGGCCTTGGGTGGGGCGCGAACGGGCAGGGCCGGATCGTCATCCCGCTCGACGTCGTCGCGAAGCTGGCCGCCGGCGCGGCCGCGAAGGTACGAGGCTAGGCGAGCCCGGCGCCGCCCCAGATCACGCCGTCGCGTCGCCATAGCTGCGTGGCCAGCATGCCCGGCGTGACGATCTGCGACCGGGTGCCGGTGACCAGCTCCTTGCCTGCGAGCGTCCACGCCTGGTCGGCGAGCACCGAGCAGATCGCCTCGGCGGGCAGCTGCGGCCGCACGAGGTCGTCGTGCTGGTGCGACCAATACGACGCGCCGGTGGACAGCGGCCGCCGCCGGTTGATCCACCGGGCCAGCCGCTCGGCCTTCAGCCCGAACCGCCACGCGGCCAGTGCCGCGTAGCTGGCGAACGAGTACGGCACCTTCTCGCTGACGAACAGCCGGGCGATTGCCGCGGCATCCTCCGCCTGGCCCGGGTAGTCCTCCGGCAGGCGCACGTACGCGTGGCGCGGCGTCCAGTGCGAGTCGTGGCGCAGCTCGATCTCCTCGGCCCCGCGTGGCATCGCCTGGACGAGCTTCGGCGCGGTGATGACACCGTTCGGGTAGTACTCCAGGGCGACCGTGTCCCGGCGGAGCTCATCCGTGCTGGCCGGGAAATACGCCCGGGTCGTCCTGTCGTACGTGGTCGGGCCGTCGTGATGCACGCTGGCCTCGACCACGACGCCCACGTGCCGCACCGAGAGGTGGCCGGCGCGGAACACCTCGCCGAGCGCCAGCTGGCCGACGCCGACCGGGAAGACGCCTGGGACCAGGCCGCCGATCGGCCCGAACATGATGTCGCCCGGGCGGAGGTCGGTCAGCGAGCCGATCTGTACGCTCACCGCTTCACCGTCGGCCAGTGCCAGGTGCCCGGTGCCTTCCCCGGGTCGTACGGCACGTCCATCTCGTGGAAACCAGGCTGTCCGGGCGCGCCCGACTCGTGGTCAGCGCGGCTCTTCGTGGTGAAGACCCACAGGTGCGCGTGGGTACTCGACGTGAGCGGCACGCCCTGGTCGTGCTCGACGTACGTCTCGGAGTCGACGGTGACGATCGCAGGCCGCACGGCGTTGACGCCGAACCGGCCCACGTAGCGGACGATCCGGCCGACGGTCGGCTTCATCGGACCGGACCGCCCGTGGCGTACTTCGGCGCGTTCGGGACGCGCCAGGTCGTCCAGGCGACCGGGCCGCCCACGGCAATGGCGGCCGCGAGCGCCTGGGTCAAGGTCGTGTGGTCCAGGTGCCAGTTGGCTTTGGCGATGACGGCGACGGCCGCCCCGGCACCAGCGCCGACGCCGGCCACAACGGCCTTCCGGATGCGAGAGATCATAGCGATTTCCTCCGAACAGCTGTTCTAATGACGTGATGGATCGTGGGGACCGTGAGGCGTTACTTGGCCAGGAGACTCGGGCGTGGCTGCAGGAACTGGCCGACCGAGACCATGACGGCGATTGGGGTGCAGCGGCAGCGGCAGTCCTCGAGGACGCCTGCACTGCCGCGAAGGACCCGAACAACCCGTGGGTGTTCCTGGAGGCGCAGCAGCGACGCCGGATTGGCAGCCGCAGAGGCTAACGCGCTGCCCGCGGCGGCCGATCATGATGAATGCAGGGCGGCCCGGTCGGCAGCCATGGGTCACTGAAGGTCATCACCCACCCGCCGGGCGCCCGCGCTACTCCGGTGGGCAGTCCAGGTCCCGGCGCAGCTGCCGCATCGCCTCCGCGACTCGTTTGCCGGTGACGGTGGTCGGCGTGGTCTCCGACCACGCGTCGTCCTGGGTAGTGATCAGCGTGCAGAACTTCCGGTCGGACTCCGCCTGCGCGTGCAGACTGATCGCGACCGCGGTGAAGCCGGTAGTGAGCGACGAGGCGAGCAGCGCCGCCCACCAGTACCAGGTCTGCCGCCTCACCGGTCAGCCCCCGAGCCGCTCGGCGATGAGAGCGGCGACGGCTCCGAGCCCTCCGGCGGATCCGGCGACGGCGAGCCACCGGTACGCGCGGCCAGCAGCTGGCTCGCGCCCGGCACCCCGATCAGCGCCGCCCCGACCAGCGTCAGCGTGAGATTGAAATCCGCCGGCCGCACGATAAGGGCCTGGTGCCAGATGAGCCCCCACCCGCCCAGGTAGAGCGACACGTCCTTGAACAGCGTCCACCCGGACGGGCGACCACGACGTCGGCGAGAGGTTCGCGGCGTGCTCATGCATGCTGCCTGACCTTCCCCGCGTCGGGGCGGATCACGCGCGTCACGAGTCGAGGCGGTCGGCCAGCTCCTGCGCGACCTGCTTGGCGATCGTCGGCGGGATCGCGGCGGCGATCTGCTCGGCGGGGAGCCCGGCCAGCACGCCGGCCACGATCGCCTGCTCGTCGACGAGGTCCTTGCCGGTCAGCTCGGATACGCCCTTGGAGATCGCGGCGAGCTGCGGGACCACGGTGCCGGCGATCTGCGCCTGGCTCATCTGCGCATACCGGGTGGCGTACGCGAGCGCGCTGCCCCAGGTCATCAGCTCCTCGCCGGGCTTGCCGGCCACCGGCTTGATGATCGAGCCGTCCGGCATGTACCGCTGCACGGTGTCCTGGTTGATCGCCGAGTAGATCGCGGCCCGGCCGGCGGCGCTTTTCGCCCACTCGGTCATCCAGGCGCTGAACTCGTCCTTGGTCATGTCGTCCTCCTCAGGGATCAGGCCGATGTGCTGGAGCCACCTGGTGACCAGGCGGATCATGCGGTGCCCGTCGGCGTCGCGGTACTCCGACAGGTGGGTGTGCTCTCGGTGCGAGCTGTCGCCGGTGGAGCGGCGGCCGAGGTCGTCCCAGCGCTTCACCGTCTTGCCGTCCGGCGAGTAGATGACCTCGCGCAGGTCGACGGTGTCCGGGTCCCCGGCCTTGCACAGGCCGACCAGCCAGGCGTTGAAGTCGTACAGGTCGAACGTGCCCTTGGCCGTGGTGACCTTGAAGTAGCCGATGTCCATCGCGCTGGCGTAGTCATCGAGGCCGTGCTGATCGCGGCGGGACTCGTCGACCGAATACCGGTCACGCCCGGCCCGAGCGCGGATCTGGTCCTCGCCGAGGTGGTAGCTGTCGCCACCCTCGGCGTGGCTGGTGTCGCCGACGATCCCGGCCTCCAGCGGGTCGAGGTCGTTGCCGACGGTCCGACCCGGATGCAGGTCCAGGTGATCGAGCAGGATCCGCCTCGCGGCGAGGTGGTTGGGCTTGGCCGCGGTCATGGCGGTCCTCCTCAGGACTGGTAGGCGAGAGAGATCTGCACACGCTGGCCGGACGCGACGTCCAAGAACGCGGTGCTCGGGAGGGAGATCGTCACCTTGTCGGTGCCGCTCAGGAACGCGCATCCGGACTGGGTCGCCGGCGCACCGGAACCGGTGATGACGCCGGAGCCGAGCATGCCGATCCCGGTGACCGCCGCGATCGGCAGCTGCACGCCGACCCCGCCGGAAGACGCCGCATTGGCAACGATGTTGGCCTGCACGATGACCAGGCCGCCGCGTTCGACGTACCGCGCCGCGGTGACCGTCCGGGCGATCGACACCGGCGTGGTCGCCATCGCGCTGTAGAGCAGCGGCGAGTAGCTGATCCAGCCGTCGAGGGCCTCGGCGACCTCTGAGGCGACCGCGATTTCACCGGCCTGGATGGGCATCGGACCTCCTCAGAGCGCCCAGCGCATCGGCCGGGACAGACGCACAGAGCTGCCCGCGGGCAGCGATTTCGCGATGCCGTTGACCGCCCGGGTGACGGTCGCGGTCTGGGTGTACGGGCCGGTGCCTGCCGGGGCGGTGATCGAGGTGACGGTGACGTCCTCACCCGCGATCGACCAGGTGTAGGGAACGGCGGTCGTCGACCAGCAGTCCGCGGCGGTGGCCGTGGTGATCGGCAGCGAGGTGGCGCCGGCGGCCGCGGCGGAGACGAGCGTGGTGCTGGCCGAGTCCCAGCGGCTGGTTGTGGCTCCCCAGACGCCGACGTCCCATGGCCGTGCTGGAGAGCAGACGAGCTCGACGGTCCACGAGAAGTTGGACAGCCGTTCCGTCCAGCCCTCAACGATCAGGTCCAGAGGCTGGCCGGCGACGGCGCTCGGCGGGTTGGCGATCGTGATCCGCGAGCCGATCCGAACCGAGCACCAGGCGGCGATCAGCGACGGGTTGCGGGCCAGGTCGAGGCTGATCTGCGGCCAGCGCAGCTCGTCGACGGTTCCGAGGTGCAGCCGCCAGTAGGCGTGAGCGGACAGCTGGTCGGCCTGGAGGTTCACGGTCGGGTCGTCGCCGTAGACGCCGCTCTTCGCGATCGAGGCCGTGTCCTCGGCGGTGGCCTCCGAACCGTTACTCCGCAGAGTGATCCGGTTCCGCAACCTCTGATCGTCGTCGGTCGGCTCCGGCGGTTCCGCGACGTGGCCCTGGTTGAAGTCCAGGACCAGCGCGGGGGTCTGGTTGTAGCGAGACGCCCGGGTCACGTAGCCGAGTCCGGCGCCGCGCTCGTACAGCGTGCCCTGGTCGGCCGCCTCGCACTCTCGCACCAGGTCCAGCAGCACGCCCTGGGGCTGCGCGCCCATCCGTGCGGTGTTCGCCGCCGAGCCGATCATGGTGACCGGCACGTTGGTCTCGGCCGCCAGCCGGGCCAGCCGGGCGCCGGCGGTCTCCCCGGCGTATGCGGCGCTGACCGCCATGAAAGTGCCGTCGACGAACGCCAGCTGGTCGTCGCCGGCCCACAGGTGGCTGACGAGCGTGCCATCGACCGGGGCGTGCAGGGTCACCTGGGTGATGCGGTCGGCGGTGCCCGAGTACGACCCGTTGCCCATGGTGAAAGCACCCGCGCCGATCTGGTACCAGATCAGGCTCCAGTTCACGGTGCCGCCGGACTCCTGCGTTTCGAGCTGGATCGCGGACCAGCGGGTCGGATCCAGCGAGAAGGCGAACGAGCCGGTGTTCACGATCGCGGTGACGTCGTCCGCCAGGTAACCCGAGATGTAGAAACCCGTCGAGGTGGTGTAGATGATCCAGCGGACCACCGTGCCGGTCGCGTTGATCGACATCAGCCGGTTGGTGGGGTTCGGCGATGCGGAACCGGACAGGGTGGGCAGCCGGAAATAGGTCATGCAGGCGTACCCGTCCTGCGGGACCGTCCAGCGGTTGACCCGGCCCGTGATGCCCGAGACGCCGGACGTGGTCAGCACGGCCGCGCTGGACGCGCCGGGCGGGCAGTCGGCGTTGCCGAATGTCACCTGGGCTGCGGTGGCCATCGCTCCTCCGGCGATGGCCGACGACGCCTGCGTCGCGCTCGATCCGTCCTCCAGCGGCCAGTACGCGCAGACGGGCTGCGCGGACAGCTGGCGCCGGATCGGGCTTTGGAGCGCGGACTGGCCCTGCGACAGCCGCCGCAGGATTCCGGCGCCGGTGATCGGGGCGCGGACGTCGCGGCCGGACATGTCCCAGCGGACCGGCCACTCCGGGACGGGGGTGGTCGCGCGGATCGTGTCCATCCGCCAGTCGTCGACGCTGCCGACGATGGACGAGCCGTTGGTCAGGCCCGAGACACGCCACCCGAACAGACCGGTGGCAGCGCCGGTGCTCTGCGGCTGCGATTCGGTCACCGACGCGGTCCAGGCGGCCGGCTCGGAGCCGGACGCCAGCCACACCTTGATCAGGATGGTGCCGCCGATGACCAGGATCCGGTTACGCAGGACCGTCCCGGCCGACACGGTGAGCCCCGTCGAGGTGATCCCCAGGACGTCGTTGACCACGCCGTTGATGCGCTTCTGCACCTTGACGTTCACCACGCCGCCGGGCGCGATCTCGGTGTGAGCGCGGTAGTAGGTGTTCGCGTCGAGCAGCCAGAACGCGGCACCGAACACCCAGGACGCACCGGTCGGCAGGAGCGAGATGGAGCAGCTGTAGGAGATCTCGACGTCGAAGCCGGTCGCAGCCGTGGTGATCGCCAGCGCGGCCAGGTTGTCGGTGGCCAGCGACACCTGCGCGGCCGTGCCGTTCGCGGTCCACTGGGTGTTGCCGGTCCACGCGATGCCGCTGGCCGGTTCGGTGCCGAGCCCGGCGCCCGAGACTCGGCTGAACGTGTCGACCAGCCGGGTGACGCGAACCTGGACCGGTGAGCCCTTGTCGAGGGTGCCGTACAGGTCGGACAGCGGATTGGTGCGGCAGTAGCGTCCGGTCCGGTTGTCCAGGGTGACGTTGACGTTGGTCGCCCCGACCTGGGTGCCCTCGTCTTGCCGGCCGGACACGATGGTGACCCCGGCCCCGTCCCGCACGTCCGAGGTGATCTCGGAGTAGTTCCAGGTGGCCGGGTTGACCGGGTCAGCACCGGTGGCCAGGCCGACGTAGATCGGCAGCGGTGTGGTCGGGAACGCCATCAGCTCGCCGCCCGGATGTACTGGCCGAGCGAGGCCGCCAGGGCGGGCTGCGTCCGGACGGCCTTGCTCAGCAGCTGACCGAACGCGCTGTCGCCGAAGTCGAACCGGACGACCAGCTGGGCCGGGATGACCGGGGGCGTGCCGCCGGCCGGGCGACCGCCGCCGTACGACGTGCCGATCGACCGCTGGTACTGCTCGATCGACGGGACGATCTTCCCGTCCCGGTCGGGGACGAACACCTCGGGGCGCCGCTCGCCGACGACGTACGCGTGGCCCTTGCGGACCGGGCCGCCGAACTCGCGGTTCTTGTCGAGGTTGGACCGCAGCCGGGAGCTGTTGACC
The DNA here is from genome assembly GCF_018324205.1 of Actinoplanes ianthinogenes. Lineage (NCBI taxonomy): Bacteria > Bacillati > Actinomycetota > Actinomycetes > Micromonosporales > Micromonosporaceae > Actinoplanes > Actinoplanes ianthinogenes. Next base: position 6,516,786 of record NZ_AP023356.1, read on the forward strand.
CCGCCGGACGTCGTGTAGTTGATGTTGACGTTCTCGTCCTTGATCGCGTGCAGCGTGTCGCTGATCCGCTTGGCGACACGCTTGGCCGCCTCCAGGCCGAGGACCTCGACCTTCGCCTGATAGGTCTTGGCGAACCGGTCACCGGACTTCTTCGCGTCGCCGAACTCGCGCTCCAAGGCCTTGATCTCGCCCTTGGTAAGGCCGGCCGCCTGCAACGTGGCGCGCAGGGCCGGGTCGAGCTTGCCGGTCGACGTGGTCGCGACCTTGCCGGCCGCGGCCTCCAACGACAGCGCGGCCTCGGTGGCCTGGCGCAGCGCGGCCCGGTACTCGGGGCTGTTCTTGCCGTGTTCCTTCTGCGCCTTGGTGGCGTCCTGCTGCGCCTTGGCGAGATCGTCTTGCGCAGCGACCAGGGCGAACGTCGGGTCGGTCAGCCCTTTCAGCGTGTTCGACAGCCCGACAAGGGCGGCCTTCTCGTCGTAGGCCGCGGCTGTGGTCTTGTCCATGGCGGTCGCCGCGTCGCCGTGCAGGGCGCGGATCTTGTGCAGCGGCTCCTCGGCCGCGCCGATAGCCAGGGCGGCCTTGCCGATTCCCTCGCCGGCCTTCTCGCCGGCCTCATACAGCCAGATCAACGGCTTCGCGGCCTCGGCAGCCGCGGCCGCCAGCCAGCCCAGGATGTCGATGGTGGTGGAGGCCGCGCTGAACACCATGGCCAGGCCATCCGCGTTGCGCTCGCTGTCGCCCGTGATCCGCCTGAGGGCCCCGCCGACCGAATCGGCGACGTCCTCGAAGCCGTCGCCGAGGACCTTCAGCAGAGGCCCCGAGTCCCCGGCGATGTCCGCGATCGTGCCGGACAGCGAGGTGACCCCGTCGAGGATGCTCTTGATGAACGGCTTGACCGCCGGGGCGAGCTTGTCGAACGCATCGCCCCACTGGTCGACAACCTGCTCACCGGCGGTGCCGAGATCGTCGAGCAGCTCCATGACCGGCTTGCCGAACGCGCTGTGCGCCCGGGCGCCGGCCTCGTCGAACAGCTTCTTGCCGAGTTCCTTGCCCGCGGCCTGGATCGCCGGATCCCGGGCGACCGCCAGCCCGATACCGATGCCGATCGCGCCCGCTCCGGCGCCGGCCGAGATCGCCCCGCCGAGCGCGCTGATGACCAGCGGGGCGGCGACCGCTCCAGCGGTAGGGCCGATCGAGCTGCCCAGCGCGGCGCCGAGCTTGGTGCCGATGCTTCGCAACTTGCCCGGCTCGACGTCCGGGACCAGGTCCTGCAGTTGCCCGCGCGCCTTGCTGAGCCGCTTCAGGTCGGTTTCGGTGCGCCGGATCGCCCCGGACAGGTCGGTACGGTCGGCGACGGTCTCCGCCTCGGCGAACGCGACGGCCAGCTGGTGGAGCTCCCGCTCGCAGGCCTCGATCTCGCGGTCGAGGTGCTCGACGTGCTCGGCGGCGGTCCGGCCGGTCCGGCCGAACTTTTCGGCCGCCCGGTCCGCGTCCTTGGCGGCGTCGGCGACGTCGTCGAGGTTATCGGCCGCCGAACGGGTGGCCGCCGCGGTCTTGTCCTTGGCCAGCAGCTCCAGCAGCAGGGAACGCTTCTCGGTCGCCACCGCCACCCCCTTGGTTCTGCTCGACCCAGTAGTCGAGGTGGGCGATGATCTGAGGCACGGTCAGGACGCCGAGCTGGTGCGGCGGGATGCCCGCCTTGAAGGTGAAGAACGGCTCGAACTCGGCGAGAAGCCGAGCTACTCCGCGGTCGGCAACGCCTGCGAATCGGGCGCCGGCGTCGGATCCAAAGGGGCAGCAACCTCCGGCTCGTCCGCCGGGGCCAACTCCCAGTCGACGAGCATCACCAGCGGCGTCCAGTCGTCGAACCGGCCGGCCAGGGCCGGGTCAGCGGCGCGAACGCCGAGCCAGGTCGCAGCCAGGTTCCCGCCGGCGGTGTCCCGGCGGCAGCCGTCGAACACGGCGGTCATGGGCACGCCGATCTCCATCTCCAGCCGGACCAGGTCGCGGGCCGGGGTGCGGACGATCGCCGCCTCGTCCCAGATGAACCAGCCGTCGCCGCACTTGGCCTTGTCAGCCTCGTCGAGGAACCGGAACCGGAATCGCTTCAGGTCGCGCACATCAGCCTCCTGCGAGCTTGGCCGCGAGCCCGTCGAGGACCTCGGCCATCTCTTTCTCGGCGACGTCGGCCGCCTTGTCGGTGCCGCGCTTGTGGAAGCCGGCTCGGATCGTCGTGGTCGCCCACGGGTTGGACTTCCGCTTGCCGGACTTGAGCTTGCGAGACCGGCCCCAGACCGGGTGCCGCAGCTCGCCCGCCTCCAGGCGCCCCAGGTCCCGCTTCTCCTTGGTGCCGTCCGCGGTGGTGGTCAGCGTGACGTTCGCGATCCGGGCGCCGGGCCGGACGTTGACCCGCCATCGCAGACTCTTCGACAGCAGCGCCGAGTAGCCACCGGAGGCCGGCATCGTCTGCTCGGCCGACGTGCGGATGCCCTTCTTGATCGGCTCGGTCGCCTTGCGCAGGCCTGCGGCCATCTCGCGGCCCAGGCCCTTGTCGCCGATCGCCTTGATCTGGGCGGCGACCTCCCGGAGCCGGCGGTCGCCGCGGATCTTCAGGTCGAGATCCATCAGGTGAGGTTGCGGGCGATCCCGGACGGGTTCGACAGCGGCCAGGAGATCTGCGTGGTGGCCAGCTCGCCGACCTGGTTGCCGAACGGGTTGTGCTGGTTCGGCAAATAGCTCCCGACGTACTCGGGGTTGGTGCTGGAGATCGCACCGGACGTCGGCCGGACCTTGACCACGACCGGCGCCTTGGTCGCGTACGCGGTGTACAGCGTCACGTCGGTGGCGGACGCGGCGAAATCCTGGTTGAACTGGGCGGACAGCGTGCTGTCGGCGAGACCGGCGATCCGGCTGCGGGCGACATCGCCGAACGCGGTGTCTTCGAGCGCCTCGTACTCCATCGGCAGCGTGACGCCGGTGCAGTACGAGGACAGGACCACCGAGTTCACCTCGAACCGGCAGTCGATCAATGCGAGCGTGCCCACGCGGGCCCTCCTTCTACTTGATGCCCGCGATGCAGGCGACGGTGAATGTGCCGGTGATCGCGGTGATCCGCAGCCGGTACCAGGTGTCGGTGATCGGGCCGGCCACCCGGGCGCCCCAGGTGTCGCCGACCGTGGTGATCCCGGAGAAGGTGATCCGTGTGGTGGCCGCGCCGAACGTGTTGTCCGGGGCGGACTCGACGACGCCGGTCAGGGTGGTGCCGACCGCGAACGCATGCAGGCCGGCGTACAGGTACTGGCCGGCGGCGACCGCGCCGAGCTGGAACGCGGTGCCGACGGCGCCGGTCGCGGTGACGTTCGCGGTCCGGTTCGATTTCAGGACGCGGCCGCGGACCGCGCCGATCCCGGCGACGCCGCCGACCTTCGCTGACTGGGCCGACAGCTGGAACGGCATGACCTCGCCGACCTGGCCGAACGTCTGATAGCTGAACGTCCGCGCCCGGTAGAAGTAGGCCACCGACTGCTCGGCGCCGTCCGGGGAGTTGGTGACCAGCCGGGGCGTGCCGCCGAGGGCCGCGAACGCGACCGGGTCGACGGCGGCGTTCGCTGCGCCGCCCTGCCACCAGCCGGCCTCGGACAGCTGTGCATCCTCCAGTCCGGCGATCCGGCTGCGAGCGCCGTCGAGGAACGCGGTGTCTTCGAGGGCGTCGTACGACAGGGCCAGCTGGGTCGAGTTCAGGTCGGCCGTCATGTCGTAGCCGCTGAACCACGTGGTGATGTTGTTGGCGGCGAAGCTGCCCATGTCAGGCCTCGGTGACCCGCTGCCCCTTGGCCTTGGCCGGGGCGGGATCCTCGATCGGGGCGATGAAGCCGCCGTAGACCAGGGCCGGGATGCTGGTCTCGACCGGGTCGAGCCACACCGTGCCGCCGCGCTCGATGTCCTCGCCGGTCTTGGCGCACACCACCGCGGTGTCCGGGTACGGCGTGACGACGTTCCACTGCTGGAACTCGCCGCTGAACCTTTCGATGTAGCAGGGGCGGCAGTACCGGATCGGCCGGATGCCGGTGCCGACGGCGATCCGGCCGTCGCCGTTCTCGCAGAGCTTGATCTCCACAGGGTGCCTCTCAGTTCAGGTTGGACATCAGGCCGACGGAGATGGTCAAGATGGACCCGGCGCCGTCGTCGTCGGTCCAGCTGTCCAGGTCCATGCCGGTGACGTGGGCGAGCCGCAGGTCCTCGATGTCGCCGGTGAGCTTGGTGTTCGTGGCGATGTAGATGCAGATGACATCGCCGATCTCGACCGCCCGGGCCTCGGCCGTCTCGGCGGTCTCCTGGCCCGGCTGGTAGACCCGCACGTGCAGCAGCAGGCTCAGGTCCTCGCGCCGCTTCACGCGGCCGCCGCCGGCCATCGAGAGCAGCTCGACCGGGCCGACCACCTGGCCGCCGTAGACCACCTCGCGCGGCAGGTCGCGCGGTGCGGAGTAGGCGACGATCACGCCGGGCAGCAGCGCGCCGAGCGGGTTGCCGTTGCCGACGAGAGCCCGCTTGGCGGACGCGGCAACGCTCACCGCCGCCCCCATGCGTGGAACACGGACGCGTTCTGCGGGCTGTAAGACAGCGTCCGGGACGCCGGGACGGCGCGGCCGGTCGCGCCGGTGCCGGTCGAGCGCCGCGAGTACCGGGAGTACGCGGCGTCGACGGTCGGGATGCCGGTCTTGAATGCGCCGGGCATGTCGAGCCGGAACGTGCCGCCGTCGGTGATCGTGAACGAGCTGGCCCGGTCCGGGACGCCGCTCTTGTTGATGTTGAGCGTGGTCCGGAAGCGGGTCAGGGCAGCCCGGACCAGGTCGGCGGGTGGCCGGTCCAGGCCGTACTCCAGCTCGACGACCACGTTGGCGCGGCCCTCGACGAAGTAGCCGCCACCGGTCCGGATCAGGGTGCCGTCGCCGGTCACCGCCAGGTCCGCCAGCTCGGCGGCCGTGAACGCGACGAACGTGCCGTCGACCGAGTCGGCCATCCGAACCGACCGGATCGCGCGGACGTCGGCGACCGACCGGGCCGGATCGGAGTGGCGCAGCAGCACCTGGCCAGTGCCGGTGCCGTCGAGGATCACCCGGTCGTAGCGCGGCACGAACGACCGGTCGCAGATCGTCTCGCACTCCGACTCCACCTCAAGGCGGGCCGCGATCAGGTCCTCGGTCGGATACCGGCCGGTGTCCGCCAGGGAGCCGTCGGAGCCGCGGCCCTCGGCGAGGGTGAAGAAGAAGCCGCCGACGATCTCGGCACCGGTCGTGATCGTGGCGGCCGACCCGCCGACGGTGCCCGACCAGGTGACCGTGAGCGTCTTCAGCGCGGCCTGCGCGGGCAGGACGAACGAGTACTCGCCCGTGTCGCCCGGCGTCGCGGTGCCGGTGGCGACCGAGGCCCCGGCCGCGTCCACCACCGCGTACGTGACGGAGGTGGACGAGGCGGTCGGGATCTCGTCGAGGAGGAACGTTGTCGACAGGGTGCCGGCGGTGTTCCTCGCGATGCGGGTCAGCGCGGGCATCAGCCGACCCGCACGTGGCCCTGAATCGCCGCGGTGCTCGACACGTAGATGCCGAGGTTGCAGCGCACCCCGTCCGGCAGCGCGATGTCCTGGAACCCGTTCGCGCCGAGCGTGAAGCTCGCCAGGACCGTGCCGGCCGCCGAGGTGCCGTCGTAGACGACGACCGCGGCGCCGGCGGTTGATCCGACCGACAGGCCCCGGTACGTGCACACCCCGGTGACGACCTGGCCGGTGCCGGTGACGTTGTACGCCGTGGCCTGGGCCGTCATCAGCGCAGCCGCACCTTCACCTGCACGAGCCCGCTCGGGATCGCGAGGCCGGCGCCGGAGTGCGTGAAGTGCGCGGTCAGCACGTCGCCGGCCACCGTCTGGAGGTCGGTGGCGGTGCTGGAGAGGGTGAGGTTCTCCGGCGTGGTGGACGCGGAGTTCCCCGACGCGTAGGAGCGGGTCGCCGGGACGACCACACCGGCGCCCGAACCGCGGTTGCGGAACGTCAGGGTGAAGAAGTTCGTGCCGTTGGCGGTGATCGCCGCCCCGGGGATCCACTTGATCTCCGTGATGGTCAGGCCGAACGGCAGGGCGATCACCGGCAGTTCGATCGGCGTGCCGGCCGCGGTAGGCGGGACCGACGCGGTGAACACCAGGTCGCCCGAAAGCTCCTTGAGCTGCATGTCTGCTTTCTCCTCAGGAATGGCAAGGGCCCCGGCGAGTGCCGGGGCCCGGGTGGGCGAACTGGGTTACTGGGTGGCGCGCTGGAAGCCGCGGAAGTCGAGCACGGCACCCGAGTAGATGTGCCGGATCTTGTAGGTGAGCGTGTCGCTGTTGAACATCGAGCCCACCGACGGGTCCGACTGCGTGAACAGCTCCGGGGTCTCGCGGCCCTGGTAGAAGCCGACCTCGATCGTCGGGCACATGCTCGGGTCCGCGACGACGAACCAGTCGTTGGGGTCGGTGTCGTAGTCGACGACGATCGGCGTCATGCCCTGGTGCAGGTTCGGGGTGTTGCTCGCGCCGGCCGGGGTCGACGGGATCGCCACCGCCGAGGTGGTGAGCTGGAACGCCAGCTCCTCCAGCTCGTTCGGCACGATCAGGAACTTCGGCACCAGGGACAGGATGTCGCTCGTGTCGCCGTACGCGGTCTGGTCGCGCATCTTCGCCCGCAGCTGCGACAGGGTCGACTGGCCCAGCGCCACCGCGGTGGTGTTGTTGTGCGAGGCGTGGAACAGGGCGACGCCGTCGTAGACCGTCGGGTTGTTCAGGATGAAGTCCCACACGAAGTTGTGCAGGGTCCGCGCGGCCGCGAGGCCGAGCTTGTTCGGGATGTTCGAGATCGCCCGCACGTCGTCGTTGGCGATCATCTCCATCGTCAGGTCCTCGGTGCCACCACGCTTGGTCAGCGCGTACGTGACCTCCTCGTTGCCCGGCGAGGTCAGCGGCTGGTACGGCGCACCCTGGTTGACGACGGGCAGGGTGCCGTAGCCGCCGACCCGGTCGATGCGCTGGGTCCGGAAGTCCGAGACCGGGATGACCGACGAGACGATCTGCCGCCAGGTCTGGAGCGACGGGTGCGCGTACTGGGCGACGAGGCGGCGGGTGATCGAGTCGCCCAGCACCAGGTTCCACGAGGCGGAGGTCAGCGACTCCGTCGACCGGTCGCCCGAGTCGTACAGGTTGCCGATGCTCTCGCGCATGATCCGGCGGTTGAGGTCCTCGTCCCAGCTGGCCTGCCGGTAGCCGGTGACGTCCAGGTAGGCCTGCTTGAAGCTGCGGTAGCCGTTGGAGAAGTCGCCGGCGAAGAAGGCGTCCAGGGCGGCCTTCTTCTTGTCGAACGACTCCTGGGTGACCTGGGTGGTCGCGGTCGGCGCCAGGCCGGCGCGCTCGGCCATGCCCATCGCCGTCTTCAGGGAGGCGATCTGCGCGTCGACGTCGGACTCGGTGATCCGGTCCGGCAGCGCCTCGGTGAGGCTCTCGACGACCTGCGCGGGCAGGCCGGCGCCGGACACCTTCTGCTGGATCATCAGCCCGCCGAGGAATGAGGTCTTCTGCATGCCCTCCGGCTCCGGCGGGGTGGTCGTCTCGCTGGAGCGCTGGAGACCGACCGCGGCGAGGTCCTCGGGCGTGGCGGTCTTCAGCGCGGCGAGCACGTCAGCGGCGTTAACAGCCACGTCGGACTCCTTGCTCTCTTCGATCTCGATGCCGCCCGCGAGCACGCGGGTGGCCTTACCTCCGGCGGCCGGGTCGGAGACCACGTCGGCGGAGTTGACTTTGGTGATGGACACGGCCTCCTGCATGCGGCGGCCGCCGACGGAGATCGGCCGCAGGACCGTCATCGCGTCGTGGGAGATGCCGACCAGCGGCGGCAGGCCCTGCTCCTGGGCGGCGATCGTCGCGTCCAGGGCCTCGGCCGTGTGCGTGGCGCTGGGCAGCAGGCACAGGTCGCCGTCGAGCCCGTCCGAGGCGGCCTCGACGTTGCGGTAGTAGCCGATCAGCCCGGAGATGGTGCCGGAGCGCAGCTCCTCCATCGTCCGGTGGTGGTCGTACGCCTTCGCGCCTTCGTACAGCGACGCCGCGGACTCCAGCACGTTCGCCGGGTAGCGGCGGCCGTTCTTCGAGTCGCCGGCGGAGATGATCCGGACCCGGAAGATCCGGCCGCCTGCGGCGTCGGTGCCGGCGGCTTCGATAACCCGGCCGTCGATGCGGTCGAGTTCCTCGGTCTCCGGCTCGTCGACGGACTCGGCGACCTGGTCCTCTTCGGCCAGCTCCGGGTTCGGGTCGTCGATCCCGGGCGCGTCGTCCTCGGCGTCGGCCGCGGGCACGTACCAGACCTGCGCGACGACCTCGGTCGGCTCGCCCAGCTCCGCGGTGCCGGCAGTGCCGGCCTCGGTCAGCGTGTAGGGCGCCTGCCAGGTCTTGCCGTCGTGCTCGTAGACGACCAGGTCGTCGGTGTAGTCGCACACGTCCGCCCACGCCCACCGGTTCCCGGCGAGCGTTCGGGCCCGCTCGTTCACGGCGGCCTGAAGGATTCCGCGAGTGTCCCGGGCGCTACGGACCCCGTCGATCGCCTCGTTCTTGCGAACCGCAGCCCGAGCCTTCGACGTCGTCCCGGCCAGGGCCGCCTTGACCGCCTTGTTGCCGCCCGAGCTGCTCTTGCGCGACGGGGCCGCATGCCTCGTCGACGAGTGCCGAGCCGGGGCCACCTTCGCCTTCGGAGCCTTCATCGCGACCAGCTTGGCCAGCAGCTCCGGTGTGACCTTGCCGTTCGCGGGCACACCGAGCTTGCGCTGCGCGGCCTTGATCGCCTGCGTGGTCAGCGGGCCCAGCTTCCCGTCGACGGAGAGCTTGTTGCCCTTCGAGTCCGTCAGCCCGAGCCGGTTCAGAGCGGCCTGGAGCTTCCGGACGCGCGGGTCGCCGCCCTTCTTGCCGTAGCCGGCACCCTTGCCCGACTTGGCGTCGAACGACAGGGTGTCGCCGCCGGTCGCCTTCTTCTTCGCCGCGCTCTTGCTCTTCGACGACGAGCCGGCCGCGCCGCCACCGCTCGCGGCGAACTGGCCGCCGCCGGCGGATCCGGCCGCGGCGCGCGGGTGCTTCGAGCCGTCCCACGCCTCGGTGACCTCGTCGGCGAGCCACGATTCCAGCGCGAGCTCGGCCAGCTCCTCGACCGCGTCCTCGTCGACGTCGACCGCGGCGACCGCTTCGGCAAGCCGGTCGAGAACGTGGTCAGCGTGCTCGGGCTCGGCCTCGCGGACCAGCTCCTCGATCTCGTCCTGCCAAGCCACGGTTACCGGCCCCGGCGCTTCGCCGCGGCCGCGGCCTTGTCGTCCTCGGCCTGCGGGTCGCCGGCCGCCGCGGTCGCCTCGTCGGCGTCCTTCGCGCGGACCGGGCCTTCGACCTGGAACTCCAGCTCGCCGTCGGCCCGGATCCGGGTCCACACGCCGTCGTGGGTCTGGGCCAGCACGTCGTCGCCGTCCCGCTCGACGTCGACGATCTCGGCCGGCTTCATGCCCAGCCGGCGCGCGACCCGCTCGACGAACTCGGCGTCCTTGGCGGTGTCCTTCTCGCTCATGCCTTACCTCCCACAACCCGCAGGTTTCGTTGGTTCGCTTCCTCGACCGCAGCGGCCAGGTCATCGGGATTCGCGGCCGGGCTGTCCAGCTCGGCGGTATAGGGCACGCCGACGTAGTCCTCCCAGGCCTTGCGCGCCGCGGTGGCCGCCGCCTCGGGGGACAGCGCGCCGATCTGCTGGAGCTTCTCCAGGCCGGTGCTGAGGTTCAGCAGGACCTGCGCAGTCAGCTGCGAGTCAGACGCGGCGATCTCCGGGCCGGTGACGATGACCGCCTGCGACGCCGGGATCTGCGTGACCTCGCCGGTCCGCGGATCGGTCGCCTCGACCTTCGCCGGGAGTCGGCCCGCGGCGACCGCCCGGTCGACGGCGAACCGCACCAGCTCGGTCTGCTGCGCCAGCCACGTCTTCTGGATCCCGCCGACCCGGCGGCGCACCGGCTCGGCCATCGTCAGCGACGTCGCCCGGTTCGCGTCCTCAGGCTCGGCCAGCCACGTCTTCGCCAGACCAGCGCCGGACGCGATGTTGGTCAGGACCGACCGGTTCGCGGCCGCGTCTTCCATCGCCCCGGTGCTGACGGTCTGCGGCTTCCAGGTGACCGCGTCGTTGTGGACCTCGACCGACCCGGACGGCGGGACGTGCAGGCCGCCACGCCCCTCGATGAACGCGTCGACCTCGGTCTGGCTGCCCTTCACCTCGACGTCCCAGACCATGTACCGGGCCAGCGCGGTCCGGTCGATCAGGTTCGACAGCACGGTGTCGTAGCTGTCGAGCCAGTCCAGGATCGGCGTCATAAACGGCATGCCGCGGATGTCGGTATCGAGGGTCCGCCACGGCGCCCAGAACATGGCCTCACCGGAGCGCAGCCCGGTCTCGTCGTCGACCTGGACGATCGCGAGCCGCCGGTCATCCTCCGCGCCCGGCAGGACCACCTGCGACGGCCACAGCGGGTTCCCGGCGCGCAACCGGACGTCCTTGATGTGCGTCGGGTCGATCGGCGCGAACCGCACCACCCCGCTGGACTGGCCGACCAGCATCTCGTACAGCTTCTCGCCCATGAGCAGCTGCGACCGCAGGCTGATCTCCTGGATCTCGCCGAGCCGGTTCGCCGGGTCGTCCCAGAACTCGCGGACCACCTCGGCGACCTGCGGGTTGGTGGCCTGCCACTTCACGCCGGAGTCGCCGACGCAGAACGCGGTGTAGGTATCGATCACCGCAGTGGCCATCGGGTTCGACCGGTAGGCGGTGACCGAGTAGGTGCGCGCCTTCTCCCGGGTCCAGTACGGCACGTCCCGGGTGCCGGTGCCCACCCGCTTCCACCCGGTGTCGCCGTCGATCGGGTCGCGGCCGTACGCGCCGAGCGCGCCGCCGGACGAGACCACCTGGTCGGCGATCGCCTCGGTCGCCCGGCGGGCCGGAACGAGCCAGGGCTTCATGCGCTCGGCTCCGATCCGGCATCACGATCGGTCCGGGCCGCCTTGTACTGGCTGGCCAGGGCCTCCATCTCCGCGAAGTAGTCCCTGTTGTCGCGAGACCCCTCGGGCTCGTCGAGCCAGAGCACGACCGCGTCGGCCACGGCTACGGCAAGGTCTACGGCCGCCATCACGCGCTCTTCGCCACCGCGAGAACCGGCTTGGCGGGCTGGACGGCCGCAGCCGCGTGCGTCGACGCGATCCACGACAGGCCGACCGCGAACACGCTGCCGACCAGCACGCTCCACCACCAGTTGCCGGCCAGGCCGCCGACGGCGAGCGCGACCCCGATCAGGCCGAACAGCCCGATCAGGTTCGCGACCAGGCCGTGCGGCAGGCGGGGCACGGCGATCCGGATCTCCATGCGAGACCTCCTCACAGGCCAAGGCGCCCGGACGGGCGGAACATTGATGCGGTTTGCTGCTGCGCCGGCCGGGCCGTGGCTACGCCGAGCGGCTTGCTCAGGTGCCGCCAGCGCTCCAGGCCGGCCAGGCCGAGCGATCCGGCGACCAGGGGGCTGATGTCGGCGCTGGCGATCTTGCGGCCCCACGCCCACGCGCCGTCGCCGAGCGGCCGGGTCTTCGCGCCGTCCAGCGCGATCGTCATCTCCTGCTGGCCGAGGTGCACCAGCTGGCCGCCGCGGACCGCGTCGGTGAACGAGCCGCACGCCGCGCCGAGCTGCTGCACCGTTGGCACCCACAGCTGGCCGCGCTGTGGGCCCTGCCGGGGGTTGTCCTCGTTCACCGGCGGCATCCGCTTGATGCCGACCTTCTCCAGCGGCAGCAGCAGCACGCCGGCCGCGGACTTGTCGTCGAGGACCACGCACACCGGGTTGAGCCGGTCGACCAGCTGCCGGATCCGGCCCGGCACCCAGCCGCGGCCGGCGCCGTGGTCGAGGACCTTGATCAGCGGCATGCCGAGCGGCGAGTCACCGACCGCAACGATCGACGTCCAGCCGCCGTCCGGGGTGCAGTCGATCGCGAGCGCCAGGACCTCACCGCCCGGGGCCTCCGGGTCGGCGAGCAGCGCCCACTCCTCGGCCGTCGGTACGTTCGGGTCGAGGTCCAGCTCGCCCAGCTCGCGGGAGATGTTGAGGTAGGCCCGATCGAACTCGCCGAGGTCCTCGGCGTACGTCTCCAGCTCGGTCGCAATGGCCGGCTCGGTGACCGTATGCCGCCACTCCCGCGAGCAACGGCACACGCCGCGGACCGGCGCCGGGCACAGCGCCGGCATGCAGGACCGCCACGTCGCCGGGTCGTCGCGCATCATCCCGGGCAGGGCGCACCAGTCGAAGAACGCGATCGTCGACAGCCGGCCAACCTCGATCGCGGCGCGGCCGCGTTTGCGCATCGCGTTGAACGGCACCGACTTCTGCGTGCCCGCGGTCGACAGTCGCCACTTCTGCGCGTCGGCCCGGGTGATCATCGCCGGGCCGACCGCCTGGTCCGACCGGTAGTCGACCTGGGCGAAGTACTCGTCGAGCGCGGCCATGTCGAGCGTCTTGCCGTGGCCGGCCATCTCTGTCGACGCGAGCAGCGTCTGGATCGACCCGTTGCCCCACAGGATCGCCTCGCGGCCGTTCGCCTTGCGCTCCCGGTAGCGGTTCTTCAGCGACCGGGCGGCACCCATCGCCACCAGGTGCTCGTCTTCCCACTTTTCCCGGGCGGCGACCGCGGTCTGCGCGCCGTACACGATCCGCTGCCGCGGCTTGTACATGCCGCGCCAGATCATCACCGGCAGGATCAGCGACGTCTTGCCGGACTGGCGGGGCACGGTGATGTCGACGCCGCGGTAGGCGAGCGACTCGGTCTCGGGGTCGATCTCCAGGGCGGTGTCGACGACGTAGCGCTGCCAGGGCATGAGCGGCGTGCCGAGCGCCCGGGCGATCTTCGCGACCTTCGGCCCGTACGTCTTCCGGTCGAAGTTGCGGGCGGTCCCCCACCGGGGCGGGCAGGTGAGGCCGTAGTGCTCGTACAGCAGCGCGGCGTCCGCCGGGGTCATTCGGGCTCGTCGAGGTCGCCGAACTCGTCGTCATCGTCGCCGACGTCGCGCCGGGCCGCGGCGATCTGCTCCAGCGTCGCCCGCAGCTCCTTGGTCAGCGCCGGGAGCGCCCGCGCATCCTCGCCGCGCGCCTGGTCGATCGCTCCGGCCAGCCGGAAGGCGGTCTCGACGAGCGTCTCTTCCATCACCGACAGGTCGCCGAGCCCGTCGAGGTCCTTGCGGACCACCTGCTCCAGCCGGCCGACCGGCGCGGTGCACGTCGGGCACTCGACACGCAGGACGCCGTCGCCGGCGAACAGGTGCGCGTCGTCACCGAGCAGCTCCAGCGGCGTGACCTTCAGTGCGGCCGCGAGCGCCGGGATCTCGTCGACGGAGAAGATCCGGGTCCGCTGGCCGTCCTTGTTCGGCCGGCCGGTCTCCATGAACCCGAGGACCGTGGCCGAGATGCCCTCGCCCGCCAGCTCGGCAAGCTCGTCGCGAGAGAGGCCTGCGTCGGTGCGCAGTTGCCGCAGGCGTTCGCCGAGCCGGTCACTGATCAGGGAACTCATCGGATCGACGCCCCCTTGTCGGACTGAACGACGGCCGAGATCTGGGCTCGGGGAGAGAGAACGGGAGGCGGGAGCGTGGGGTCACCCGACCCACCCGAAACGGACATTCACCCCCGGGGGCGCCGCCCTCGATCACCACTCGCACGTCATGCGTGTTGATCTCGTGCTCGCACCCTTGACCTGGTTGCATGCCTGCCCACACGTGGGGCATGGGCACGACGTCCCATGTGCTGCCTTGTGGTACTGCGGGTCGAGTGGGTCGAGCCCGAGGTCGAGCAGCCTGCTCAGTGGTGGCTCGTGGTCCAGCTCGCGTGCGCCGTGGTGTCCGCACAGCCAGCACGTCTGTGTGGCGTCTTGCAGTGCCTGCTTGGCTCTGCGGTAGGGCCTGCCCTTGCGTGCCCTGTCGGCCGCACCGTGGCCACCGTGGACCGTACGGTGCGCTGGTGGTGCGTCCGTGGCTTCTGCGGTGACCCACTTCCCGATGGCGGCGATGTGGCGTCGTCGGTCGGGCCGGTGGGTTGCCCGTGCGATCAGCTCGTCCCGTGGCGCGATCAGGTGGACGTGCTCGGCACCGAGCTGGTCGACGAGCTGCTGCCGTGCGGTCGGCCCGGGCGCGCACCGGATGACCCACGTGGTGCCGTGGTGCTGGTGGATCTGGGCGAGCGCGGTGCGCATGGCCTTCGCGCCGAGCACGTCCTGGTCGAGGACCTGGTCGCCGGGCTCAGCATGGGTCCGGACGTAGGTGGTCTTGCCCGCGCACGGTGGGCCCGTTACGAGGACGACCCTGCGGGTCACGGCCGGTACGGCGGCTTCCAGCCCAGCTTGACCAGGAACTCCACGAAGTCCGAGTTCAGGCTTACGAACGCATCGCCCTCGAACTCGGCTACACCGCGCGGAACCAGCTCCAGGTCGAGCCGAGGCAGTTCGCCGACGGCGGCCGAGAAGCTGAATCCGCGTGCCCAGCTGGACACGTCGAGTCCGTCAATCTCGATCGAGCCGCTGGTGGTGCTCGCGTTCGTTGTGATGCGGACGCTGCTCATGGTCACCTCATGCCGAGAATTGGACGATGGGCGTCACGTGGTAGCCGGCCGCGCTGGCGTTGGTCGGCACGGTGCCGACCGGCCCGGCGGCGAACCGGGATGGCGTGCCGGATCCGGTGGCCATGTGCGCCGTGGTGTACGGCCAGGTCATCGAGCCGCCAGCCGTGGCCGCGTAGCGGACGGCGCTGTAGGCCGCCTGGTAGGTGACGCTGGCCGTGATGGCGACGGGCGTGTCGAACAGGATGTCGACCAGCTGGCCCACGGAGGGCGACGTCGCGGTCTTGCGCGCCAGCTCGGTGCTACCGGTGAACGCCAGCGCGGTCATGTCGGGCAGCATGACGGACGACGGCGTGTAGACCTGATTCCCGATCCACGAGCCGCTCGCGCTCGCGGACCACAGGACGCCGAGGTTGAGCCGCTGGGCCTCGTCGTTGTTCGGCAGGCCGGGCGGTGTCGGGTAGCTGAACCGCTCGGTGACGGTGCCGCCCCCGCTCGGGCCGTAGTCGACCCACACGCCACCGACGCGGACCTTGGCCACCTTGGTCGAGTCGACCCAGGCGCCGCCGGTCCGGGTCTTCGCGGCGGTCACGGGAACCAGACGTCGCCGTTGACGGGCGAGGCCGGGCCGGTGCCGCCGACGTACACCGCGGCGCCGTTCACGATGTCGTAGCTGGTGCCGTTCCAGTAGTAGATCACCGCGTACTGCGGGTGCGGGTCGGCGGCCGCGGTGTGCGCGCTGACCGCGGTGCTGGCGGTGCCGGCCGGGTCGTAGACGCCGGTGTGCAGGTGGTCACCGGCGGCCGCGGTGCTGCTGGTGGTGCCGAGCGCGAGGTTGGACGTTCCGGCGCCGATCGCGGTCCGCGCGGCGGCGGCGTCGGCGGCGGTGACCACGGACCGGCCGGTGGCCGTGCTGTCGGAGATCTGCGCGGCCGGGTGGGTGTGTGATGCGGCGGCTGCGCCGATGGAGGCGAGGGTCGGCGAGGCTGGGGTGCCGTGGGAGTGGTCGCCGCGCGAGTAGGCGGTCGCGACGCCGGCGGTGGCGCTGGCGCCGAACGCGGTGCCGGAGGTGACCGTGCCGGACGGCGATGCGCCGCCTCCGCCGCCCCCGGTGATCTTCGCGCCGCTCGCGTTGGTGACGTCGCCGTCGACGTCGAGCGCGGCGACTCCGCCGGCGACGCTGCGCTGCGACGTGAGCAGGTACGTCTGGCCGGTGACCGCGGCGCCGTCGGGCTGGAACAGCGCGGCGAAGTTGGCAGTGGTCGACTGGTGGTCGAGTTGCAGCGTGCCCTTGATCGCCGTGGTGCCGATCCGGCCGGTGACCGCGTACGCCCAGCCGGTCGGCGACCACTGCGGGTCATTGGTGGCGGGCAGCTGGATGGTTCCCGCGCCGGCCGCGGTGAGGTAGGCGCGCTGGGTGAACGGGGCCACGACCGAGCTGCCTTGCAGCGGGTACGGCGCGGTGAAGTCGATCCAGCCGGTGGCTCCGCCGGTGGGCGGCAGGTCGACCTGGATGGTGACGGTGACCAGGGTGAGGCTGGCGGGGAAGGCCATGGTCACCTCCCCGGGTGCGACGAAGGCCCGTGGTCGGCCGAGACGGTTTAGGGCGCAACGATTTGGCGACTGAATCGTTGGGGGCGGCGACAGGTCAACTGGGACTGTCGTCAATCCAAGGGGAACCGGTAATGACTGACGATCAATTCACCGTGACGGTGGCGACTCCGCGATCGGGAGCGGAGACAAGGGGCGGCACCGTGAAGGTGAACGGTGCGAACTTCTTCTCGGTCGATGAGGGTCATCTCAAGGTGACGTACGGAACTTCGGGCGTCTTGGCGATTTTCGCTCCCGGCCAATGGGTCAGCGCGACTCGCGAGGGCTCGACCGAGTAGCGAAGCGACGCCACTGCACGCGTCGAATATCGCGGCTCGGGCACTCCCGGATACGACGAAGGCCCCGCTGGCGGGCGGGGCCTGGTCGGAGGCTTCCGGGCAGGGTTCGTCTGTCCTGGATGGCCGGAATAGTACGGCGCGTGATCAACTCACGCAACTACGCCTACGGTGCGTCACCCCTCCAGGATCCGGCGCAACGCCTCGTGGCCGGCTTGCTCAAGCTCGGCCGGGGTGGGCGGCCGCTCGGCGTGCCGGTGCCCGTCGGAAGCCTGTGGCCAGGCGCCCGGGATGAGCACCGGCCCGGGATCGCTGAGCGTCTGGACGTTGATCCAGTCGGGCTCTTCGCCGCAGATCCAGCACCTCACGCCGCCACCTCGCTCTCGCGCCGCCGCCGGATCGGCGTGGCGGCCAGCAGCGCAGCGACGTCGCCGAACCGGTACAGCGGGATGACCACTGGCTCGGGCTCGCGATCCTCCTCGGCGGCCGCGGCGATCTCGTCCTCGTCGGGCTCGCCGAGGACCTGGCCGTGCGCGACCAGTCGGCCGTCGCGCACCCGGGCCGCGATCAGCTTCCGGATCGTCTCCTGGGTCCGATCGGCGTCGAGGTAGCTGGCCAGCTTCGCCGCCTCGCTCGCGGTCACCAGCTTGTCGCCGAGGTGGCGCCGCAGGATGTCGCGGGACCGCTCAACGTCCCAGACCAGCTGGCAGGTGGGCATCGGGCACTGGATGATCTGGCGGCCCTCGACCGCATAGAGCACCTTGCCGCAGTCGCACACGCCGACCAGCTCCTTCTCGGCGGGCCGGTCGACGAGCCGGGTCAGCTGGTGGCAGGCGTGCGTCAGGTCCCGGAATGCCTCGTCGGCGGCCGGGTGCTGGCGCAGCCAGCCGACCTGGCGGGCGAGCCAGGCCAGTTCCAGGGCAAGGGCTGGCGGTGGCTCGCGGCGACGCAGCGCCTCGCAGCTGCCGTGCGCGCACCGCTGGCCGGTGGGCGGGCACAGCGGGCCGGCCATGACGCGCCAGACGGGCCGTCGCCCGGTCTCCTCGGCGACGATCCGCGTCCAGCCGCCCACGGCGGCCGCGATGGGCGCCAGTTTCGCCGAGGCGGTGAAGTCGCCGGGCGAAGCGTCGACGGAACCACCCCGGGAACCGCCCCCGTAGCGCGTCTGCCGGGCGATCACGGTCCAGGCGTCCTCCGCATGCCCGGCGGCCCCCACAAGATCCTCAGCGAGGCTCTGGGCGCATGGCCGGGCGCAGACGTAGCCGTCCTTCGTGGACGCGCCGCAGCGCACGCAGGTCTGGGTCACGCGGCGGCCTTCTTCCGGAGTTCCACGCGTTCGGACGGCGTGGTGCCACCCCACACGCCGTGTTCCTGCTGGGTCTCGACGGCCCAGTCTCGGCAGTCGTCGATGTGGGGACATCGGCGGCAGACGGTCTTGGCCGCGGCGGAGCCGATGGCGGTACCGGGCGGCGGGAAGAACACATCCGGGTCGACGTCGGGCTGGCGGCAGGCTGCGTCGGGCTGGTCGGCGGCCGGCGGGCGTTGGGCGCGCAGGGCGAGCAGGGCGGCGTCGATGCGCGAGCGGCTCATGCGTCCTCCTCGGCGAGTTGTTCGGAGCGGCAGAGGCCGCAGTTGTCGGCGGGCTGGCCGCGGTGGCGCCAGCACTTCGGGGCGGTGCGTCGGCGTTCGGCGTCGGCGAGGTCCCAGCGGGTGCGGGCGCGCCGGGCGTCGGCGCATCCCCCGCAGGGCGGCGGATCGTCGACGAATTGGTGCTGTTCGCATCGGGGCGAAGGGGGATCTGACTTCGCGCGCGTAGCGGTCTGTCCCCCTAGAGATTCACTAGAACCACCGACCCTCCCCTTCGGGTCGGGTCGGGTCGGGGGTTCAAGCAAACCCGAAGCACCTGCTGAACCAGATGCTGAAGCACGTGCTTCGGGTTTGCTTCGAGCCTTTCCGCTGGCCCGGCCACCTTTGCGTCCCGCTTCTGCCTTCTTTCGGCGCTCCGCCTCGACCTCTTCGCGAGTCGGGTTTCTCTTCGTTCCGTCGCCGTCGGCAGTCCACTGGTGGAACTGGTATCCGCCCTTCACGCGCTTCCAGAGACCGGCGGTCACCAGCATTCGAGCCAGCTCGTCAGCGCGCGACGGAATGAGCCACGGGAGCTGGTGGTCGGGGATCAACCCGTCGGTGAGGTTGTCCGAGGACCACGAGCCAGCGACTGTCCAGAGCGCGAGGGCGGCCGGATCGTCCGCGAGGATCTTGCGGATCTTGTTGTGCGAGTGGAGGTTGTCGTCCACCTTGAACCAGGTCATGCGTCGTGCTTCCTTACTCGTGGAGCGGGTGGTGCGGCCCGGCCGCGGTGCTGGGTGCGGTTCTCGGCCGGCGTCAGGCCGCTCCCTTCTGGACCTTCGGCGGCCGCGGTCCGGCGCCCGTGGTCTCGTAGTCGCAGGTCTTGGACCGGCAGGTGGCCGGGTACCAGACGCGCCGGCCGATCTCGTACGGCTCGCCGGGCTGGAGCATCGAGGTGCGGCACTTTGGGCACGCGCCGACGGTGAGGCCTTCGCGTCGGTGCCGGTCCCACTCGATGCCGCTGACGGCGTCGTGGCCGATGAGGACGTCCGGGTGGTACACGCGGCTCACGGCGTACCGCCCAGCACCTGGTCCGTGACGACCTCGCCGTTCATGCCGCAGATCAGGCAGTGCGGCCGTGAGTGATTCGGCGACAGGTTCTCGTGCGTGCACGTCGGCGTGCGCCACTCGCCGACCTGGCACGGCTGGACGGTCTCGACGTGGTTAGCGCACCGCCAGGAATCCCTGCTGATCACCTCGCGGGAGGTCATGCAGGCGAACTCGGTCATGTCGAGCCGCCAGTGGTAGACGACCGTGCTGCCGTCGGCCTGCTCCCGGGTGTCGAGGAAGTGCCAGCGCGGCTCATCGACCATCGGACTCACCGCCGATCGGCAGCGCCTGCCGGCCGGCGCCCGCGTCCATCCGCTTGCGCCAGCAGCTCGGCCCGAGCCGGGCGACGACCATGCGCTGGCCGCCGACCGTCTCGTGCCATGGCTGGAGCTCGCGGGCGGACCGGCCGCAGTCCGAGCACCGGTCCGGCGCGGTGGCCGGCTGCGGGTCGCGGCCGATGATGGCGAGCAGCTCCTTTGCCTCAGCCGGGCTGATCGAGACCCGGGCCCAGTCCGGCAGCGTCATGCAGCGCCTCAGCTTGTCGACTACGGTCGGCGCGATCACGATGCCGCCGCCTTCTCCGCCGCGGCCTTGCACCGAATGGCCCGGCGGCAGATGCCGGTCTTCGGCAGCGGGTTGTGGCAGAGCGGGCAGTGACCCGGCCGGGCTTCCGGCGTGGCCGGCGGCGCGGCGGCAAGGCCGAGGATCGGCAGCAGGTCGGCGTTGCCGGTCCGCTCCAGGTGCTGGATCGCGAGGGCCCGGTCGGCGGCTGGAACCGACGAAACCGAGTCCATCTGCGTGCCCATGTTCGGCATCAGGCACCGCCGATCACGACGTTGCGGACGTACGGGGTGAGGTCTACGCCGTTGATCGAGACCGTGGGCCGTTCGAGCCGGAGCGCGACGCGCGGCCACGGCAGCGGCCACAGCTCGCGGCGCCGCACGACGAGCATCCGCACCGTCTCGCCGTCCGGGTTGATCTGCATCCGGCCCTCGGTGTTGTGCCAGTACAGCGGGATCCGCCACTCGCCAGTCGCCGCGTCCCAGGTGAACTGCTCGTAGGCCGGGACGCGGTGATAGTCGATGCGGTGGTCGAGGAGCCAGCCGTGCAGCTCCGCCCGCTGCTCGGGGTCGAGGTGGTAGTACGGGATGAACTCGCCGATCATCGGATGCCTCCCCGGGCGCCGTCGCGGAACATCTGCTCGCCGTCCTCGCGGCAGTGCTGGAAGACGCACATCGCCTCGCAGCCGCGCGATCGCGGCGACCAGGGTGTGGTGCGGCTCGTGTTCCGGGTGGCCCACAGCGCCAGGTCGACGGAGCACTGGCCGGGCAGCCGGTTGAGCAGCCGGGCGATCAGGCGGCGCAGGAAGTCACGCATCGGCTCAGCCACGGCGCACCGCCCAGAGGCGGCGGCGCCGCTCCGAGCGGGTCAGCGAGACCCACTCGGAGGGCGACACCTGGCACAGAGCGGCAGCGCGCTGTATCCGCTCGTTCAGCCGGTAGGCGTGGCGCGGCTTCACTGGTCCGCCTCGTCGACGAGGGCCTGGCCCTTGCAGGTCAGCGCCCACCGGCGTGAGGTGAACGGCTGGACGACCAGGTCCCGGCGCTCCATCGACCAGATGGACTGCGCGACCGAGGTGCGCTCGCCGTCGACGAGCAGCATCGGCGTGAAGTCCTCGTCGTCCTCGACCCGGTCGGCGGCAACGTCGCGCAGCAGCGCGATCTCGATGTCGGTGGCCGGGGTCATAGTCCGGTCTTCCGCATGAGCCGGACGAAGCGCTTCCCGTGCCCCTCGACGCGACGGAAGTAGCCCGGCGCGATCCGCATCGGGTGCAGCAGCCCGGCGGTGTGCCCCTGGTGCTGGACCAGAGCGTCGTTGCGGCGCGTGTACGCCCGCCACGCCCGCACCAGGCGCTCCCTCCGCGCGCGGGTCACTCAGTGCCGCCGGAGAACTCGGCCGCCGGGACGCCGGCCGCCTTGGCTTCCTCGCGCTCGGCCAGGATCTCCTCGCCGGAGGCCTCCGGCACCTGGTGCTCGCCGTCCGGGCCGAGCCGCATCTCCATCTGCCCGTCCAGCTCGGCCGGCGCGCGGCCGCCCTCGCCGCCGTCGAAGTCGTACGACTCGCGCGGCGCGTTGAACAGCGTGTCAGCGAGGTCCGCCAGCCCACGCGACTTGCGGGCCCGGTCGAGGATGCCGCGCGCCATCGCCTCGTCCGCGTCCCGCGCCACCTCGATGGCCACGAACCGGGCCGTCGGGATCGGGGCCTCGCCGGGCTCCTTCGTCACCTTGTGCTGCTCGACGATCCCGACGACGACGTACCGGCCGAACTCGTTCTTGACCAGGTCCGGGGCGATGTCCTCCAGGCCGTTCGAGTCCCGCTCGTTCTTGCTGAACGTGCCCTTCAACTTCACAGCGGTCATGCCGTGGTGCTCCTTGCTCGATGGGATATGGTGCGTGCCGCCGGCGGGACTCGAACCCGCGCTTCCAGCTCCCCGCGTATCCAGAGGGGGCGCCCTGCCGGGCGCTCGGCGGCGGCTCGGATCAGTGCAGACGGCGGACGAGCTGGACCGTCAGCGCCTTGCGAAGCGTGCAGCTCGGGCAGTCGCACGGGTCCGACTGCTCCGGCTTGGCGCTCGCGGTCTCGGCCTCCGGCTGCTCGTCGCCGCGCAGGTAGGCCTCGAACTCCTGGGCCATGCCGATCACTTCGGCGGCGGTGGGCTGAGTCTCGGGGTCGACGGTGTCGACGGCCATGCGCAGGGCGGCCTCGCGGAAAGCGGCGGCGGTGAAGTCGAGCATTCGGTTACTCCTTGATGAAGGTGATGCGAACGCGGACCGGCTCCAGCCGGCCGCAAACGTGGTTGTGGTGCTCCCGGTACCGGCTGCCGCACGTGGTGCAGAGGTAGCGGACGTGCTCGTCCCAGACCCGGCCAACCGGCGACACGTCGCCGTTGTCCTGGAGGTCGCGGGCGTACTGCTCGGCCTGCTCCAGCAGCGCCTCCAGCTCGGCGACCCGCCGGGCGTCGTCTGCCGCGTCGTTGCGCTCGGCCTGGAGCCAGCCGGGGACCGCGCAGCCCTCCGGGCAAGGCCGGTCCTCGTCGGCCTCCGGCGCACCGTCCGCATCGCGTCCGAAGCGCTCGGCAGGCGCCACGCCGAGCCCGTCACACCAGCCACACGGGACCGCGTCCCGCAACGCATTGCGTTCGTCAGTGACCTCGGCCAGCTGGAGCAGCGCGCCGTCGAGCTTGGCCTGGACCATGTCGCGCTCGCGCTCGACGCTCTCGACCTTCGCCCGCGACCCGGTGAGCAGGTCGGAGTACTCGCCGAGGCGTGTCTGCTTCTGGTCGACCAGCGCTGCGAGCTGGTCCCGTTCCTGCTCGGCCTCGGCCAGCGCGGCGCGCAGCTTCTCCAGGTCCTCGCGGGCCTGGTCCCGCTCGTCGACCGCCGGGACGAGCTCGCGCTGGACGCGGACCAGCTCGGTGCACGCCTCGTCGCGCTCCCGCTCGACCTCGGCGAGCCGGGCGGCCAGCTGCGCCTCACGGTCGACGTCCTCACGGACCTCGGCCAGCAGCGCGGCCACGTCGAGCGCCAGCGTGGGCTCCGGCGCGAAGGTGCCGACCGGCTCGAACTTCCCGCAGCCGCAGCCCGGCTCCCGGCAGCCGCCGGTCTTGCGCCGGTGATCCTCCTGCTCGTCACCGCAGCGGCACAGCGCGCCGCTCATCGCCGACCGCCGAACAGCGCGCACAGGGCCAGCAGCGCGATCATCGCGATCGCCACCTTGGTCGGGCTGTCCATCAGGACCTCCCCGAGATGACCGGGACCGCCGGCCGAACCAGCGGCGCGGGCCGCGGCTGGCCGACCGCGAGGCGGTCGAGGAGCATCCGGTCGGCGTAGTCCCAGTCCGCCTGCGTGCGCTGGTCCGCGGGGATCTTCGCGACCATGCGGAGCTGCGCGTCGATGGCGGCGTACAGCGCGCTGTCCGGGATGATCAGCGTCCCGTCGGCGTGCCGGAAGATCGGCCGAATGGCACGGCGCAGTCGGTCGAGCATCACGCCACCGCCAGCTTCGGCCACTCGACCCCGCTCAGCGCCCGTCGATGCGAGTCCGGGACGTCGGCGAGCGGCTGCCCGTACGCATCGAGCGCGGCGGCGAGCAACGACATGGCGTCGGCCTCGTCATCGGTGCCGATATGCAGCCGGGAGCCGTAGCGGGCGATCATCGCCGCGAGCACGACGTCCTTCTTCGCCCCGCCGTTGCCGGTCGCGTACGTCTTCACCTTGGTGAGGTGCACGTCGACGTAGGGGATCGACCTTGCCCACAGCCAGTGCTTCACGGCTCCGTGCAGCTCGGCGAGGCGCAGCGACGTGTCGCCCTTGTCGAGCAGCAGCGGCTCCTCGATGGCGACCACGTCGGGCTGCATCCGGGCGGCGCCCATGATGATGCTGACCGCCTGGTGCATCCGGTCGTGATCGATCTTCGTGGTCGACCGCCGTTTGGTCGGGCTGATCCGGGTGCACCACAGCCGCGGCTCGCCCGCGCCGGTGTGGGTCGCGGCGATGCCCGTTCCGGTCAGCGACAGGTCGAGCCCGATCACGCGTAGCGGCCTCATCGGCGGCCACCGTTCGGGTCGAGTAGCCGCGCCAGCCGTGACATCCGGTCGACATCGATGGCGCGCAGCACGTCCGGCCCGACAACCTCGTTGCGCACCAATCCCGATTGATGCAGAACGGTCAGGTGGTGCGACACGTTCGGCTGCTTGGCGTCGAGCAGCGGCACCAGGTCGACCGCGCGCATCGGGCCGCGCTCGGCGAGCAGCGCCAGGATCCGCAGCCGCATCGGGTCGGCGACGACCTTCAGCGCGGTCGCCAGGTCCTCGGCGTCGTTCGGGGTGAACTTGTGGCCGGCGTAGAACGGCGAGTGCAGGACGGCGGCCATCAGAAGTCACCCGCCGGGATCTCGGCCGGGGCGGGCCAGATGTCGTCGGTCGCGTTCGGGTCGGAGAGCTTCGGTGTGGTGGCCGGTCGCTGGCCGGTGATCTCGGCCGCGGTCACCCGTTCCGCCGGGAACTCATCGGCCGCGGTCGTCTCGCCGCGGGCGATCGATCGGATGACCACCTGCATGTCGGCGACGTCGACCGCCGTCCACTGGCCGCGGGGCTTACCGAGTCGCGCCTCGATCTGCTTCGCCGAGATGCCGCCCTTGCTGAATACGGCGATCATCTGCTCGATGCGATCAAGCAGCGGCGTCCCATCGCCGTTCTGCAGGGTCTCCTCGCACACCTCCTTGGCCCGGGCGACGTAGTCCCGGGGCAGGGTGGCCCAGATGGATTCGCGCAGCGCTCGGGCGCCGATGTTCTGGTTGTTGAGGTAGATGTCGGAGAGGTCATCCAGCTTCTTGCGCTCGCCCTTGACCATCTTGGCGTGCGGCACCTGGAAGGTCCGCGAGCTGCGAACGTTGCGCTGCTGGTCCCAGGCGTACGCCTGGATCTCGGACATGCCGCGTGCGTCGTCGCGGGACAGCTCGCGCACGCCGGAGTCATGGTTGCCCCAGATCAGGGCAATGGCGCGGGCCAGGTGGACGGACGCGTCCCGGCCGCGGTTGGGCACCTTGTAGAAGGCGACGTCGGCCAGCTCGTAGCGGCGGCAGGCGTCCTCCATCTCGGCCCAGGCGCGGCGGACGTCGCGCGGGTTCATCTGGGCGACCTGGACGGCGGCGGCGACCTCGGCGACCGCACGGGCCTGCTCGACGGCGGTGGTCTGGGTGATCTGTGCCGGCGCGGTCAGCCGGTCGAGGGCGTTGGTCACGAGCTGCCCTTTCTGCTGTAGATGGTGGTGTCCTCGATGACGAAGCGGACGGTGTGGCGTTTGAGATCGGCATGCACGCGAGCCCGCTCGCGGGTCCACTGCCTGGGTGGACCTCCGCATTCCTCGCACTGCGCGCGGCCTTTGGACTTGAAGCGATCGACCTGGATGCGCCGGGAAGCCATCACCACACCTGCCCGTCCAGCTCGCGCGTCTCCCACGGCGGCAGCTCGCCGATCACGACGTCGTCCGAGTAGCCCGGCCACCGGCCCGACTCGGTGCACCGCGCGTAGATGTCGATCGCCTCGCGGACCCGCATCGCCCCGAGGCGCATCGCGGTCTGATCCGGCTCGATCACGGTCACCAGGTACGGCGCGACCTTCTCCTGCATCACCAGCAGGAAGCGGGCGCTCTCGTCCGCCAGACCCAGGGCGCGCAGCCCGGCCAGGTAGAACGCGCCCTGCACGTGGTAGCCGAGCCGGGCGACGGTCTTCATCGCGTCGTCCGGGGCCGCGCTGTTCGTGGTCTTGTAGTCCGGCACCAGCAAGCGGCCGGCGCCCGGGTGGCGCAGCCAGTCGATCAACGCCCGGCAGCGCACCGCGCGCCGCTCGAACGCCGGTTGATGCTCACCGGTGCGGGTCACCTCGACGATGGCGGTCTCGGCCCAGACGATCGCCTGCTCCGCCCGGCCGGAACCCGGCTCGAACAGCGCGGAGGCGATCGGGTGTTCGCGGAGCCGGTCGGCCATCGCCTCGACGATCTCGACGTCCCGCGACAGCAGCGGCGTCTGGCCGCGCTCCCGGGCGGCTGCCGCCTCGTCCTTGGCCTTATTCGTCCGCCAGCTATCGGCCTTCACCTCGTGGATGCCAGGCCCCTCGCCGAGCACCAGCTGGTGCGCCGCCGCGCCGAAGTCGAAGTAGTCCCGGACCTCCTCCGGGCTGTCCGCCCAGTGGCGGTACAGCGCCGGGCAAGACGGGGCGATCAGCTTCCGGGCGCCGGTCGACGACAGCGAGCCACCCGGCACCGGGTCGGCGTGGTACTCGGCCGCGGTGAGCTGGTAGACGCCCGGACCGGTCACCTTGGCCGGCGGCGGCAGGGTCGGCGCGCTCATCGGCCGCCCCCGTCGCCGAGGTACCGGGCGTAGACGGTGGTCCGGCCGGTGCTCGGCGAGCGCCGGGACACGGCCTCGAAGTCACCGGTCGGCCGGAAGCAGGCGACATTGCCCATCCGGATAATCGAGGCGGCCGAGGAGGCGTTGTTGGCGTCGCCCTCGTAGACGACCGCCCACCGGCCGCGCTCGTCGCGCAGCTGCTCGGCGACCTCGTCCCAGCGGCTGCCGACGACCCCGCCGGGGTTGCGGCGCGACGGCGGCGGGTTCTCCCACCGGATGATCTCGGCCGCGGTCTTAGTCGGCGCGGTCACCGGGTCACCTCCGGCGGGCAGAACGCGGACCGCTCGTGCTCGGGCGTTCCGACGCCGAGCCACGTGCAGCGGCATAGGGAATCGGTGGCCTGGCCCGTCGACTTCACTTCCGACTGTCCATCCGCCACCGTGAAGCCGGCCGCCTCCAGCACGGCGCGAGCGACGGTCCGGGCGTTCCCCTCGCCAAGGTCGAACCCGAAGTAATCGACCTCGGCGCAGACGGCCGCGACCACCTGGTCGGTGATCTCGACTTCCCGGGCCGAGTCGGCGAATTCCTCGAAATTCGAGATCGTCTTGGCGTGTGCCGCCTGTTCGTCAACCAGCGCGGCACGGAGTCGGGTGACCTCGTTGACCAGGTCGTCGATCAGCGCCCGCGGGTCGCCGGGCGGGCAGTTGCACGCGCCGGGCATGCCGAAGTCGCAGGGCCCGCACTGCACGAGGTGGGCGCGGGCCCGGTCGAGCAGGTCGGCGGAGCCGGTGGCCTGGCCCGAGGGCTGCGCTTCCGGCTCGACCGGCGGCGCCGGGAGGAGGCTGGGGGCAAACTCCGTCAGCCACTCGACGATCTGCTCCTCGTCGTTGCGCAGCCGCGCGATCCGGTCCGGGATCTTGTCCAGCTCGCGCCGCATGAGCCCGGCGAGCAGGTCGAGGTCCTCCGGCGGCAGGCCCAGGAAGAAGGCGCGGCGTTCGTCGGAGATGGTCATCGGGTCTCACCGCCCGCAAGCGCGACCCCGGCCGCCGCGTGCAGCCTCACGGCCTGCGCGACCACATCCTTCAGCCACCCCGGGGCCTGGCCGACGTTGTTCTCCAGCACCTGGTCGTTTTTGATCCCCCAGATGACCGACGTCGAGTACGGCATCGTGTTGGTCGTGAAGCCGTGCACCCGGACCTCCCAGAACCCGAAGGTCGACCGGTGCGTGACGATCACGTCGGCGGGCTGGAACTTGCGGCGCTTCGCGTCGCGGGTGACCGGCAGCGCGGAGGCGTCGAAGACGTACTTGGTGGTGACGTGGCGCAGCCGCATCAGGCCACCCCCGCCCAGCGCACCGGCGCGTCGGTCTCCCGAGCCACCAGCCGGTAGGTGTGGGCCTCCTGCGCCGTCGTCAGCTCCAGCGCCGGGAACAGCACCACCTGCCCGTCGACCGGCACCTGCACGGTCACCGGCACCCCGTCGGCCTCCAGCCGCGCGGTGAGCTTGGCCGCCTCGAACACGTCGAGCGGGTGCAGGATCGGCCGGCGGCACACGTGGTCGCCGACGGCGAGCTGCACGCGGGAGAGCGCCCGGTCGAGCTGGCGCAGGGCGCCGCGCTCGGTGCGGGTGGTGCCCTCGGCGGCGACCGGCCCGGTGGGGCCGTCGGTGATCCACCAGGCCCAGCGGCCGGGCCGGATCCGGCGGTGGCCGGGGCAGCCGAACCGGCAGACGTAGATCGGCCGGGCCTTCATGACGCGCTCCCGGCGTTCGGCGGGACGTCGCCGGGCTCGGCGCAGGGACGGCAGGTGCAGCAGCACGGACAGTGCACGCAGTCGCCGCCGTTGTCGGTGTCGCTGCAAGAGGTCGCGCGCTCGGATTCCGAGTCGTAGCCGCGGATGCAGTGGTCCGGCTCGAACATCTCCGCCCGGTTCGCCGACTCCTCGGCGTAGTCACGCTCGTCGGAGTTGTTCACCGCCACCCACCGCCGTTGCGGAACTCGGCGACGACCTGCGAGTACCGCTGGTCGGCCTCGGCCACCGTCGCCTCGTACTGGTCGCGGGCGGCGGTCGGCAGGTCCCGCGACCACGCCTGAAGCGCCCCGTGCAGCGCTGCGAGAGAGTCGGCGCTCGTCAGCATCTGGGAGGTACGCACGCCGACTCGGGTCACGAGGTCCGCGACGATCACGGCGGCGGGCGGCTTGAGGATTCCGCCGGTCATGTCCTTAATCGCCTCGTCGCGCACGAGCGCCAGGCCGACGCTGATGACGACTCCGATGGCGTTCGGGTCGACCTCGCCCATGCTCGGGCCGGAGAAGTTGGGGTTCACTGGAGACCACCCGGCCAGGTCGCCGCGAAAACCAGCGCGCGGGATCGGGTCAACCGACGCGTGCCACGGAAGAACCACGGCCGGCGCGGCTCGTCCGGCTCGTTGTCGACCAGGCGGCCAGTGGCGATCCGCGCCGTCTCGTCCGGCCGGGGCCGGTCCAGCGCGACCAGCGGCAGCTCGCCGGAGTCGCTCAGCACGGCGAAGCTGGTCCGTTCGGCCGGGACCGCGAGCGCCAGCGGCCGGCGCAGGTGCGGCGGGGTCAGACGGCGGGTGATCGTCTCGTGGGGGTCGAGGTCGCCGGGCGTGATCACCGGTACCTCGTGGGTGTCGAAGATGCTCAGGCTCACTGCTATCTCCTGCAAGTCGTGCGAAGAGGGCGAAGTCGGAGTGGCCCGGGGCACAGCGGGCGGCGTGCGCCCCGGGCCGGGCCGGTCCCGGGCAGGCGAGACCGGCCGGGGCGGCGCGGCGGCAGGATTGGGGCTACCGCCGCGCCGGGTCATCAGGTGCCGGCCGGGACGTGGCGGGGGATCTCGCCCAGGCGCAGCGCGCCGAGCCGGGCCGCGGACTCCGCGTGGCCCTCGCACACCTCGCCGACCGCGATGAACCACACGCCGAGGTCGGGCCGGTCGAACCGCACCCGCTCCGCGACGAGCTCGGCGCAGGCCTGCGGCAGCACGATCGACGGGACGCCGTCGAGGGCCTCCATCTGCGACATGAGCAGCAGCCACGCGCACGGGGCGGTCATCAGCAGCCGCCCGGGCAGGTCGGCTCGGCCGCGTCGTCGCTCAGTTCCTCGCACGTCGTGCCGGGCCGGAGCGTCGCGTCGACCGCGACGCCCGGGTTCCGGGCGTCCTCGAAGTGCGGCGCGATCCGGCGGCCGGGCACACCCGGGTCGTCCGGCTCGCGCTGATAGGTCACCCCGGTCGCGTCGGCGATGTGGAGCTCCACCTGCTCGACCGCCTCGGCGAGGGAGTCGAAGCCGCTGAAGCTGGTGCCGCACGCGCACTCGGACGCGCACTCGCCCTGGCCGCCCGCCTGGCCCGCGGAGTGATAGTGCTCGACGATCGAGGCCGGCTGCGGGTCGGGCAGCGGCTCCGGCTCCGGCTTGGGCTCCGGGTCCTTCCGGTACGTCGACCAGCTGACCGCGACCTCCCCGTGGCGGCCGTTGCCCGGCCAGTCCACGCACAGGTACTTGCCGAACGGGTTGGCAACCTGCACGTCAAGCGCCGCCGCGGCCTGCTCGATCTCCTCGACGCTGCCCAGGTGGAAGTCGATGTCGAGCGACCGAGAGCGACCGGAGGCGCCGGAGGGCAGCGGCACTCGGCCCTGCCGGACCAGCGCGGCCAGCTGCTCCAGCTGGAGCGCGATCCGGCTGCGGCGGTCGTCCGCCTTGGCGTTCTCGATCTCCTCGGCGGTCAGCATGCGCACCGGCTTCGCGGCACCCCACCGCCGGAAGGACGGCTCCAGGTCGCCGACTCCCTCGACGATGGCCAGCACCCGAGGGCCGTCGTAGCCGTTGTTGAACTTCTCGACGTAGCGGACAACCGCGGGGCCGGAGACCTCGCCGTCGGCCGGGTCGAGCTTGATCCAGTCGTCGCGCTCCAGCTCGTCGGCGCGCTTGGTCTTGCGGTCAGGTACGGTCGGATGCGTCATCGGATAGGCCTTTCGTGATGGGGAGGTTGATCCGGTGATTTGCGCGCCGCCCGGGGCTACGGGTGGCGCGCTTCTGTTTCAGCGCGGCCGAGTGGCCAGCGCGGGGTTGACGCCCGGGCGGTACGGCCGCCGGATGTCGCGATGCGGCCGGGACCGCGGGTAGGCACCGCGCAGCACCAGGGCCTCGATCACCGCGGCGGCAGACCCGAGCAGGGCCATCAGGCGGGTCGGCGGAGTCGGGTTGGGCGGGGCAGGCGGTCCCGGATGAGTCGGGCCGCCGGGGCCAGTCGGACCGGGCCCAGTAGAGGCGTTCACGCGGCGGCCTGGCCGGCCAGCAGTGCGTCGATGACCTCGCGCTTGAAGCGCCGGTGACCAGAGGGCAGCACGACCGCGTCGATCTTTCCGGTCCGCGCCCAGGTGACGACGGTGCTCTCCTTCACCTTGACCGCGAGCGCAACCTCTTCCGCGGTGTAGAGCTGGGGGAGAGCTTCACCTGTTTTTTGCTCGGGAAGCTGTTCCATGCACAGAAAGCTAGATCCTGCGAGAAGCTGTGTCAAGCACAGGTTCACTCACCATTCCCAGGTTCAGCGACATGCGCCGGAATGCCGGGTTATGTGCCACAAACCCAGGCTTACTCTTGATTCCTGAGGCATGCTCCGTAAGCTGTGCCTCATGACAGCCGTACATGGGGAGCCCTCGCCCGCGAACGAGGGAACTGCTACCGAGGGCTGGACCGTCGACGACAGCCAGTTCGGAGCCCGCCTGGCGCTCGTGCGTCAGCGCATGCGGTGGAACATCAAGGAAGCTGCCCAGGCGTGCGGTATCGCTCCTGCATCGTGGGCGAGCTGGGAGGACGGGGCCATGCCCCGTAAGTACACCGAGATCTGCGAGAAAATCGCCGCTCGGACCGGCGCGAATTATCTCTGGCTTGTTGCCGGCCCTGGTGGCAAGCCTCGCGCTTCCGGGACCACGTTAAAGCGACCTTAAAGGTCTTCATCAGGCTTGACTGTTGTTAATCGATGTGACTACCGTCTCCTCAACCTTCCTTCTGGAAAGTTTCTTAATTATTGAGGAGAGCCCGTGGGCAAAACCCTCCGCCGGTCGCTGCTCGCCGGAGCGGTGGTGATCGGCGCGTCCGTGTCGGTCCCGCTCGTCACGGCGAACGCCGCGGTCGCGTGTGCCCCCGCCTGGTCCGCCACCGGCACGTATGTCAAGGACAACGTCGCGTCGCAGAACGGACACAACTACACCGCCAAGTGGTGGACCCAGAACGAGTCGCCGGCCACGCACAGCGGGCAGTGGGACGTCTGGATCGACGGCGGCGTGTGTGGTGGCACCACCACCCCGACGACCGCCCCGACCACCACCCCCACGACGGCGCCGACCACGACGCCGACCACCGCGCCCACCACGGTGCCCACCACGGCGCCGACGACCGCGCCCACCACGGCGCCGACCGGTGGCACCAGCGGCAAGAACGTCGTCGGCTACTTCGCCGAGTGGGGCGTCTACGGCCGCAACTACCACGTCAAGAACCTGGTGACGTCGGGCTCGGCCGCCAAGCTGACCCACATCCTGTACGCGTTCGGCAACACCACCGGCGGCCAGTGCTCGATCGGTGACTCCTACGCCGACTACGACCGCGCGTACTCCGCGGCCGAGAGCGTCGACGGCGTCGCCGACACCTGGGACACCGGCGCGCTGCGCGGCTCGTTCAACCAGCTGCGCAAGCTCAAGAAGGCGTACCCGAACATCAAGGTGATCTGGTCGTTCGGCGGCTGGACCTGGTCCGGTGGCTTCACCCAGGCCGCCGCGAACCCGGCCGCGTTCGCCGACTCCTGCTACAACCTGGTCAAGGACTCCCGCTGGGCCGACGTCTTCGACGGCATCGACGTGGACTGGGAGTACCCGAACGCCTGTGGCCTGCAGTGTGACGCGTCCGGCCCGGACTCCTACAACAAGGTGATCTCGGCGCTGCGCACCAAGTTCGGCTCGAGCTTCCTGATCACCTCGGCGATCTCCGCCGACGGTTCGCAGGGCGGCAAGCTGGACGTGGCCGACTACGCCTCCGGCATCGCGAAGCTGAACCTGGTCTTCCCGATGACCTACGACTACTTCGGCGCGTTCAACGCCAAGGGCCCGACCGCCCCGCACTCGCCGCTGACGTCGTACACCGGCATCCCGCAGGCCGGTTTCTACTCGGACGCCGCGATCCAGAAGCTGAAGAGCAAGGGCGTTCCGGCCAGCAAGATCCTGCTCGGCATCGGCTTCTACGGCCGCGGCTGGACCGGGGTCACCCAGGCCGCTCCGGGTGGGGCCGCGACCGGCGCCGCTCCGGGCACCTACGAGGCGGGCATCGAGGACTACAAGGTGCTCAAGGGCAGCTGCCCGGCGAACGGCACGGTGGCCGGCACCGCGTACGCCTACTGCGGCAGCAACTGGTGGAGCTACGACACCCCGTCGACGATCGCCGGCAAGATGACCTACGTGAAGAACCAGGGTCTCGGCGGCGCCTTCTTCTGGGAGTTCTCCGGTGACACCAGCAACGGTGAGCTGATCACCGCGATCAAGGGCAACCTCTGATCAGTAGGTGGTAAGTAGGGGCACCGGGCGCGAGCCCGGTGCCCCTCTTTCGTACGCTTTCCGCATGCGCCGAGAGTGGCACCAGCTCAGTCACCCGGGAGTCGCGACCTCCCGCCCGTCCACCGACTCCGCCGAGGACGAGGCCCTGGGTCTCGACCGCTGGCGGGCCCTGCCCCGGGTGCAGATGCCGCCCTGGCCGGACATGGACGAGGTGGCCTCGGTCTGTGAGGTCCTGGGCAACGTCCCGTCGATCGTCGCGCCCTACGAGGTCGACCAGCTCCGGGCCCGGCTCGCCGAGGTGTGCGAGGGCAAGGCGTTCCTGCTCCAGGGCGGCGACTGCGCGGAGACCTTCGCCGACAACACCGAGAGCCACCTGCTGGCGAACGCGCGGACGCTGCTCCAGATGGCGGTGGTGCTGACGTACGGCGCCTCGATGCCGGTGGTGAAGGTGGCCCGGGTGGCCGGGCAGTACACCAAGCCACGGTCGTCGCTGACCGACTCGCTGGGGCTGCCGGCGTACCGGGGCGACATGATCAACTCGCTGGACAAGGAGGAGGGCGCTCGCGTCGCCGACCCGCAGCGGATGATCCGGGCGTACGCGAACTCCGCCGCCGCGATGAACATGCTCCGTGCCTACCTGGCCGGCGGCCTCGCCGACCTGCACGGGCTGCACGACTGGAACAAGGACTTCGTCCGGGCCTCGCCGGCCGGCGAGCGCTACGAGGCGATCGCCCGCGAGATCGACCGCGCGCTGGACTTCATCCGCGCCTGCGGGATGACCGACAGCGAGGCGCTGCGGACGGTCAGCCTGTACTGCTCGCACGAGGCGCTCGCGCTGGAGTACGACCGGGCGCTGACCCGGGTGTCCGGCGGGAAGGCGTACGGGCTCTCCGGGCACTTCCTGTGGATCGGCGAGCGCACCCGGCAGCTCGACCACGCGCACATCGACTTCATCAGCCGGATCGCCAACCCGATCGGCGTCAAGCTGGGCCCGTCCACCAGCCCGGAGACCGCCATCGAGCTGTGCGAGAAACTGAACCCGGAGAACATCCCGGGCCGGCTCACCCTGATCAGCCGGATGGGCAACGGCAAGGTGCGCGACGCCCTCCCGCCGATCGTGGAGAAGGTGCACGCCGCCGGCGCCAAGGTGGTCTGGCAGTGCGACCCGATGCACGGCAACACCCACGAGTCGTCGAACGGCTACAAGACCCGGCACTTCGACCGGATCGTCGACGAGGTGCTCGGTTACTTCGAGGTGCACCGCGGCCTCGGCACCCACCCGGGCGGCATCCACATCGAGCTGACCGGCGAGGACGTCACCGAGTGCCTGGGCGGCGCGCAGGGCATCGAGGACCTCGACCTGCCGGACCGTTACGAGACCGCGTGCGACCCGCGGCTCAACACCCAGCAGAGCCTGGAGCTCGCCTTCCTGGTCGCGGAGATGCTCCGTGGTTGATCTGCGCTCGGACACCGTGACCCGGCCGACCGCCGGGATGCGGGAGGCGATGGCGGCCGCCGTCGTCGGCGACGACGTGTTCGGCGACGACCCCACGGTCAACGCCCTCGAGCAGCACGTCGCCCAGCTGTTCGGGCACGAGGCGGCGCTGTTCTGCCCGTCCGGCACGATGGCCAACCAGATCGCCCTGCAACTGGTCGTGCCGCCCGGCGGCGAGCTGCTGGCCGGCGCGGACGCCCACGTGGTGACCTATGAGCTGGGCGCGGCCGCGATGCTCGGCGGGATCTCCACCCGGACCTGGCCGGCCACCGGCGCCGCGCTGAACGTGGACCGGATCGCCGGCATGATCCGCCCGTCCGGGTTCCCGTCGGTGCCGACCGCCGCGATCGCCGTCGAGCAGACCCACAACCTGGGCGGCGGCGGGGCGATCCCGCTCGCCACGCTGCGCGACCTGCGCGCGGTCGCCGACGCCCACCGGATCGCCCTGCACTGCGACGGCGCCCGGATCTGGCACGCGCACGTCGCCGACGGGGTGCCGCTGGCCAGCTACGGCGGACTCTTCGACACCCTCTCGGTGTGCCTGTCCAAGGGCCTCGGCGCCCCGGTCGGCTCCCTCGTGGTGGGCAACCGGGAACGGATCGCCCGGGCCCGGGTGCTCCGCAAGCGGCTGGGCGGCGGCATGCGGCAGGTGGGCATCCTCGCCGCGGCCGGCCGGTACGCGCTGGACCACCACGTCGAGCGGCTCGCCGAGGACCACGCCCGGGCCCGCCGGCTCGCCGAGGGGCTGGCCCCGCTCGGTGTGGTCGACCCGGCAAAGGTGCGGACCAACCTGGTCCCGCTGGACCTGACCAAGGCACCGCTGGACGCGCCCGAGCTGGCCACCGAGGCGGCCCGGCGCGGCGTGCAGATCGCCGCGATGCTGCCCAAACTTGCCCGCCTGGTGGTCCACCTGGACGTCGACGACGCCGGCATCGACGAGGCGATCTCGGTGCTCACGGTGCTGCTCGCGTAGTTTCCCAAAGGTTTCGCGGCCGGTTGCCGATGGGTTTCTTCGCTATGGCGAAGACAAATCGGGCCCGCCGGGCCACCGCACTCACCGCCACTGCCCTGGCCGTCGTCAGCAGCGTGGCAACCTCCGTCGCTCAGCCGACCGTGGCTCTCGCCGCGGTCGGCAGCCGGGTCGCCGCCGCCGCGGTGCCGGTGGTCACCGTGGCCTCCCCGGCCACCGGGGACGCCGCCGGCGGCACCGCGGTGTCGATCGCCGGCGCCGGGTTCAAGAGCATCAACCCGGCCAACCTCAACTCGGTGCTGTTCGGCACCACGCCGGCCGACCGGATCGTGATCCTCTCCGACACCCGGCTGGTCGCGGTGAGCCCGCCCGGCACCGGCAACGTCGTGATCAAGGTGGTCAACCCGGACGGGCCGAGCACCGGGACCTCGGCGAAGTTCGGGTACCGGATGCGGCTCGTCGCCGACTTCGCGGACACGCCGGCCAAGGCGAGCGGCGGCACCGAGATCACCGCCGAGGTCAGCGGCGGCTCGATGGGCGCGAGCGCGTCCGCGTTCGCCGCGCTGAAGGTCACCGCCAAGGTCGGCGGGGTGGCCGCGAGCCGGGTCACCTGGGTCGACGCGAGCCACATCAAGATCACAACCCCGGCCACCACCAAGGCCCTGCCCGCCACCGTCCAGCTGTTCCAGGACGGGTACGCCGGACCGGAGTCCACCGGCACGGTCGCGTACTACCCGACCGTCGCCTCGGTCTCGGCCGGCTCGCTCGCCGCCGAGGGTGGCGCGAGCATCGAGATCAAGGGCACCGGCTTCCTCGCCGTCGACCCGGACGACCCGGCCGCGGTGACCATCGGCGGAGTGCCGGTGACCAGCTTCGACGTCGACTCGGCCACGCTGATCTACGCCGAGGCGCCGGCCGGTGAGGTGGGCACGGTGTCCAAGGTGCAGGTGACCACCCCGGGCGGGACGACGCCCGAGGCGGAGGCGCCGGCCGTGGCGTACCGGGGGCCGATGGCCGTGGACACCTCCGGCGACCAGTTCGTGCGGGCCTCCGGCGGCATCCACGTGTTCGCGGTCACCGGCGGCACGCTCGGCGACACCGCCCGGGACTTCGCCGCCGCCAAGATCGCGGTACGGCTCGGCGCCACCAAGCTGACACCCACCTACGTCGACGCGACCCACCTCAAGGTCACCCTGCCGGCGATGACCACCGAGACGGCCGACCTGGTCGTGCTCCAGGACACCCTCGTCGGGCCGAAGGTCACCCTGCCGGTCGCGCCGGTCGTGCTCAGCCTGTCGGCGGTCACCTCGCCGCTCGCGGGCGGCGGCACCGTGCAGATCAAGGTGGCCGGCGCCGGCTCGGGCGCGGCGACCGACTTCACCTTCGGCGACAACCCGGCGGACTGCCGGACCACCGGCAGCGGCACCGGCCTGACCTACGTCTGCACCGTCCCGGAGGCGGCCCAGGCCGGCCCGACCTGGGTCCGGTTCACCTCCGGCACCGGCACGGCGAGCCGGTTCACCGGCACCGCCGCGTTCAGCTACACCGACCTCGACTGATTCCGGAGAGTCCGATGGCGATGAAGAGCAGGATCGCCGGCTTCGCGGCGGTGACCACGATCGCGCTGACCGGCGTCTCCGCCGCGGCCTACGCGACCGAGGAGGTCACGCTGACCCCCGGCTTCACCAACGGGATCGCGGCCAAGGCGACCGGCGGCACCGTCATCCCGGTGACCGTCACCGGCGGGACGGTCGGCGACACCCCGACGGCGTACTCGGCGCTGCGGATCACCGCCAAGGTCGGCGGGGTGAACGCCGTCGTGGCCTGGGTGGACGCCACCCACCTCAGGGTCACCGCACCAGCCACCCCGCGGGCGACGAACGCCACCATGCAGCTGTTCAGCAAGGGGGTCGGCGGACCGGAGTCGAGCGCGACGGTGGCGTACGCCCCGGTCGTGACCACCGCCGCCCCGGCCCGGATCAGCACCGACGGCGGCGCCACCGTGGCCATCAGCGGCGCCGGCTTCCTCGGCGTGAGCGCCGACAACCCGTCCGCCGTCACCTTCGGCTCCACGCCGGCGACCTCGTTCACGGTCGACTCGGCCACGAAGATCACCGCGGTCGCGCCGCCCGGCACGAACGGCGCCGCCACGATCATCGTCACCAGCGAGGGCGGCGCGAGCGAGGCGACCGCGAAGGGCAGCGTGCTGTACCGCGCGCCGCTCGGCGTCGACCTCAGCGGCGACCCGGCGGTCAAGGCCAGCGGCGGCCCGCTGGTCCTCGCCGTCACCGGCGGGACCCTGGGCGACACCCCCACGGCGTTCGCCGCGGAGGCCGTCACGGTGAAACTCGGCACCCGGAGCCTGGCCGCGGCCTACGTCGACGCCGGTCACCTCAAGGTCACCCTGCCCGCCGTCACCACCGCGACCGCCCAGGTCACCGTGGTGCACGACACGATCGCCGGGGAGCCCGCCGAGGTCACCGTGGTGCCGGTGGTGACCGCACTGTCCGCCAAGACCGACACCGTCGCCGGCGGCACCACGGTCACCGCGAAGCTGGCCGGGGTGGACGTGGCCACCGCCACCGACTTCGCCTTCGGTGACAACCCGGCCGACTGCTCCCGGGTCGGCACCACGGTGCCGGTCACCTTCAGCTGCACGGTCCCGGCGGCCACCACGGCCGGCCCGACCTGGTTCCACTTCATCGCCGGCAACGGCCAGGCCAGCCGCTTCACGGCCGCGGCCGCCTTCAGCTACACCGACAACTGACGGGCGGCCAGGGCGGCGCGGGCGAAGCCGCGGATCAGTGGGTGCGGGGGCTCGTCGGCGAGTTCCGGCTGGAACAGCGTGGCGAGGTAGAACGGGTGGCCGGGCAGCTCAGCCACCCGGACCTCGCCGGCGTCGTCGTGGCCGGTGAAGCGCATGCCGTGCGCCGCCAGCAGCGCCAGGTGGGCCGGGGAGAGGCCGTAGGAGCAGTGGTAGCGCTCGACCGTGCGGGTGCAGCCCAGCAGTCGCTCCACCAGTGATCCCGGGGTCAGCGCGATGGCCGCCTCGTGCCCGGCGAGCGAGCAGGACAGCGGGACGATCAGCTCGTCGCCGCCCGGCCCGTCGTCGTTCTCCGCGTGCCGGGCGGTGGCGAACCCGCAGACGTCCCGGGCGAAGTCGAGCATGGCGTGCTGGAACCCGCCGCAGGTGCCGAGGAACGGGATGCCCTCGACCCGGGCGGTCCGGGCCGCGGTGACCGCGCCGGTCTCGCTCCGGTACGGGCTGCCCGGCAGGAGCCACACCCCGGCGAACCCGAGCAGCGCCGCCGGGTCCTCCGCGGCCGGCGTCGGCACCCAGTAGGCGTCCAGGTCCAGGCCCTCGCTGTCGCGCAGGGCGTCGATGATCGTGGGAATGCGGGCGTGCGCGCGGACGGCCGGCGAACGGTCGCCGACCAAGGCGATCGGAATCATGCACCCATCCTGGGCCGTCTCCCGAGATCAGGTCCAACGATCATCGGTGCACACGGCATTAGGGTTCCTGATGTGGACCCGCACCTGCTGCGCACCTTCGTCACGGTGGCCGAGACCGGCTCGTTCTCGGCCGCCGCCGACCGTCTGCGCTACACCCAGTCCGCGGTCTCCCAGCAGATCGCCACCCTGGAGGCGGACCTCGGCACGCCGCTGCTGACCCGCCGCCCGGTCACGCTCACCGCGTCCGGCGAGCGGTTGCTGCGCCACGCCAGGATTCTTCTGGTACGCCTGGAAGCCGCCCGTGCCGACGTCACCCGCGCCACCGCCCCACCCGGCCGGCTGGCCCTCGGCCTCACCCCGCTCGCCTGGTCCGCCCCGGTCGCCGCCGCCCTGGCCCGGATCCGCGCCGCGTCGGCCCGCCTGCAGACCCGGCTGCTCGTGGCCGCCCTGGACCGGATCGTCACCGCCACCGCCACCGGCGCGCTCGACCTGGGCCTGGTCGACGGCTTCACCGCACCCAGCGACCCGCTGCGCCTGCCCGAGCCCGGTGACCCCGGTGCGCTCCGGGTGACCGAGAGCCCGGCCGTGGTCGCCGTCCCGGCCGGCCACCCCCTGGCCCGGCGCACCTCGGTGGACCTGGCCGACCTGGCCGACGCGTACTGGATCGACGCCCCCGCGGTGGCCCCGTTCGGCCGGCTGCCGGTGGACGGGCTGCGGGCCGGGCTGCACTACGACGGCGCCGAGGTGACCGTGCTGACCGGGCTGGTCGCGGCCGGGCACGGCCTGGCGGTGCTGCCGGCTCCGCTACTAGCCGGCAGTACCGCCCTGGCCGCCGTTCCGATCGCCGTCCCGCGCCTGGTGCACCGGGTCGAGCTGCTGCGCGCCCCGGCCACCACCGCCCCCGAAGACCCGGCGACCCACCTGTCCGCCCTGCTGACGGGCTGACCGGCCCAGTCTTTCCCGGGCCCGCCCGGCGAGGTCCGGTCGGCGGCCGAGGGTGGCACGAAATCGGGGGTCAGGCCGGGCGGGTGTCCCGGGCGATGGTGGCGATCTCCGCGGTGGACAGGGCCTGCGGGTACGCCCGCACGTCCTTGATCGAGCCGGCGAACCGGTCCGTCCAGGCGCCGTCGTACCAGGTCCGGCCGGCCTGGATCGGCCCGGCCGCCGCCCAGGCCGACGCGTGCGGGACGGACTCGTCGGCGGTCCCGTCGACGAAGAGCGTGATGGTGCCGCGGTCCGCGTCGTACCGCCCGGCCAGGTGGGTCCAGGTGTTCAGGGCGGGTGGGGAGGCGGACGACGGGCCGTCCACCTCCGGGCCGGCGCTGTCCGAGCGCGGCATGATCAGCCGCCAGGAGTCGGCCGGCTTCTCGTACTCGAGGACGAAACCGCTGCTCACCTCGCCCGGCTGGGACAGCACGCCGTGCGGGGCGCGCTTGTCGGTCAGGTAGACCCAGGCCATCACGGTGAAGCTGCGGTCGGTGCGGACCGCGGGCGCCGATCCGGCGGCGTAGCCGCCCGAGGTGAGCTGGAGGGCGCCGGGCGAGCCGGGCCGCCAGCCGGCCGCCGCGCTCAGCGTCGCGGCGTTGCCGCTGCCCGAGGCATCGCAGGCGATCGAGCCGGCGCCCTCGCCGAAACGCCACCACAGGACGGGGGTGCTCGCCGTGCCGGTGGCCGCGGCGGAGGTGACGGACGGGCAGGCCGGCGGCGGGGCGGCGCCGCCGGTGCCGGAGGCGGCCGGGAGCGCGCTCGGAGCCGTGGTTCCGCCGGAGCGGGCGCGCGCCAGGCCGACGGCGGCCACGACCAGGACGAGGGCGAGCGTGGCCGCGCCGGCGAGGCGGCGGCGGGGCCGGGGACGGGTACGGCGGTGGGGGGTGGCTCCGGGCGTACCGAGAACGGGGTGTCGGCGACAGCGGATCCGGCGCCGCTGAGGGCAGCGCGAGCCGAGCGGACGTCGCGCCCGGAAGCGTGAGCCGAGAGGACGTCGTGCCGGGGAGCGCGAGCCGAGCGGACGTCGTGCCGGGGAGCGTGGGGTGGGCGGACGTCGTGCCGGGCAGCGTGAGCCGAGAGGACGTCGTGTCGGGGAGCGTGGGGTGGGCGGCGGAGGGCGCGAGCAAGGCCGGATGGGTGCCGGAGGGCGCGAGGAGTGCCGGATAGGCGCCGGACGGGGCGGACAGCCCGGGGGAGAGCAGGCGGGCGGCGGCGTCGCGCAGGCGGTAGGCGAACTCGGCGGCCGAGCAGGCGGCCGGCCCGTCCGCGAGCAACCGGCCCAGGCCCGGCACCGCGGCCAGATCACGATCGGTCAGCATCCGGCCCAGCAGGGTGGCCAGGGCGGCGACGTCGGCGCGCGGCGAGGGCGAATCCGCGAGCGGGGCGGGACGGGCCAGGTCGAGACCGGTCAGCAGCGGACGGCCGTCGGGGGCCAGCAGCACGTGCTCGGCGTCGATCCGGCCGTGCGTCGTCGGCGGATGGCCGGCGTGCGCCCAGGCCAGCGCGTCGGCCAGGGCCGCGGTCAGGGCGAGCGCCCGGTCGGCCGGGACCGGACCCGAGCGCAGCGCGGCGGCCAGCGTGACGCCCTCGACCAGGTCGGCGGCGAGCCAGGCGCGGCCGGTCGGGGTGATCCCGCCGGTCCGGACCGGGACGATGCCGGGGTGGCTGCCGAGCCGGGCGGCGGCCGCGTACCGGTCGGCGAAGTCCGCCTCCTGCTGCCGGCCGGCCACGTAGCCGTGGAACAGCGTGAGCACCACCCACTGCTGGGAGTGCTGCTCCCAGGCGTGGTAGGTGACGGCCTCGGCGCCGGAGCCGATCCGGCGCAGCCGGGTGTAGCCGGCCGGGGTGTCGAGGCCGGGTCCACGCGCGCCATCCACCTGAACCGGCCTCCCCTCGTCTCCGCCTGCCGCAACGCCCCCGAGGAAACGCGAAAGGGGCCGGTACGGCAAACCGCCGTCCGGCCCCTTCAAGATCGCCGAAAGGTCAGGTGTCGCGCAGCCCCTTGAGCAGGGCGATGTCGGCCGCGTGCCCCTCGTGCTCGACCGTCGGGGTCTCCACGATGATCGGCACGCCGGCGGTGGCCGGATGGCGGAACAGCTCCGCGAACGGCGCCGTGCCGATCGTGCCCTTGCCGATCGTCTCGTGCCGGTCCCGCGTCGAGCCGCAGGCGTCCTTCGAGTCGTTCGCGTGGATCAGCTGCAACCGGCCCGGGCCGGCCGCGGCCACCAGGGCGTCCAGGGTCTCGGTCATCCCGCCCGGGGTGGCCAGGTCGTGCCCGGCCGCCCAGGCGTGGCAGGTGTCGAAGCAGACGCCCAGCCACGGGTGCCGCTCGACGGCGGCCAGGTAGGCCGTCAGGTCCTGCACCTTCGACGCGAGGCTGCGGCCGCCGCCGGCGCTCGGCTCCACCAGCAGTTTCGGCAGGTCCTCGGCGGCGGCGGTCTCCAGCAGCGGCAGCAACTGCTCGTGCAGCTGGTGCATGGCCTTCTCGGCGTGCGCCTCGTCGACCGAGCTGCCGGCGTGGTAGACCACGGCCGTCGCGCCGATCGCCTTGCCGCGCCGCAGCGCGTGCTCCAGCGTGGCGATCGACCGCTCCACCGTCAGCTCGGTCGGCGAACCCAGGTT
This sequence comes from Actinoplanes ianthinogenes, assembly GCF_018324205.1. Lineage (NCBI taxonomy): Bacteria > Bacillati > Actinomycetota > Actinomycetes > Micromonosporales > Micromonosporaceae > Actinoplanes > Actinoplanes ianthinogenes. The sequence continues at coordinate 6,559,012 of NZ_AP023356.1, forward strand.
CACCAGCAGCGACGCGTGGATGTACGCGGGCAGCTGCCGCTCCCCGATCCCGTCCCGGAACAGCGTGTCCTGTTTCGGGTCACCGGGCGGCAGCGCCCAGCCACGGGAGTTGGAGACGTACACCTGAAGGGTTTCCGAGCCGGCGGCGTCGGCGTACGGGAGGGCGGCCTTGGCCAGCCCGCCCGACGTCTTCGTGTGCGACCCGATGCGACGGTCTAGAAGCACTGGAGCTGCACCGCGCTCTGGGGGGCGAGCTGCGTGTTCGGCCCCGGGTTCTGGGCGAACACGGTGCCGTTCGGGTTGATCCCGCCGATCTGCACGACCAGGCCCAGGCCCTCCAGCGTGCCCTTGGCCTGCTGGCACGGCTGCCGGTTCACGTCCGGCATGGTGACCAGCGGCGGACCGTTGCTGACGTCCAGGGTGATCTCGGCGTTCTTCTCCACCCCGGTGCCGGGTTTCGGTGTCTGGGCGAGCACGCTGTCCTTCGGCTGGTCGCTGTCCTTGGACCGCTCCAGCACCTGGAGACCGAGCTGTCCCAGCTTGGAGCGGGCGTCGTTGATGTTCATCCCGACCAGGTTGGGCACCGTGATCGGCGCGCGGCCCTTGCTCAGCACGACGGTGACCGTCTCGCCGGGCTTCAGCTCGGTCCCGGATTTCGGCGTCGTGGAGATCACCACGCCCTCCGGGGTGGTGTCGCTGTACTGTCCCTTGCCCTCCTTGTATTTCAGGCCCAGCTCCTCCAGCGAGCCCTTGGCCGCGGCGGCCTCCTGACCGGCCAGGTCGGGCACCGCGTGCACCTCGGGGCCGAGCGACATGATCAGGGTGATCGTCTCGCCCTTGACCACCCGCTCGTCCGGCCCCGGGTTCTGGCTGACCACGGCGTCCTTGGGGACGGTGTCGCTGTATGCACCGGGCTCGGCGAACAGGACGCCGAAGCCGGCCTTGTCGGCCACCTCCTGCGCCTGCGCGCGGGGCAGGTTCACCAGGTTCGGCGCGTCGGTGTAGCGGCCCAGGGTGAGCCACCAGGTGCTGCCGAGCACGACCACGGCGATCACCGCGATCAGCGAGACCAGGGTGACCCGGCGGCGGTCGGCGAAGAAGCCCTCGCCGTGCGGGTCGGGACCGGACCGGCGGTGCGGCGCGGAGCTGCGGCCGCCCTGCTCGGGCAGCCGGGCCCAGGACGGGCGCTGCCCGCCGGGCGGACCGTAACCGCCGGGCACCGGCGGGACCAGGGCGGTGGCGCCGGCGGCCGGCACGGTCGGGACCAGGGCGGTGGCGTCCGCGACCCCGGGACGGCCCGGGATCTGGGGCATCATCGCGGTCTCCACGGTCAGCGTGCCCAGGCTGTCGCGGACCGACTGGACCTCGGTGAGCAGCCGGCCGGCGTCGGTCGGGCGCTCGGCCGGGTTGCGCCGGGTGGCCCGGGCGACCAGCTCGTCGAGCGCCCGCGGCAGGCTGGCGACCAGCGTCGACGGGGCGGGCACGTCGTTGTCCACGTGCTGCCAGGCGACCTCGACCGGCTCGGCGTCGTCGTAGGGCACCCGGCCGGTGAGCATCTCGAACAGCACGATGCCGGCCGAGTAGACGTCGGTGCGGGCGTCGGCCTGGCCGCTCTGCACCAGCTCCGGCGCGACGTAGGCGACCGTCGCCATCAGCTGGCCGGACTCGTCCACGGTGCTCGCCTCGATGGCCCGCGCCAGACCGAAGTCGGCGACCTTGACCACGGCGTCCACCAGGTCGGCCGTGCCGCCGCTGGGCGCCTCGGCGACCAGCACGTTCTCCGGCTTGACGTCGCGGTGCACCAGGCCGGCGCGGTGCGCGGCGGCGACCGCGGCGAGCATCTGCTCCAGGATCGCCAGCGACTCGACCGGGGTCAGCTTGCCCCGCTGCGCCAGCAGGTCACGCAGGGTGCGGCCCTGCACGAACTCCATCACCAGATAGGGCAGGCCCTGATGCCGGCCCTGGTCGTAGACGGCCACGACGTTCGGGTGGGTGAGCCGGGCGATCGTCTTCGCCTCGTCGGTGAACCGATCGACGAAGTGCACGTTCGTGGCCTGCGAGGGGTGGATGATCTTCAGCGCGACGGTGCGCGCGAGCCGCTCGTCGGTGGCCCGGTACACGGTCGCCATGCCACCACGGGCGACGCGACCGGTGATCCGGTAGCGCCCGTCAATCGTTGTGCCGATCAACGTATCGGCGACTGTGGTGTCCATCGGCGTGAAGTGTATGTGTCTTTCCGGTGGGGGTGACCCAGGATGTCACAGCTGAGTCCAAACGGGTACCTGAACCAGCCGTGACCTGCGTCGATCGGTGGCGACCCGAGGGTATATCGGGTTTTTATCCGGTCTGTTGCCAGCGCCGGTGACGCTCTCGCCACCCCTGCGAGGGGGTCGGTTCGGGGCTGGGGTCCGTCGATGCGCCGGGCGAGGCGGACGCGCCGGTGGACGGCGGATCGCTGGGCGCCGGGCTGTCCGGCGGCGGGGTGCTGCCGGCCGGGGACGGCGCGGTCGGGGTGGGTACCGGCGGGGTGACGCAGTCGCAGGGCGGGGTGGTGGTCGTTCTCGGTCGCGCCGGCCGGTCCCTGAAATCCGCCGGAGCCGCCGGCTCGATCGCCCCGGGTTGGTGGCCGGCGGCGGTGGCGTGCGGCGCGGTGGTCCGCTTGTGGGTGACCTCACCCATCCGGGTGGTCGCGTCCGCGGTGGGCGGGGTGGGCTCGGCGGCCGGCGCGGACAGCGCCGGCGCGGCTGCCGCCTGATCGGCCGCCGTCTGATCGGCTGCCGTCTGATCGGCGAAGGCCGAGGTCAGGCCGCGGGCCACGAGGAGGTAGGAGCCGACCGCGCCGAGCATCGCGACGAGACACAACACCGTAACCGCGACAAATCGACGCGGCGGCTTCGCGTCGGTCTCCGGCGGGACGGTGCGCCACTCCATCAGCGAGCCGGGGAACGTGCTCAGCCCGGTCGAGGTGACGTCCGGCCCGTCGACCGGCTCGGACGGGCGGCGGCCCAGGTCGTACTTGACCGAGCGCCAGGCCCCGCGCAGCTCGGCACGGATCCTTCGCCACAGGCTCATCAACAGTTCTCCGATCTGGTCTGGCACCCTGTACGCGTGAGCGAACCCGTCATCACCGAACCCGCCGGATGGATCAACCTGCCGGACGTGTCCGAGAAACTCGGCGTGTCGATCAGCAAGGTCAACCAGATGCTCAAGGACGGCGACCTGCTCGCCGTCCGCCGTGACGGCATCCGTCTGGTGCCCGCCGAACTGGTGGCGAACGCCACCGTTCTCAAGCACCTGCCCGGCATCCTGACCCTGCTCCGCGACGCCGGGTATAACGACGAAGAGGCCTTCGGGTGGCTCTACGAAGCCGATCCGGGGCTGGGCGGCAACGCCGCGACGGCGCTCGGCGGAGACCTGGCCCGCGAGGTCAAGCGTCGCGCCCAAGCGCTCGGCTTCTGATTCCGTGCGGCATCTGGCGTACGTGCTGGTGCTGGCCGGCTGCCTGGCCGGCGCCCTGTGGCTGGAGCCGATCCTGCGGGTGAACGTGCTTCGCCGGTGGCGCCGGCTGCTGCTGACCGTGCTGCCGGTGGCGGTCGTCTTCGTCCTCTGGGACCTCGGGGCGATCGCCGCCGGGCACTGGACCTTCGACCCGGGGCAGATCACCGGGATCTATCTGGGCGCCGGGTTGCCGCTCGACGAGGTGCTGTTCTTCCTGGTGGTGCCGGTCTGCGCGATCCTCGGGTTCGAGGCGGTGCGCGCGGTGCTGCGACGACCCGCGGGGGACGAGTGAGTTACACCACCGCGGCAGTACTGGGAGTCCTCGGTGCTCTGGCCCTCGATCTGCTGATCTTCCGGACGAAGCTGGTGACCCGCCTGGTCTTCTGGGCGACCTATCCGATCATCTTCGGTTTTCAGCTGATCTCGAACGGCATCCTCACCGGGCGGAACATCGTCATCTACGACCCGGACGCGATCATCGGCTGGCGCCTGGTCCACGCCCCCGTCGAGGACCTGCTGTTCGGCTTCGCCATGGTGCTGAGCACCCTCTCGCTGTGGATCGTGTGGGGCCGCCGCGGCGTGCAGCGGACCCCGGCCGCCGGAGCTAGACGGAGCGACGGGTAGCCGCGTCCGCGAGCCGGTGCAGCACGCCGCGCGCCTCCTCCTCGATCGGCGCCCGGTCGAGCGCCGCCAGGGAGCCGGCCATCAGCTCCTCGATCCGCGCCTCGGTCGCGTCCAGCGCGCCGCAGTCGCGGATCAGCGCCCGCAGCCGCGCCACCCCGGCGTCGTCCAGCCCGGGATCGCCGAGGCCCGCGTCCAGCTCCGCCCGCCCGGCCGCGCCGAGCGCCCCGAACGCCGCCGCCACCAGATAGGTCCGCTTGCCCTCGCGCAGGTCGTCCCCGGCCGGCTTGCCGGTCTGCGCCGGGTCGCCGAACACGCCGAGCACGTCGTCGCGCAGCTGGAACGCCTCACCCAGCGGCAACCCGAACGCCGAGTAGGCGGCGGACACCTCCGGCCCGGCGCCGGCCAGCGCCGCGCCGAGCAGCAGCGGGCGCTCCACGGTGTACTTGGCCGCCTTGTACTGCGCGACCTTCCCGGCCCGCTCCAGCGAGGTGTCCGCGGTCACCGGGGTGAGCACGTCGAGATACTGCCCGACGGTCACCTCGGTGCGCATCGCGTCGAACACCGGCCGGGCCCGGGCCAGGTCGGCCCACGGCATCCCGGAGGTGTGCAGCAGCTCGTCGGACCAGACCAGGGCCAGGTCGCCGAGCAGCACCGCGGCGCACTCGCCGAACCCGGCCGCGGACCCGCGCCAGCCCGACCCGGCGTGCAGCCGCTCGAACCGGCGGTGCACCGACGGCACCCCGCGCCGGGTGTCCGAGCGGTCCATCAGGTCGTCGTGGATCAGCGCGCTGGCCTGCACCAGCTCCAGCGACGCGAGGGCGGCGACCGCCTCGTCGGTGTCGGACCCGCCGGCGCCCCGGAACCCCCAGTAGCCGAACGCGGGCCGCAGCCTTTTCCCGCCGCCCAGCACGAACTCGGTGAGCGTGGCGGCCACCTCGGCCAGCGCCGGGTCGATCGCCAGCAGCCGGTCGCGCTGCGCGGCCAGGAAAGCGGTCAGCGCCTTGTCGACCCGGGGCCGGAGCCCGGCCAGTTCGAGCGGGGAAGTCGTCACACGACGACGCTACTTGTTCGCGCAGATACCCCGGTAAACCGGCCCGGTAGAGTGCCCGGTGTGTCTCTCGGTCTCCCCTCCAAGCTGCCCGGCACGCCGTCGGTCGGCGAGCTGATCCGTGGCGCGGCGCCGACCTTCTCGTTCGAGTTCTTCCCGCCGAAGACGATCGACGGGGAGCGGCTGCTCTGGCAGGCGATCCGGGAGCTGGAGTCGCTGCGGCCGAGCTTCGTGTCGATCACCTACGGCGCCGGCGGCACCACCCGGGAGACCACGGTCGCGGTCACCGAGCGGGTCGCCACCGAGACCACCCTGCTGCCGCTGGCCCATCTCACCGCCGTCGACCACTCGGTCGCCGACCTGCGCAACGTGATCGGCCGGCTGGCCGGCGCCGGGATCCGCAACGTGCTCGCGCTGCGCGGCGACCCGCCGGGCGACCCGGCGGGGGAGTGGGTGCGCCATCCCGAGGGCGTCGACTACGCGGCGGACCTGGTCCGGCTGATCCGCGAGTCCGGGGACTTCAGCGTCGGGGTGGCCGCGTTCCCCTACAAGCACCCCCGCTCGGCGGACGTCGAGGACGACACCCGCAACTTCGTCCGCAAGTGCCGGGCCGGCGCGGACTACGCGATCACCCAGATGTTCTTCGACGCCGACGACTACCTGCGGCTGCGTGACCGGGTGGCGGCCGAGGGCTGCGGCACCCCGATCGTGGCCGGGGTGATGCCGGTGACCCGGCTGGCCACCATCGAGCGGTCCACCCAGCTGTCCGGGGCGCCGTTCCCGCCGGCGCTGCTGCGCGAGTTCGAGCGGGTCGCCGGGGACGACGCGGCGGTGCGTGAGCTCGGCATCGAGAAGTGCGCGCAGATGTGCGCGCGGCTGCTCGACGAGGGCGTGCCGGGCATCCACTTCATCACCATGAATCGGTCGACCGCGACCCGCGAGGTGTGGCAGCGGCTCGCCCCGCCGGAAGTCGCCGCGGCCGCGTGAACTGGGACGAATACGCCACCGCCTGGTCCGGGCTGCACGGCGGATTCGACCCGCGGCGGGCGTCGCCGGTGGTGCGCGGGTGGGTGCGCACGGCGTACCGGATCGGGGCGTGGCTGAGCAGCCACCGCGTGTCGCCGATGGCAGTGACCACTTTCGGCCTCCTGCTCTGCGTGGCCGTGCCGCTCGTGGCGCCCCTCAGCCTCCTCGCGGCCGCCCTGCTGGTGGTGCTGGCCGCGCTCGCGGACGGGCTCGACGGGGCGGTCGCGGTGGTCTCGGACCGGGTGACCAAAACCGGTTTTGTGTACGACTCGATGGCCGACCGCCTCGGCGAGGCCGCCTGGCTGACCGCCTTCTGGCTCGTCGGCGCGCCGGGCTGGCTCGTCGTCGTGGCCGGCGCCGCGAGCTGGCTGCACGAGTACCTCCGGGCCCGCGCCACCGCCGCCGGCATGTCCGAGATCGGCGCGGTCACCGTGGCCGAGCGGCCCACCCGCGTCCTGGTGGCCGGCCTCGGCCTGGCCGGCCTCGCCGTGGTGGCGCTGCCCTGGGTGCCGCCGGCGCTCTGGGCAGCCCTGCAATTCGCCGGCCTCGTGCAATTGTGGATCGCGGTCCGTCGCGCTCTTTAATCGGTTGTCGGCCGTCGATGCCGCGCCTATTTTCTTCCTCAGCAGTCACGGCTGTGAGCTGCGAATTCGTGGTGGAAAAAGAGTTGACGGAGGTGAAACGGAATGAGCGCGGTGCTGGTTCTCAACGCCGACTGCGGGCCGCTGCACCGGGTCAGCCTCCGGCACGCGATCCGGATGCTGTTCCGTCAGGTGGCGGTGGTGCACGAGGCGCAGCCGGACGCGACCATCGGGGTCTATCAGGTCCCGACCGTGGTCCGCCTGGTCAGTTACGTGGTGACCCGCTGGCGGCGCGGGCGCGGCCCGGGCTGGTCGCGGGCCGGGGTGCTGACCCGGGACCGGAAGGTCTGCGGGTACTGCGGGGAGACGGCCACCACCATCGACCACATCCTGCCCCGGTCCCGCGGCGGCGGGAACGACTGGCTCAACACCGTGGCGGCCTGCGGTCGCTGCAACAACCGAAAGCGGGACCGGACTCCCGCGGAGGCCCGGATGCCGTTGCGCGTGACGCCCTACGCGCCGGCCTGGGTGACCTTCGCCTGATACCGGGCGGCCGGCGGGTTGACACGGGGCCCCGCCGGCCGCCCCTCCTCGTCCCCGGATCGTCCGCTTACGGACGATCCGGGGATAACCTTGTTTCATGGCCGTCCCCGAACGCACCGTCCCTGACCGCACCGTGCTCGACGTCAGCCGCCTGCTCAACGAAGCCGGGCACACGCTGACCAACCGCCTCGCCGCCGCCCTCGCCGAGGTCGATCTCACCCCGCGGATGCAGTGCGTGCTGGTGCACGCGCTGGAGGAGGAGCGCACCCAGATCCAGCTGGCGGCGCTGGCCGGGCTGGACAAGACCACCATGGTCAGCACCGTCGACGAGCTGGAGAGGCGCGGCCTGGCCGAGCGTCAGGCGTCGGCCACCGACCGGCGGGCCCGGATCATCGCGGTCACCGAGAAGGGCCGCCTCGCCGCGGAGGAGGGCCAGCGGATCGTCGACGGGGTGCACCGCGACGCGCTGGCCGGCTTCCCCGCGGAGTCCCGCACCGCGTTCCTCGGCCTGCTCGAGTCCCTGGCGCAGGAGTCCTTCGCCGGCCCCCAGCCGGTGCGCCGCGCCCGCGGCAAGTGAGCGCCCCGCGATCCTCTGCCAGAAGATGATCCTCCAACAGATAGTTCCGTAGCGGATTATCTGTTACGGTCGGCTCATGACTCCTTCCCGTGGAGCGACGCTGACCGTTCTGTGCACCGTCGCCTTGATGATCGTCTTGGACAGCACGATCGTGGCCGTCGCCATCCCCGCCATCCAGCGGGATCTCGGCTTCACCCCGGCCGGCGTCGCCTGGGTGGTCAACGGCTACCTGGTCGCCTTCGCCGGCTTCCTCCTGCTCGCCGGCCGCCTCGGTGATCTCCTCGGCGCCCGCCGCGTCTTCCTGGCCGGCCTGAGCGTCTTCACCGCCGCCAGCCTGCTCTGCGGCCTGGCGCCGACCGCGGGCCTGCTGGTCGCGGGCCGCTTCGTCCAGGGCGTCGGCGGCGCCCTCGCCTCCGCCGTCGTGCTCGGCATGATCGTCCGGCTCTACCCGGAGCCCGGCCCGCAGGCCCGCGCCATGGGCATCTTCAGCTTCACCCAGGCCGGCGGCGCCGCGATCGGCTTCGTGGCCGGCGGCGTCCTCACCGACCTGGCCGGCTGGCCCGCCATCTTCCTGATCAACGTCCCGATCGGCCTGGCCGCCTGGCTCGCCGGCCGCCGCCTGCTCCCCGCACCCGCCGCCGGTGCGCGGTCCGCGGCCGGTCAGGCGGTCACCCGCCGGATCGATCTGCTGGGCGCCGCGCTGATCACCGCCGGCCTGTCGCTCGGCGTCTACGCCATCGTCACGGTCGGCGAGCCGAGCCCGCCGGCCCCGGCGTGGTTGCTCGCCGCCGGCTCGGTCCTGCTGATCAGCGCATTTCTGGTACGCCAGGGCCGCGCGCCCGAACCCCTCGTCCCGCTGCGCCTGCTCCGCCGTCCCTGGCTGCTCGCCGCGAACGCCGCCGTCATCCTGATCCTGGCCGCCGGCATGGGCTTCCAGTTCGTGAACACCCTGTTCCTCCAGCGCGTGATGGGCCTCGACACGCTGCGAACCGGCCTGGCCTTCCTGCCGACCCCGATCGTGATCGGCCTGGTGTCCCTCGTCGTCGCCGCCCGCCTGACCGCCCGCTTCGGCCCGCGCCGAGTCCTGCTGACCGGCCTGCTGCTGCTCGCGATCGGCCTGTCCCTGCTGGTCCGCGTCCCGGCAGACCCGTCCTACCTGATCGACGTCCTCACCCCGCTGATCATCATGGGCCTGGGCGTCGGCGTGACCGTCCCGGCGATCATGATGCTCGCCATGGCCGGCGCGTCCGACGAGGACACCGGCCTGGTCTCCGGCCTGATCAACACCGCCCAGCAGGCCGGCGCCGCCCTCGGCCTGGCGGTCCTGGCCGCGGTGGCCGCGAGCCGCACCTCCGCCCGGACGTCCGCCGGACTGCCCGAGACGCCGGCCCTCCGGGACGGGTACAGCCTCGCCTTCCTGACGGCGGCCGCCTTCGTCGTCGCCGCCCTGCTGATCGTCCTGACCGCCCTGCGCCACCCGCCCGCCCCGGCCGCGGCCACCGAGCCGCCCCTCCAGCAGGCCCCCGACGAGCCCTCCCTCCAGCGGCCGTCCTCCGACCAGCCCTCCCTCCAGCAGCCGGCTCCCGACCAGCTCTCTCTCCAGCGGTCGTCCTCCGACCAGCTCTCCCTCCAGCAGCCGGCCACCGACCAGCTCTCTCTCCAGCACCCGGCTCCCGACCAGCTCTCTCTCCAGCGGTCGTCCTCCGACCAGCTCTCCCTCCAGCAGCCGGCCACCGACGAGCCCTCCCTTCAACCGTCGGACTCGCGGCCGCCCAGCCCGGTCGTCTGCGCCGGCGAACGCTGACTTCGGTTCCGCCGCGCTGTCCACGACCGACTGGTTCCCCGAGGGTGTCTCACCGACCGTGAGGCACCCTCGCGGTTCGCTGGGCGAGTCGAGCCGGCACCCCTCGGGGTCGGCCGGGAGGGTCGGCCGGCCGTGAGGGGTGTGTCGGCGTTCCGAGACATCCTCGGGATCGGCCGGCCGTCGGGGCGTCGATGTTGTGCGGCACTGTCGCCGCCGGCCAGGGGGGTCGCCGGCCGTGAGAGGTGTGTCGGCGTTCCGAGGCGCCGTCGCGGCGTGGCTCACCTGGTCCCGGCTGCCCGGATCAGGCCACCGGGGCGCCGGAACCCGCGGCGGCGTGCTCCGCGTCGGCACCCGGGACCCGGCGCCGGTCCTGACCACGGTCCCGGCGACGCCCCCGGGTGCGGTCACGGTCGAGCCACCACTCCGCGACGAGCAGCGGAATCGTCCACCCCAACCATGCCGCGCCCGCCGAGACCACCCAGCTCAGCAGCCTCTCATCGCCATGGAACGTGGTGTCCAGCCGCGGCAGCAGCGCGATCGCGAAGATCGCGCCCCAGATCCGGTTGCTGATGATCGACGCCGTCAGTGCGAAGCTGCGAATCATCCAGCGGCGGTGCTCGCCGAAGCGCCGCCGCCGCGCCGCCCGCCAGCCCGCCACGGTCGTCCCGAGCCAGAGCAGCGCCAGCAGCACGTCACTCGCCCGGGTCACCGGCCCGAACGGCGTGAACGCCCCGATCGTCAGCGCACACAGTCCGCCCGGCAGCACCCCGCCGAACACGTAGAGCCGCCCGATCCGCCGGTGCGCCACCGGATACCGCTGCCGGAACCACGGCCAGATCTGGAACACCGCCGTCCCCAGCGCCACGCTGCCGAACAGCACGTGCGGCACGAGCAGCCAGAAGTGCGCGACTCCCAGCGACGGCGGCTGAGGCACCCGGGACCGTGCGGGGTCGAAGCTGAGGTACGGCGGGATCGAGAACGCCACGAAGATCACCACGATCGCCGCGAGCGGGACTATCCACGGGCGTCGCCACCATCGGGTCATGCCGGCTCCCCTTCTGCGTATGGTCTACGCAATTGAGCGTATGCCATACGCAGTAAACCGGGAAGCCCCTACGATGGGCCGGTGCCGACCGACCTACCGCGTACCCTTCAGGTCCTCTGGGGCGTCGCGGAGCGACCCACCCGTGGCCCGCAGCCGACCCTGAGCCTGGAGCGGATCGTGACCACCGCGATCGCGATCGCCGATCGTGACGGCCTCGCCGCCCTCTCCATGGCCCGCCTCGCGGAGCGGCTCGGCTGCGCGCCGATGTCCCTCTACCGGCACGTCGCCAACAAGGACGAGCTGCTGGTCTTCATGCAGAACGCCGCACCCGGAGAGCCGCCGTCCCTGCCGCCGGGCTGGCGCGACGGACTGGCCGCGTGGGCGCGGGCGCTGCGCGGAGTGCTCGCCGCCCACCCGTGGCTCCTGCAAGCCTCGATGGGCCGCCCGCCGCTGGAGCCCGGGCAGCTCGCCTGGCTCGATCGCGGCCTGTCCGCCTTCGCCGGCACCCCGCTCAGCCACCGTGAACGCGTCGAGATGGTGCTGGCCGCCCTCTACCTGACCCGCGGCGAGGCGCAGATCAGCGCGGTGCTGCTCAGTGGCACCCCGGACGTGCTGACGGACTACGGCGCGCTGCTCAACCGCTTCGTCACGCCGGACCGCTTCCCGGCGCTGGCCGAGGCCGTCGCCGCGGGCGTCTTCCGCGCCGATGAGCCCGACCGCTCCTTCGAGGTGGCCCTGGCCCGCCTCCTGGACGGCATCGACCTGCTGATCACCGCCAAGGGCTGACCGGCGCGCCGTCCCGTAGCGCCGGTCAGCCAGATCACAACCGGCTGCGACCCGCTCTAGCCGACCGGTCACCGAACCCGTCGTGCAACCACCCGTGATAGGTCCATGAGCACCAGCTCAGCAATCTCAGCTGGCCGTCATAGCCCTGTCGCCGCCCGGAATAGGGCCATGAGTGCCAGCTCGGGGGGTTCGGCTGGTCGTCATGGCCCTGTTGCCGTCCAGGGTAGGGCGTTGAGTGCCAGCTCGGGGGGTTCGGCTGGTCGTCATGGCCCTATTGCCGTCCGGGGGTGGGGCGTTGGGTGCCAGCTCGGGGGGTTCGGCTGGCGGTCATGGCCCTATTGCCGTCCGGGGTAGGGCGTTGAGTGCCAGCTCGGGGGGTTCGGCTGGTCGTCATGGCCCTATCGCTGCCCGGGATGGGCGATGGGTGCCAGCTCGGGGGGTTCGGCTGGTCGTCATGGCCCTATCGCTGCCCGGGATGGGCGATGGGTGCCAGCTCGGGGGGTTCGGCTGGTCGTCATGGCCCTATCGCCTCCCGGAGTGGGGCGTTGAGTGCCAGCTCGGGGGCTTTGGGTTGTCAACTGATTGTTGACATCTGCTAGGGTGGGGGTGTGGCTGACCTCTCCGCGCTTCGCGAGATTCGCGCGCATCGCGCGCGGCTTGATGCCGAGGAGCTGGCGCTGATCGACCAGGCCCGGCGTGACGGCGCGACCTGGCCGGCGATCGCCGAGGCGCTCGGGCTGGCCAGCCGCCAGGCGGCGGAGCAGCGCCGGGACCGCTTGGCCCAGGTCGCCGAGCGCGAGTCGCGGCCGTCTCGGGTGCGGCTCGATGTGGGGTACGGCGAAAGCCCTTCCCAGCTGCGTGACTCCGTCGCCGACCTGCATCGCCGGATCGGTGCCGACCGTCGGTGGGATGCCCGGTTCCCGCGCGCCACCCTGGTCCGGGAGACCCTGGCCGCCGCCCCGGACGCCCCGCCCGGCGCCCTCTACGACCTGGCCGCCCAGGCGCTCGCCGACCTCACCGCGCCCGGCGTCCCGCGCTTCCCGGCACCGCTGCGTGCCGCCGTCGACCGTCTGGAGGCGAGCTTCACGGCAGCAAGTCCGGGTTGACACCTCTGCACTCAAGCCCACAGGATGTGAGCCTTACGGACTCAATCCTGGAGTGACCCATGCGCCGGAACGCCGTCCTGTTCGTGCTGATCTCCCTCTTCTCCGGCTTCGGCAGTTACGCGCTCGGGCTCGCCGCCGGCCTGTGGATCCTCGACCTGACCGGTTCCGCCGGCCTCGCGGCGCTGGCCGGCATCGGCGTCTACACACCCACCCTGGCCGCCCCGTGGCTCGGCGCCCTGGTCGACCGTTTCCCCCGGCGCCCGTTGCTGATCGCGGTCGACGTGCTGATCGGCACCGTGATCCTGACCCTGCTCGCCACCTCGTCCGCCCCCTGGATCTATCTGGTCCTGCTGGTCCGGGGGTTCAGCTACGTGCTGCTCGACGCCGGTGAGACCGCCCTGCTCCCGGCCGCCCTGCCGGCCGACCTGCTGGGCGACGTCAACGGCTGGCGCTCCAGCGCCCAGGAGGGCATGAAATTGCTGGCCCCATTGGCGGGCGCCGCCCTGTACGCCTGGCGCGGGCCGCACGCGGTGGTGCTGCTTTGTGCCGCCCTGCCACTGGTCACCGCCGCCTTGTACGCCCTAGTCCAACTCCGACCGTCCACCACCCGGCCCAGCCCGCCGCAACGGGCCGGCCAGCCCGCTCCGGTCAGCGCCGGCGAGGGGCGGGGTGGCCCGCCTGCCGAGGCGGGCGCCCGGCGGGGCCGAGGTGAAGGCGAGCGGTCCACTCCGGTTGAACCCTGGCGTGCGGAAACGCAAGGAGATCGGTCTGTCCCCGCGGATGTCCGGTGGGAGTCGGGGCTGGGGGATCGGTCTGGTCCGGCGGATGTCCGATGGGAGTCGGGGCAGGGGGATCGGCCTGTTCCGGCGGATGCCCGGCTGGGGGAGTCCGGTCAGGACAGTGGGCGGTCGGTGGAGGGGGAGGGCCGGGCGGTGACGTTCGGCTGGGGGAGTGTGCGGGTCGGGCTGGGGAGGCTCTGGCGGGAGCCGGTGCGGACGCCGGTGCTGGTGGCGGCCGTGGCGATCGCGGTCTCCGGGCTGACCAACGCCGCCGTGCTGCTGCACCTCGTCGGCGATCTGCACCGCCCGGCCACCCATCTCGGCATCCTCTCCAGCGTCCAGGGCGCCGGCTCGATCCTCGGTGGTCTCCTGGTCGGCCGCCTGCTCGCCCACCTGGCGCCGGCCCGGGTCGCCGCGCTCGGCGCGGTCCTCTTCGCCGCCGCCTGCGTGACCTGGTCGCTGCCCTGGTGGCCGGCGATGCTCGCGGGCAGCGCCCTGACCGGCCTCGGCCTGCCGTGGACCCTGATCGCCGGGATCACCGCGATCCAGACCGGTACCCCCGATCACCTGCTCGGCCGGGTCGCCGCCACCGGGAACATGGTCATGTTCGGCCCGATCACCCTCGCGATCCCTCTCGGTGCGGCCCTTTCCCAGGTGGGTGCCCACCCGCCACTGATCCTCGGAGCCGCCGTGATCCTGACTGCGGCCCTGCTGGCTGTCCGCCGGACCCGGCTGTCGGCGACCACCTGACAGCTGCCCGACGGGAAGTCCCTGTTCCGCAGCCGGGGAACGGCAGGGTGAGCCGGGGAACGGCAGGGCGAGCCGGGGAACGGCAGGGCGAGCCGGGGAGGTAGGGCGAGCCGACTCCGGCAAGACGAGCCGACCTGCGGCTGAAACAAGCCGGGCCGCGGTAGAACAAGCCGGGCCGCGGTAGAACAAGCCGGGCCGCGGTAGAACAAGCCGGGCCGTGACAGAGCGAGCCCGGCCGTGACAGAGCGAGCCCGGCCGTGACAGAGCGAGCCGGGCCGTGACAGAGCGAGCCGGGCCGTGACAGAGCGAGCCGGGCCGCGACACGACGAGCCGGGCGACGGTTGGACGAGACGGCCCGCGGCTAGACACCGCTTCGCCGTGGCGAGGCGGGCGGTGCTCCGGGCGTACCGAAAGAAGAACGGGCGTCGTGGGAGCCGCGCAGCGGTCCGGAGCAGCGCCTGACCGGGCGTGCATTTCCGGTCAGGACGCGCCGAAGCCCCGGTGCAGGAACGTGGTCAGGGTCTCGATGGCCTCGTCGTCGGTCAGCTCGCGGCCGAGGCCGGGGCGGGTCGCGGGGTTGAGCCAGGTGGCGGCGAAGCTGCTGACGGTCGCTCCGAACAGCGACGCGGTGACCAGCGGGTCGCCGGGGAGATCCAGGCCGGCCAGGTGGTCCGCGATGTGGCCCAGGTCGGGGGCGAGCATGTCCCGGCTGCGCTCGGCGAACGCCTCGTCCACCAGGGCCGCCTGCTGCAACGCCACCATGATCACGCGGTGCCGGCGGTAGAAGTCCCAGAACGCGGCGACGTGGAACCGGACCGCGTCGCGGTCCTGGAAGTCGGTGCCGTGCCCGGGCAGCTCGGCGCTGGCGTCGCCCTCGGTGAGCAGGTCGGCCAGCAGCGCCTCGAGCAGCGCCTCCTTGCCGGCGAAGTGCTTGTAGAACGAACCGGTGGCCCGGCCCGCCTCGGCGGTGATGTCGGTGATCTTCGCATTGAGGTAGCCGACCCGCTCGAAGACGCGGATCGCGGCGGCCTTCAACTCGGCCTCGGTCTGTGCCGCCTGCTGACGGCGCGAGTTGGGCTGCCTGCCGGCTCCGGACGGATCGGGCCAGGCCAGATCGATCCGCACGCCCAGCTCATCCCGCATCCCGAAAGCCACCCCCTTGACCGGGAGCGTATCAGCGGCCGACGGTGAATCCATGTTCACTGAATCCAGATTCACCGTAATCGTCGGTGCCGGCCCGACCGGCCTCACCGTGGCCCGCCAGCTGCAACGGCTCGGCGTGCCGTTCCGCATCGTCGAGAGATCTGCACGGCCGTTCGTCGGCTCGCGGGGCAAGGGTTTGCAGCCGCGCACCCTGGAGGTGCTCGACGACCTGGGCCTGATCGACCGGTTCCGGGCGGCCGGCGACGACTATCCGGAGATGCTGGTGCACCGCCCCGACGGTGTGACCGCCGCCTGGCGGATGGACGAGCTGCACGACCCGACCCCCGAGGTCCCTTATCCGAACATGCTGATGGTTCCCCAGTGGCGGACGTGCGAGCTGCTCGCCGAGGGGGTGCCGGTCGAGTTCGGGGTCGGCGTCGCCGCGCTGGAGCAGGACTCCGGCGGGGTCCGGGTCACGCTCGACACCGGCGAGGTGGTGACCGCGCGCTATGTCGTCGGTGCCGACGGCGGCCGCAGCACGGTCCGGCGGGCGCTCGGCGTCGACTTCCTCGGCTCCACCCACGAGGACGAGCAGATGCTGATCGCCGACGTGCGACTGTCCGGTCTGGACCGTTCGCACTGGCACGTCTGGCCGGGCGAGCCCGCGTTCCGGCTGGGCCTGTGCCCGCTGCCCGGCGGCGACTGGTGGCAGCTCACCGCCCCGCCCACGGACACCCCGATCGAGCAGCTCGTCGCGTCGGTCGACCCGGCGATCACCATCACCGAGATCGGCTGGACGTCCCAGTGGCGGGCCAACATCCGGATGGCCGCCCGCTTCCGGGTGGGCGGCGTGTTCCTCGCCGGCGACGCCGCGCACGTCCACTCCCCGGCGGGCGGCCAGGGACTCAACACCGGCATCCAGGACGGTTACAACCTGGGGTGGAAACTGGCCACCGGCGACGACGCCGTGCTGGACACCTACGAGGCGGAGCGCCTCCCGGTCGCCGCGGGCGTGCTCGGCATCAGCACCGACCTGCACCGCCGCCACGTCGCCAATGACACCGACGCGATGCGCCGCGACGATCCGGTGCTGCGCCAGCTCACGCTGTCCTATCGCGGCGGCCCGCTCGCCGCCGAGCACCGTGCCGCTCCGGGCCTGGTCCAGGCTGGCGACCGCGCCCCGGACGCTCCGCTCGCCGACGGCCGCCGGGTCTTCGACCTGCTCCGTGGCGGGCACGCCACGCTGCTCGCGTTCGGTTTCGAGGGTGCGCTGCCGGCCCTGCCGTCGTCAGTGCACCCGCATCAGCTCACCTCCGGCGAGGGCGCGGTCTGGCAGTCCTACGACGTTCACGAGCCCACCCTGCTCCTGATCCGCCCGGACAACTACGTCGGTTGCGCCACGACGGATCCGGAGGACGTCGTCGCCTACCTGAAACTGCTGGGCCTTTGAGAGACCAGCCGGGCCGGGACGTCCTG
Source organism: Actinoplanes ianthinogenes (assembly GCF_018324205.1). Lineage (NCBI taxonomy): Bacteria > Bacillati > Actinomycetota > Actinomycetes > Micromonosporales > Micromonosporaceae > Actinoplanes > Actinoplanes ianthinogenes. The sequence goes on from NZ_AP023356.1 coordinate 6,575,798, forward strand.
CCGCTTCAGTGTTCCGGGCGGCTGACGACACCGTCGGTCTTGCCGCTCAGTTCCCGGTCGAGAGTCTCCTGCGCGTCACGCATCGCCTCCGCATATTCCGGCTCGGCAAGCCGGCGCATGCCTGCTTCAGGAGCGACCACCTCGACCACCGTGCTGATCCACCAGATGTTGCCGAACGGATCACGCACCCGCCCACCTCGCTGGCCGAACGCCTGGGTCGCCGGCGCGGTGATGACACGGGCACCGGCGGCGGCAGCTCGTTCGATCGTCGCGTCCGGGTCGGCAACGAAGACTCGCAGCAAGGACGGCATCACGGGCCAGTCCGGTCTGCGATCGAAAGCGAGCAAGACGGTGTCGCCGACGCGCATCTCGGCGTGACCGATGGTCCCGTCCTCCAACTTCACGCGGCCCACCTCGACCCCATCGAACACCGCGGCAATGAAGTCCAGCAATTGCCCGGTATCGGGCGTGACGATCCATGGCGCCACGGTCGTGTATCCGGCCGGCTGAGTGGTTGACATGGCGACTCTCCTCGGGACGATGCGGACCGGGATCACGGTAGATCCCATTTAGGTCAGCAGCGGGCCGGAAAAGCCGGATGCCCGGCACGCCATTGTGCCGGGCATCTGGAGTACGTTCCGGCGGCGGGCCACCACGCTGTGCCCCACCGCCGAAGACCGTCACCGCTTGGCGACCGCCTTGCGGTAATCGCTGTTGAGCCGTCCGATCAGGCTCAGCGGGATCCCCTTCGGACACACCTCGGCGCACTCGCCCATGTTGGTGCAGCCACCGAAACCGGCGTCGTCCTGCGCCTGGAGCATGTCGATCACCCGGCTGTCGCGCTCCGGCTGGCCCTGCGGCATCAGCCCGAGGTGGGTGATCTTCGCGGCGGTGAACAGCATCGACGAGCCGTTCGGGCAGGCGGCGACGCAGGCGCCGCAGCCGATGCAGGTGGCCGCCTCGAACGCGGCGTCGGCGTCCTTCTTCGGCACCGGCGCGGCGTGGGCGTCCGGCGCGGTGCCGGTCGGGGCGCTGATGTACCCGCCCGCCTGGATGATCTTGTCGAAGGAGGTCCGGTCGACGACCAGGTCCTTGATCACCGGGAAGGCGGCGGCGCGCCACGGCTCGACGTCGATCACGTCGCCGTCCTTGAAGTGCCGCATGTGCAGCTGGCAGGTGGTGGTGGCCTTCTCCGGGCCGTGCGCCACACCGTTGATGACCATGCTGCACATGCCGCAGATGCCCTCGCGGCAGTCGTGGTCGAACGCGATCGGGTCGTCACCACTGAGGATCAGCGTCTCGTTGAGAACGTCGATCATCTCGAGGAACGACGCGTCCGGGGAGATCCCCTTCACGTCGTAGGTGACCATCTTCCCGGAGGAGGAGGGGCCGGACTGACGCCACACCCTGACCTTGATGTCCATTACTTGTAACTCCGCGTGCTCGGGTGGACGTACTCGAAAACGAGCTCTTCCTTGTGCAGCGTCGGCTTGCCGTCGGCGCCGAAGTACTCCCACGCCGCGGCGTAGCCGAACTCGTCGTCGTGGCGCAGCGCCTCGCCGTCCGGGGTCTGCGACTCGGCCCGGAAGTGCCCGCCGCACGACTCCCGCCGGTGCAGCGCGTCGATGCACATCAGCTCACCGAGCTCGATGAAGTCGGCGACCCGGCCGGCCTTCTCCAGGTTCTGGTTGAGCTCCTCGCCCTTGCCGGGCACCTTCACCCGGGTCCAGAACTCCTCCTTGAGCGCCCGGATCAGGCCGATCGCCTTGGTCAGCCCCTCCTCGGTGCGCTCCATGCCGCAGTACTCCCACATGATGTGGCCGAGCTCGCGGTGGAACGAATCCACGGTCCGGTCGCCGTCGATGGACAGGAACTTGGCGATCCGATCCTCGACCTCCTTGCGCGCCTCGACGACCTCGGCGTCAGCGGCCGAGACCTTCTTGAACGGGCCGGCGGCCAGGTAGTTGTTGATCGTGTTCGGCAGCACGAAGTAGCCGTCGGCCAGGCCCTGCATCAGCGCGGACGCGCCGAGCCGGTTGGCGCCGTGGTCGGAGAAGTTCGCCTCGCCCACCACGAACAGGCCGGGGACGGTGGACTGGAGGTCGTAGTCGACCCAGAGGCCACCCATCGTGTAGTGCACGGCCGGGTAGATACGCATCGGCGTCTCGTACGGGTCCTCGCCGGTGATGCGCTGGTACATCTCGAAGAGGTTGCCGTACTTCGCCTCGACCGCCTTGCGGCCCAGCCGGCTGATGGCGTCCGCGAAGTCCAGGTAGACGCCGAGGCCGCCGGGGCCGACGCCGCGGCCCTCGTCGCAGACGTTCTTGGCGGCGCGCGACGCGATGTCGCGGGGCACCAGGTTGCCGAACGACGGGTAGATGCGCTCCAGGTAGTAGTCGCGGTCCTCCTCCGCGATCTCACCCGCGGGCTTCTGGCAGTCCGAAGAGCGCTTGGGCACCCAGACCCGGCCGTCGTTGCGCAGCGACTCGGACATCAGGGTCAGCTTCGACTGGTGCGAGCCGGACTCCGGGATGCAGGTCGGGTGGATCTGCGTGTAGCAGGGGTTCGCGAACAGCGCGCCCTTGCGGTGCGCCCGCCACGACGCCGTGACGTTGCAGCCCTTGGCGTTGGTGGACAGGAAGAACACGTTGCCGTAACCACCGGAGGCGAGCACCACGGCGTCCGCGAACTCGGTGGTGATCTCGCCGGTGACCATGTCCCGGACGACGATGCCGCGGGCCTTGCCGTCCACGATGATCAGCTCGAGCATCTCGTGCCGGGCGTTCATCTCGACGTTGCCGAGGCCGATCTGCCGCTCCAGCGCCTGGTACGCGCCGAGCAGCAGCTGCTGACCCGTCTGCCCCCGGGCGTAGAAGGTCCGGGACACCTGGGTGCCACCGAACGAGCGGTTGTCCAGCAGGCCGCCGTACTCGCGGGCGAACGGGACGCCCTGCGCCACGGCCTGGTCGATGATGTTCACCGACTCCTGGGCCAGCCGGTACACGTTGGACTCCCGGGCGCGGAAGTCGCCGCCCTTGACCGTGTCGTAGAACAGCCGGTAGACCGAGTCGCCGTCGTTGCGGTAGTTCTTGGCGGCGTTGATGCCACCCTGCGCGGCGATCGAGTGCGCGCGCCGCGGGCTGTCCTGGTAGCAGTACGACTTGACCCGGTACCCCTGCTCGGCCAGCGTGGCCGCCGCGGAGCCGCCGGCCAGGCCGGTGCCGACCACGATGACCGTCAGCTTCCGGCGGTTCGCCGGGTTGACCAGCTTGGCGGCGAACTTGCGGCGCTCCCAGCGGGTCTCGATCGGGCCGTCCGGGGCGGCCTTGTCGACGACCGGGTCGCCCTCTTTCCAGAAATCCGTCTCAGCCATTTCAGTCCACCAATCCGGTCAGCACCGCGAACGGCACCGAGAGGTACCCGACGACCAGGACGAGCGACAGGGCGATCGCGATGTACTTCGCGCGCCGCTGGCCCTTCATGGTCTGCTGACCCAGCGTCCGGGCCGCGCTGAAGATGCCGTGCGCCAGGTGGAACCCGACGGCCACGATCGCCAGCGTGTAGAAGAGCGTCACGTACCAGCGCTCGGGCGCGAAGTCCGCGACCACGTTGGCGTACGGGTGCGCCTTGTCCCCGTTCGGGTTCAGGTTCCCGGTGGTCAGGTCCAGGATGTGGTAGATCACGAAGAGCAGGACGATCACGCCGCCCCAGCGCATGGTGCGCGCGGCGTAACTGCCCTGGACCTTCGGCCGGTGCGCGTACTTGACCGGGCGGGCCTTCTTGGCCCGGACGGTCAGCACGGCCGCGGTGTAGATGTGCGCCAGCACCGCGACGGTCAGCACGGCCCGCTGGATCCAGAGGTACCAGGTGTCCGGCAGCAGGGGCGAGCCGATCGACCGCAGCCAGTGCGCGTAGTGGTCGAAGCTGGTCGCGCCCAAGAAGATCTTGAGGTTTCCGGCCATGTGCACGAAGAGGAAGAGCACCAGCAGGATGCCGCTGACCGCCATGGTGATCTTCAGGGTGACCGACGAGGGCCGGACCACCTTGCGCGGGGTGGGCGTTGCCGTCGCCCCCGCCGCGTTCTTGGTCTTGGGAATAGGAGTGTCTACCGCCACAACCTGGACGGTAGAAAGTCCCGAGTCATTCGTCTAATGCATGATCGGGCGGGTGGTCATAGCGATAGGCTATTACGGTGCAGCTGCAACAACTCCGGTACTTCCTAGCGGTGGTAGAAACCCGGCATTTCACCCAGGCGGCGGACATTCTGGGGGTTTCGCAGCCTACGTTGAGTAAGCAGATTCACACCCTTGAGACGTCGCTGGGCGCCCCGCTGTTCGAGCGGATGCGGGGCTCGGTGACCCTCACCGTGGCCGGCGAGACCCTGCTGCCGATGGCGCAGCGGATCGTCGCCGACGCGGACGCGGCCCGCGACGCCGTGCAGGACATCGTCGGCCTGCGCCGCGGCGAGGTGCGCCTGGGCGCCACCCCGAGTCTCTGCTCCTCGCTGGTCCCGGCCGTGCTGCGCACCTTCCGCGGCGACCATCCCGGGGTGAAACTGCACGTCAGCGAGGGCAGCTCGCAGGACCTGATCGCCGGGCTGCTGGCGCACACCCTGGACCTGGCCCTGATCGTCGCGCCCGAGCAGGGCGTCGACCCGGGGCTGGAGGCCATCGAGGTGCTCCGGGAGAGCCTGGTGGTCGCCTCGGTGGCGGACGGGCCGCCGCCGACGGTGGGCCGGCAGCTGGAGCTGACCGAGCTGCGGCACACCCCGATGGTGATGTTCCGGGAGGGCTACGACATCCGCGAGGTCACCCTGCACGCCTGCGAGCGGGCCGGCTTCACCCCGAAGTTCGCGGTCGAGGGCGGCGAGATGGACGCCGTGCTGGCCTTCGTCGAGGCCGGCCTCGGGGTCGCGCTGGTGCCCAGCATGGTGCTGGCGAACCGGCCGCTGCTACGGGCCACGCCGCTGGCCCCACCCGGCATGCGCCGGACGATCGCGCTGGCCCAGCGCCGTGCCGCGGTGTTGCCGCACGCGGCCGCCGCGCTGCGCGAGGTGGTGCGCGACCACATCGCGTCCGGCCGCCTCCCGTACGGAGTACGCGCTCTCTGATCGACCGTCAACTTCGGGTAGTCAGGTGTCTACGCTCCGTTTAGAGTCCTGGGTGTGTGGCATGGCGAGTTCCACGACCCGCGACTGGTCGAGGTCTACGACGCCGAGTGTCCCTGGGGCTGGGACGACGACTTCTTCATGGCCGTGCTCGCCGAGCGGTCCGCCCATCGGGTGGTCGACCTCGGCTGCGGCACCGGCCGGCTCGCCATCGCCATGGCCGGCGCGGGTCACCAGGTCACCGCGGTCGACCCGGCGGCCGCCGCGCTCGCCGCGGCCCGGCGCAAGGAGGGCGGCGCCCGGGTGCGCTGGCTGTGCGGCTCGGTCGAGCAGCTGCCGGCCCGGTCGTACGACGCCGCGTTCATGACCAGTCACGTCGCCCAGTCCTTCGTGGACGACGAGGAGTGGGACGCGGTGCTGCGCGGGCTGCGCCGGGCGCTCGTCCCGGAGGGCCGGCTGATCTTCGACAGCCTGGACCCGGCCGAGCGGCCGTGGCAGCTGTGGAACCCGGAGGACTCGTGGCGCACCGTGGTGCTCGGCGACGGCGCCGTGGTGGAGGCGTGGAGCGAGGCCGAGGAGATGGCGCCCGGCGTCGTCGAGGTCACGCAGCGCTACCAGTTCGCCGACGGCCAGAGCCTGATCAACTCGGCAACGCTGCGTTTCCGTACCGAGCCGGAGCTGCGGGACTCGCTGCGGGAGGCGGGCTTCCGGGTGGACCGCATCTACGGCGGCTGGGGACGCGAACCGGTCGGGCTCAGCGGCGACGGCGAGTTCATCGTGATCGCCGTCGCGACGCCCCGGTTGATGTCGTAGAGGTCGCGATCGTGCCGAGATTCTGTCCGGAACCTTAGGAGCCATTGCGAGACATAAATCCCGGACTACCATCCGCTCCATCGGTGGTGACCTTTACGCGAGGTAAGGTGTGCATGCCCGACAACGAGTGGCCCGACCCACGTCTGCCGTTCCCGGAGCCGACCCCCAGCCGGGGACGCACGTCGCTCGCGGCCGCGGTGGTCGTCCTTGTCCTGCTGGCCGCCGGCGGTCTCGCCTGGCGGCTGATGAGCACCGACGCCGGGACCCCGGCCGCCGCGCCCAGCGCGCCGCCGCCGGCCTCCCGGCAGCAGACCGCCCCGCCCTGCCCCGACCCGAAACTGCGGGTCGCCGCGGCCCCCGAGATCGCTCCGGTGATCCAGCAGGCGGCCGCCACCCTCAGCCAGGCCGGGCAGCGCTGCTCCGAGGTCGCGGTGCAGGCCGTCGAGCCCGGCGCGGTGCTGGCCGGCAAACCGCAGCCGGACGTCTGGGTGCCGTCCAGCAGCGCCTGGCTGGCCGCGGCGCGGGCGCAGGGCCGCACCTGGTCCACCAGCGGCCCGTCACTCGCCTGGTCGCCGCTGGTGATCGCCGGGCCGGAGACGATCGCCCGGCTGTTCGCGCCGGGTGACAAGACCTCCTGGGCCGTGCTGGCGCAGAGCGCCGCCGACGAGCGGGTGCCGGCCATCCGGATGCCCGATCCGCTGCTCAGCACCACCGGCCTGCTCGGCGTCTACGCCGTGCGGCAGGCGATCGCCAGGAACACCCCGGACGCCGGGATCGCCACCCTCCAAGCGCTCACCCTGCGCAGCCGGCTGGAGAACGCGAGCGCCGACCCGGCCGACATCCTCGCCCAGCTGGCCCGGAGCACCGACGACACCGCGGCCAGCTACGAGGTCGGCGTCTTCCCGGCCACCGAGCAGCAGCTCACCGCGTATCAGAACGGCGGGCACCGGGTCCGGCTGGTCGGCGGGCCGCCGGCCGACGGGCTGGTGGACGCCGACTATCCCTATGCCACCCGCAAGGGCGCGCCGGCCGAGCTGAGCAAGCGGCTGCGGGCGGCGATCACCACGACGGCGCTCACCGCGGCCGGTTTCCGGTCCGCCGCCACCCCGGGCGCGCTGACCCTGCCGGCCGACCCGGAGGCGCTGCTCGGCCCGGCCCGGCAGTGGTCCGCCTACCGGTCGGTGGCGTTCCAGGTGCTGCTGCTGATCGACGGGTCCGGCTCGATGAACGAGAAGATCACCGACCGGGCCGGGCGCAGCGTCACCAAGGCCACCCTGCTGCGCGAGTCCGGGGCCACCGCGGCCCGGGTGTTCGGCAAGGACACCAGCCTCGGCATGTGGTATTTCGGCACGTCCGGCCCGAACGGCCCGGCGCACGTCGAGGAGGTGTCGTTCGGGCCGCTCACCGGGTCCACCAACGGCAGGACGCGCCGGGAGCAGCTGGCCGCGAAGATCAGTTCGTACCAGCCGGTGGCGAAAGCGGGGACACCGCTCTATCAGACCGTCCTGGACGGGGTCGCCGCGATGCGCGGGCAGGTCAAGCCGGACACGGCGAGCGTGGTGGTGGTTCTCACCGACGGATCGGACGGCGGGACCAGGTTCGCCATGTCCCAAGCGGACTTCCTGAAACGGTTGCAGGCCGGGGTGGATCCGGCCCGGCCGGTTCCGGTGATCGCGGTCGGCTTCGGCCCGGGGGCGAACCTGCCCGCGCTCCAGAACATGGCCAAGGTGACCGGTGGTCGCGCCATCGCCGCGACCAACCCGGCCGACCTCGCCTCGGGCATCGCCCAGGCCTTCGTGGCCGCGCACAGCCAGTCCTGATTCCGCTGGTCCACGCTGCTTGATCGGGTCGTCCCGGCCACTGCCCGGTCCCCGCCCGCCCTGGGGGGCTCCCCGGAGACAGTATGGCGGGGAAGCGGGGTGTCGCGGGGCGGGGCTGTGGACGGCGCGCTGGTGTGGACAAGGAGCGACCGACGGCTAGGCGGGTCCGATCTGGTCGGCGACGATCTTGGCGGAGAGGGTGACCATCGGGAGGCCGCCGCCCGGGTGCGTCGAGCCGCCGACCAGGAAGAGGCCGTCGACCGGGGCACGGTTCGCCGGTCGCACCAGGCCGCCCGCGGTGCCGTAGATCGCTCCGCCGGGCGCGGCCGTCGCTTCGGCCAGGTCCGCCGGGGTCCGGATCTCACAGAACAGGAGCCTTTTGCGTACGTCCGGACCGCGCTCGGCCAGCACCGCGAGGATCCGGTCCCGGTACGCCTGCGCCAGTCCCGGCCGCCGCCAGTCCACAGCGGACCAGTCGGTGCCGTGGCGGGCCGCGTTGACCAGCACGAACCACGCCTCGTGGCCGGGCGGGGCGACCGCCGGATCGGGGGCGCGGGTGACGAACACCGTCGGGTCGCCGGCCGGCCGGGCGCGCCGGCCCGGTGCGCCGAACACCGCGTCGAACTCGGCGTCGTAGTCGCGCGGGAAGAAGACGTTGTGGTGGGCCAGCTCCGGGGTCTCGCCGCGGACGCCGAGCAGCAGCACGAACCCGGCGAGGCTGCGGTCGGCGAGCCGGGCCAGCCGGCTCGGGGTGGGGAGCAGGTCGCGGTAGAGGACCTCGGCGTCCACGTTGGACACCACGACGTCGGCCGGTACCCGGGTGCCGTCGGCGAGGCGGACACCGCGGACACGGCGGTCGGCGTCGATGCCGGTCACCGTGGAACCGAGCTCCACGCGTACGGAAAGAGCGGCGCACCGAGCGCGAAGCGCCTCGGCGAGGGTCCACAGACCGCCCGGTAGGTACCAGCCACCGTGCGTGAGCTCGGCATAGGGGATCGCGGCGAGCGCCGCGGGCGCGTGGCGCGGATCGGCGCCGGTGTAGGTGGCGTAGCGGTCCAGCAGCATCCGCAGGCGCGGATCGCGCAGGTAGCGACGGCCGAGCGAGCGCAGCGAGCGGCCCGGTGCGATCGCGGCCAGATCGGGCAGCCGCCAGCCGAGACGGGCCAGCGACGCGGCGGTGACCGGGCGCTGGAGCACCGAGTCCCAGGAGGCGTGCCAGATGCGCTCGGCGCGGTGCCAGAACCGGGCCCAGTCGCGGGCCGCGTCGCCGCCCAGCACCGTCGCGATCCGGCGCAGGAAGGTCTCGTGGTCGGCGGAGGAGTCGAGCACCGTGCCGTCCGGGAAGACGTGGCGGACGACCGGGTCCAGCGGCTCGGGCCGCAGGTCCAGACCCAGGTCGGCGAAGACCTGCGGCAGGGTGAGCAGGCTCGGGCCGGTGTCGAAGCGGAAGCCGTCCCGCTCGTGGGTGGCGAGCTTGCCGCCGACCGTGCCGGACCGCTCGTGGACGGTGACCCGGTGCCCGGCCTCGGCGAGCCGGACGGCCGCGGCCAGACCGCCGACACCGGCGCCGATCACCACGATCTCACTCATCGAAGAAGGGTCCGTTCAGACGGGACGGCCGCGCCAGGACAGGCGGCGGTGGCGTCGGCGGTGGAAGGAGCGCGCGATCAGGCAGGCGAACAGGACGACGGAGACCGGGTGGGCCAGGGCGTCCGGGAAGGCGCGGCCGCCGGTGGCGCGGGCGGCGAGCACCCGGCCGGTGACGCCGAGGAGGTAGGCGAACAGGGCGATCCAGGGCAGTGCGAGGAGCGGGACGACGTAAAGCAGGAGCAGCATCGCGACGACGGCGGCCGCGCCGGTCGCGGAGCCGAAGGACGCCCAGAGCGACTTGGCGTAACCGTCGGTCAACTCGCGCCACGAGTCGTACATCCGGCAGGTGGCCAGGCGGGATCCGTCGGCGAGCGCGATCCGGCCGCCGGCGCGTTTCACCGCGCGGGCCAGGGCGATGTCCTCCAGGATCTCGTCACGGACCGCGGCGTGCCCACCGGCCCGCTGATAAGCGGACCGGTCCAGGACCAGCCACTGCCCGCCCGCGGCGGCCAGCGACGGCCGCGGCGAGCGTTCCATGCCGCGCAGCGGCAGGAAGGTGAGCCAGGACCACTGCAGGAGCGGTTGGACCAGACGCCCGGCACCGACAATCTTCGGGTACGGGCTGAGCAGTCCCGTCCGGCTGCGCCTGAGCAGATCGACGGCTCCGGCCACGGCGTCCGCCGCCAGCACCACGTCCGCGTCCACGAAGACCAGCACGTCCACGTCCCCGGCCAGGTCGGCGAGCTGCCGGCAGGCGTGCGGCTTGCCGAGCCAGCCGGGCGGCAGCGGCGCCCCGGTGTGCAGCCGCACCCGGTCGCCGGCGACGGCGCGGACCACGTCGGCGGTGCCGTCGGTGGAGCCGTCGTCGAGGACGTGCACGGTCAGCTCCGGCACACCCCGCTGGGCGAGCAGCGACCGCAGGCAGGGCGTGACCCGGGCGGCCTCGTCGCGCAGCGGCAGCAGCACGGCCACCCGCTCACCGGTGGTCGCCTCCCGGCGCGGGCGGCGCAGCAACAGCGCGTTCACCGCGGTGTGCAGGGTGAGCAGCAGCAACGGCAGCAGGACGAGGATCATCCGACGTTGCTTCGCTCGGCGACTCCGGCTCGCCGGCCGCGCAGCAGGGGGAGGACGGCGGCGCCCATGAGCACCGCGCCCCAGGCGGCCGACGCGGGGAGTCCGAGGAAGACGGCGTGGGCGAGCACCGATGAAGCGTAGGTCCACACCCACAGGGCCAGCGCGGGGGTGTCCGAGGGCGCCGGACCGTCGGCGGCGCGTCCCGCGGCGGCGCCCAGCGCGATCATCAGCAGCACCGCGAAGCCGATCCAGCCCAGGTAGTTGCCGAGCGGCACCCCGGGCACGCCGGGCAGCGCCGGCGTCGGGTGCCGCCAGGTCCAGTAGTCCTCGGCGACCATCTGCGGGTCCAGGAAGACGTCCCAGGCGGCCAGGCCGGCCGCGGCCACCAGCACCCGGGTCGCCCGGCGGCGCGCCACCCGCAGCGCCGCGAGCCAGGCCGGCCAGGCCATCCAGGTCCAGGCCAGCGGGATGATCAACGGTACGTCGAGCAGGCGCGGCCCGAGCCGCCCGGAGTACTCGTAGACGCCGAACGGGAAGCCGGTGGCCACGCCGACCGCCTCGACCGCGAAGCCACCCAGCGTCGCGGTCGCCACCAGCGCGACGGCCGCCCGCGGACCCCGGGCCAGCAGCGCGTGCGACACCGAGAACGCGACCCCGAGCAGCACCGTCAGCACGGTCAGCCGGGCCCGCGTGTCACCGCCGGTCAGCGGATAGCAGATCTGCGCGCACACCAGCGCGGCGAGCAGACCCCAGGACACATACCGCTTGCTCACCGGTCAGGCGCCGGCCATCCCGGACGCGTCCTCGACCGGGCGCTCGGCGAGGGGCAGCTCCCGGCCCAGCACGGCGAACGCCCGCTCGTCGCCGGGGAAGTAGAAGTGCCGCAGCACGTCGGTGAAGCCGTACCGCCGGTACAGCCGCCAGGCGCGGGACACCTGCTCGTCGGCCTCCGGCGTGGAGAGCAGCACGGTGGTGCCCTTGGCCATGGCGAGCAGGGCGCGCAGCTGGCGGGCGCCCACCCCGTGGCCCTGGGCGGCCGGGCGCACGTGCAGCTCGACCACCTCGAAGCAGTCGGCCAGCCACTGCCGGCGGGACGGCTCGTCGAGGGCGTACCGGACCTGGTCGTGCCACCACTGGCCGGGGGCGGAGGTGTAGCCGTACCCGAAGCCCATCACCCGGCCCTCGGTGGTCAGCGTCGCCACCGCCCGGAACCCGGGCCGGCGCACGTGCGACCCGATGTACCCCCGGCGGGTCTGGAGCAGCTCCTGGCGGTAGCCCATCGCCTCGCCGTAGACCGCGACCACGTCGTCGAGCCGCCGCAGCAGGTCGTCCGGCTGCCACGCCACAAGCCTCATCGCTTACGTCCGCTCCCGTCCCGGCGTCCAGCCCAGCACGGACCGGTCGCCGCTGATCCCGAGCACCGCGAATCGGGCGAACAGCTCCTCGGCATACCAGCGGTCGGCCGGGGTCCGGGCGATCGCCGCACGGTGTCCCGGCTGACGGTACGCGAACGCGGTCAGATCCGCCGCGCCGCGCCACACGCTGACCGTGCCCTGCCAGGCGATCGGCGCCTCACCGACGCCGAACCGGGCGAGCAGCCCGGGCGCGGCGGCCACCTCGTGGGCCACGGCCGGGACGGCCCGCCAGAACCGGAGCGCGCGGGTGGGGCGCAGCCGGGCCCGGGTCAGGGCCAGCACCATGCCGTCGTGGCGGCGGCCGGTCGGCGCGAACGGCTCCCGGCCCGACCAGGTGCCCCGGCTGATCAACGGCTCCAGGTCGACGCGGGCCCCCGCCTGCGCGATCCGGTCCCAGGCGGGAAAACGTACCGGGGAATCGCTCACCGTGATCGCCGCCCACCGGGTCAGATCGGCGTCCCCGGGCCCGAAGGTCCGGCCCGTGCCGGTGCCCAGGAACTTGCCGAACCGCAGGCCGGACAGGTGGTGCCGGGCGGTGGCCATGCGCAGCATGGCCGAGCCGACCGCGCGCCGGGGCACCCGCCAGACGTGCAGGGTGACGTCGGTCATTCCTTCGTGAGACCGGTCGCGGTGAGGCTGGCGTCCCACAGGTCGGCGGCGAGTTCCGGGTCGCGGGCGTGCGCGGCCGGGCGGGTGACGGTGCGGCCGACGTAGTAGGCGCCGTTCTCCAGCTCCCCGGCCGGGGTGGTGAGCAGCCAGGTCAGCAGCTCGCCGGCGGCCTCCGGGGTGACCAGGCCGGGCGCGTACTTGTAGAAGAGCCGGGTCAGTCGGCCGGCGCCGAAGTTGGTGCGGACCACGCCCGGGTGGAAGGAGACGCTCAGCACGTCCGGCCAGCGGCGGGCGGCCTCGGCGGCGAACAGGATGTTGGCCGACTTGCTGGCCCCGTAGGAGCGCCAGGAGGAGTACGACCGCAGGTCCTCGGCGAAGTTGGTGCCCGGCCGGCCCTGCACGTGCGCGCGAGAGGCGGTGTTCACCACCCGGGCGCCGGTCAGCCGCTCCCGCAGCAGGTGGGTGAGCAGGAACGGGGCCAGGTGGTTGGCCTGCATGGTGGCCTCGTGCCCGTCGATCGTCAGGTGGGCGCGGTTGATGATGCCACCGGCGTTGTTGGCCAGGGCGTGGATCGCCGGATAGTCGGCGAGCAGCCGGGCGGCGAGCTCGCGGACGTCGTCGAGCTGCTCGAAGTCGGCCTGGAAGTGCCGCGGCTCGCGGCCGCCGGCCTCCCGGACCCGGGCCACGGCGGCGGCCAGGCGACCGGCGTCCCGGCCGACCAGGATCACCTCGTCTCCGCGGGCGGCCAGCTGCTCGGCGGCGGCCAGGCCGACGCCGGAACTGCTGCCGGTGATCACGATTGTCTGCGACATCGGGCCTCCTGGACTGCGGCTTGTCGTACCTCTGGTGCATCCTGACACTTGCTCGTCCGAGGAAGAGGGTGGCATGAGCACCGAGATCAACGTACCGGCCGTCGTGGAGCCGGTCCGGGAGCGGCCGTCGCAGCACGCTCTGCCCCGCTGGCTGCTGGCCCACCGGGTGCAGCCGGTCGGCCCGGAGTCCGAGCACGCCACCCACGAGCAGCCCTGGTGGAAGGTGATGTGCCTGACCGGCGTGGACTACTTCTCCACGCTGTCCTACCTGCCGGCCATCGCGGCGCTCGCGGCCGGCGCGCTCTCCCCGCTCGCCACCCTGCTGATCGTGGCGCTGACCCTGCTCGGCATGCTGCCGATGTACCGGCGGGTGGCCAAGGAGAGCCCGCACGGGCAGGGCTCGGTGGCGATGCTGGAGCACCTGCTGCCGTTCTGGCGCGGCAAGATCTTCGTGCTGGTGCTGCTCGGCTTCGTCTGCACCTCGTGGATCATCACGATCACGCTGTCCGCGGCCGACGCCACCGTGCACATGACGGAGAATCCGTACCTGCCCGGCTTCCTGCACGGCCACCAGGTGCTGATCACCGTGGTGCTGCTACTGATCCTCGGCTTCGTCTTCCTGCTCGGCTTCAGCGAGGCGGTCGGCGTCGCGATCCCGCTGGTCGCGATCTTCCTGCTGCTCAACGCGGTGGTCACGGTGGTCGGCCTGGTCGACGTCTTCGGCACCGCGGGCGCGCTGTCCACCTGGGTCGATCGCCTGACCGAGCACGGCAGCAGCTTCGCCGACCTCATCGGACCGTCCATCCTGGCCTTCCCGGCACTGGTGCTCGGGCTCTCCGGCTTCGAGACCGGGGTCAGCATGATGCCGCTGATCAAGGCCGACGGTCTCGAGTCCCGCATTCACAACACCCGCAAGCTGCTCACCACCGCGGCCGGGATCATGAGTGTCTACCTGATCGCCACCAGCTTCGTGACCACGGTGCTGATCCCGCCGCAGGAGTTCGAGCCGGGCGGCGCGGCGAACGGGCGGGCGCTGGCCTATCTGGCGCACGAGCAGCTCGGCGAGGTCTTCGGCACCGTCTACGACATCAGCAGCATCCTGATCCTCTGGTTCGCGGGCGCCTCCGCGATGGCCGGCCTGATCAACATCGTGCCGCGGTACCTGCCCGGTTACGGCATGGCGCCGGAGTGGGCCCGGGCGGTCCGGCCGGTCGTGCTGGTCTACACGGTGATCAGCGTGGGCATCACGATCGCCTTCGGTGCCGACGTGAACGCGCAGGCCGGGGCGTACGCGACCGGCATCCTGGCGATGATGGTCTCCGGGGCGGTGGCGGTGACGATCTCGGCGTACCGGGCCGGCCAGCGGGGCGCCGCGTCCGGCTTCGGCGTGCTCACCCTGGTGCTGCTCTACGCCCTCGGCGACAACATCATCGAGAAACCGGACGGCATCGCGATCTCCGCGGTGTTCATCGGCGCGATCATCCTGATCTCGCTGATCTCCCGGGTCACCCGGACCACCGAGCTGCGCGCGGAGCGGATCGAGTTCGACGAGGCGGCCCGGAAGTTCATCGCCGACTCGATCGAGCACGACGGCGAGCTGAACATCGTGGCCAACCAGCGGCAGGCCGGCGACCAGGCGGAGTACGACGCCAAGGAGGGCGAGCAGCGGGGGATGAACCCGGTGCCCGGCCGCGCCGACATCCTCTTCCTGGAGATCGACGTGGTCGACCCGTCGGAGTTCAGCGACGTGCTCGAGGTGCACGGCGTCGAGGTCGGCGGGCACCGGATCCTGCGGGTGCAGAGCCCGGCCGCGCCGAACGCGATCGCCGCGGTGCTGCTCGCGCTGCGGGACGCGACCGGGGTGCGGCCGCACTGCTACTTCGAGTGGGCGGAGGGGAGCCCGCTCGGGCACCTGTTCCGCTATCTGCTCTTCGGGCGGGGGGACACGGCGCCGGTGGTCCGCGAGATCCTCCGCCAGACCGAGCCCGATCCGGAGCTGCGTCCGCGGGTCCACGTCGGCTGAGCCCGCTCCCTGAGCGGGCCGGCCAGCGCCAGGGTGACCGCCACCACGGTCACCCCCCTACGGCGCGAGCGATGTCAGCCCGCACCGATGATGCCGAGCAGCGGGGCGGTGGGTTCCAGCGCCGAGAGTGCACCGGCCACTGTCATGAGAAGCAGCACACACGCGGTCAGGGCCGTGATGACACCGAGCGTGCGGTGCATGAATCTGACGCAGGTGGCGCTCGGGTCGCCGGTGATACGCCGCCTCCAGAAATAGGCGCTCGCCAGGCCGGCTGCCACCATCAGCGTGGCGGAGATCCCCGCCGTGACCCACTGATATCGCTCGACCTCGCCGAGCAGCACCGTCAGCACGGGGGAACCGGCGTGCGGGCCGGCCGCATTCGTCAGCCCTCCGCGCATCTCGCTCACCACCTGGGCGAGTCGTCCGTCAGCGGTTCTACCGGGCAACACCCCCAGCAACGGGATCAGAGGCAGGGCCGTCACCTGGATGTTCACCGACAGCACCCAGACAACGAAAACCGTCGACGTCGTTGCGGCCGTGGCGATCGCCGCGTACCAGCGCCGGCCACGCAGATACTTCTGCCACAGCGCGGTCGTGAGCAGGGCCAGGACAACGGCCGACAAGGCGCTGATCACGACCTTGATCGCATGCCATCGGAACCAGTAGTCGACCAGCGACGTCAGGTGGGCGGGGAACGCCCGGGATCCGCTTTCCCAATACTCGACGAAAGCACGCCCGAGGGCATCGTGCAGTTTCGCGTCGCTGTAAGCCCCGAAACTCGGCCTCAGGAGGACCCTGGGGGCAAGCTCGAATGCCGCCCCCAACGCTGCGCCGGCCACCAGCAGCAACCCGATCACGGACCTCGCATGCAGTCGAACAACTCTACGGCCGGAATCCGGTGTCGGTCCGGCGGCGCCAGGTGGCGTGATCGATCGGAATCGCATGGGATGACGGTAGGGACCGGCAGCTCAGAGCACGATGACGCAGGAGCTAGCACCACCGGGGCAGGTGGCTCCACCTGTGCGGTATAGCTGGCTCTACCTGTTCTGCCCAGAGAGGTTAGGAACGCGGCTGGCGGGTGAGCCGCCGATGGCGGAGTGGTAGCGGTGGTGATTGTAGGTGTGCAGGAAACGGGGTAGGGCTTTGCGGCGGGCGTTTTCGCTGGTGTATGGCTTGGAGTAGGCCCATTCATCGGCCAGTGTGCGGTGGAAGCGTTCCACTTTGCCGTTGGTCTGCGGCCGGTAAGGACGCGTCTTTTTCACGGTGACGCCCAGTTCGGCGCAGGTCTCGCGCCAGAGGCGGGAGATGTAGCAGGAGCCGTTGTCGGTCAGTACCCGGGCGATGCTGATGCCGTGGCCGGCGAACCAGGCGTGGGCGCGTCGCCAGAAGGCGGTGGCGGTCTCTTTCGTTTCGTCGGCCAGGATTTCGGTGTAGGCCAGGCGGGAATGGTCGTCGAGGGCGGTGTGCAGGTAGGCGTAGCCGAGCCGGGCGCCGCCGAACCTGTCGGTGCGGTGCCCGGTCGTGGCGGTGCGGTTGAGTTTGCCCTGGGCGCGGCCTTGGGTGCGCCAGCCGCCGCCGTCGGGGATGTTGCCGAGTTTCTTGACGTCGACGTGGATCAGATCGCCGGGCGCTTCGTGTTCGTAGCGGCGGACCGGTTCGGCGGTGGCCCGGTCCAGATGCGTCAGGGGTACAGCACCGGCCCGGCGCAGGATCGCGTGGCAGGTCGAGGCGGGCAAGCCGAGTCGCCAACCGATCCGGACCGGGCCCAGGCGCTGGCTGCGACGTAGATGCAACACTCGTCGTTCGATCGGCCGGGGTGTGCGGCGGGGACTGTGACGCGGCCGGCTGGGCCGATCGCGCATGCCGGCGGCGCCCTCGCTCTGGTAGCGGTCGGCCCAGCGTTTCGCTGTCGTCGGGCTGACCTGGAACCGATCCGCGGCCCGCCGTAGCGACCAGCCGTCATCGACGACGCACCGGGCCAGCCTCAATCGGCCGCGTTCGGTCAACGGAGCGTTAGCGTGGGGCACGAGGACCTCCCGGGTGTGGTGTGGAACCTTCGACAAGCTCCACCTCACCCGGAGGTCCTCACCTATTTCAGCAAGTCAGCCCCGTTACCAACGTCCGTGAGCAGAACATCTACCCAGGTCGGGTCGTCCAGTGGCCGGTCCTTCGGTGCCGCGCGCGGACAACAGTCGAGTGTGCCGTCCTGGCGGCCGCGGTCCATGGCGCAAAGGGTCGCAGCCACCAGGCCCAGCCGGGTACTGCTCGGCTGGCCTCCAGCGCCCTATTCCGTTGCTGGATAGGGCCATCAGGGCCAGCTGGGTACTGCTCGGCTGGCGTCCAGCGCCCTATTCCGTTGCTGGATAGGGCCATCAGGGCCAGCCGGGTACTGCTCGGCTGGCGTCCAGCGCCCTATTCCGTTGCCGGATAGGGCCATCAGGGCCAGCCGGGGTACTGCTCGGCGGGCATCTGCGGGTGCTGCTGGAGGCCGGGCTGGTGGCGCGGCGGCGGGTGGGCCGCAGTGTGCTCTGCACCCGAACCGGGGCGGGCGAGGCAGTGGTCCGGGCCGCCGTCGGCTGAGGCCGGTTTGTCGATCATCTGTTCGAAAAAAGGGGCGGCGTGGCGTCGTGAAGGTTGCGGTTTTGTCGTAGGGGGGTGTTAGTCTCTGCTGTAGTTAGAACGGATGTTCGAACGGCGGCCAGCCTCACGGACATCCGGTCTGGCCCCCCGGGAGCGTGTTTCGCGGCGCGTCTCCGGGGAGCGGCACCCGCGAAGTGCCGCACATGCGTGGTCCGAGCATTCGCGGGTTCGGGCTTCGCGACAGGCAGGCCGCCGCTCACTGCCCCCGACCCCCGGTGGTGGGCGGCGGACCCGCCGGCAGTGTCCGGCCGGGTGTGGTGTGGGGAAGCTTCACATCCGGCCGGTCTGCGCCGGGGTTCCTACTGCCCGTGGGGCCCCGGCACCCGGCCTTGTCGGCCGCCCCGGTCGTCCGGCCGCGCCACTCGGGTGGCAGCGGCGGGAGCGGGGTGGTTCAGGTGTGGCCCGTTGCGACTTCCTCCGTAGCGGTCCGGTTCGGCCAGTACGTCGGATGCGGAACAGGCGAGGAGAAACGAGCATGGCGAGCACCACGGCCCCCGGCCTGATGTCGGCTCCCGGCCCGGCCCACACACCCGGCACCGCTGCGGCGGCACCCATGCCCGGCACCCATGCGGCGACACCCATGCCCGGCACCGCTGCGGTGGCACCCATGCCCGGCACCCACGCGGCGACGCCTGTGCCCGGTCCGGCTGCGCCGGCGCCGGTGGGGGCCACGGGCAGCCGGGCGGAGGCGCCCGCGGTGCCGGCGCACATGCTGCCCCATCGGAGTCCTGCCCAGCTGCTGGCGATCGCCCGGCAGGGGCTGGCCGAGGCGGCGCACACCGATCCTGACGGCCTGCGATACGCGGCGGCTCATCTGGCCGCCTTGCGCGCGGCCGCGGCTCTGCTCGCCGCCCGGGCCCGCCCGGCCGCACCCGGGCGGCGGGCCAGGGCGACCAGCGTCTGGTCGCTGCTGGCGATGGTCGCTCCGGAGTTCGGCGACTGGGCCGGTTATTTCGCTCTCGGCGCCGGGAAGCGAGCGGCGGCCGAGGCCGGCATTCCGCGCGTGGTGAGCGCCCGGGAGGCGGATGACCTGCTGCGCGCGGCCGAGCAGTTCGTGACGGTGGCGGAGTCTTCGCTCGGGATGTCCTATCAGCCGCCGCTGGCGGCCTGATCGATTTCTGCTTTTCCGGGCTCGGCGCTGCCGGGCGGGTGAGTCGTGGCTCGATGCCGCCGGCCCGGGAGCTGCGGCGTCAGCCGGGGGGATGACGGGGCCGGCCGAGCGCTTCGAGGTTGGTACCTGCGGTCAGCGGGCCTGGAACTGGCGGGCCGCTGCCGGGTGGCTTCGGCCGGGGCGCGCGTCGGAGGGGAACGCGCGGCTCGGGCGGAGGGGTGTCGCCGCGGTTGAACACACGGGGAACAGAGCGGGGCACGATGGCAGGGCGCATGATCAGTGGCACGGCCGCCCTCGCGGAACTGGTGCGGCCGGCGAGCGGGACGGATGAGTCCGGCGCGCACCGGATGCTGCCGGTGGCGGCCGAGTTGGGAAATCTGCTGCCCGGCGGCGGCCTGCGGCGCGGGAGCACGGTGGCGGTGGCCGGTGGCCGGGCCGCGCGGGCCGGTGGCGGGACCTCGCTGATGCTGGCCCTGCTCGCGGCCGCGTCCCGGGCCGGGTCGTGGTGTGCGGTGGTCGGGTTGCCGGCGCTCGGTGCGCTGGCCGCGGCGGAGACCGGGATCGTGCTGGAACGGCTGGCGCTGGTGCCGGAGCCGGGGCCGGACTGGCCGACGGTGGTGGCCGCCCTGATCGACGGCGTGGACGTGGTGGTCACGGCGGTGCCCGGGCCGGTGTCCGCGTCCATCGCGAGCCGGTTGGCGGCGCGGGCGCGGCAGCGGGGGAGCGTGCTGATGCCGTTCGGCGACTGGTCCGGGGCGGATGTGACGTTGCAGGTCAGCCGGGGACGCTGGGAGGGCCTCGGGGACGGCCGGGGGCGCCTGCGCCGGCGCGAGGTGACCGTGGTCGCCAACGGTCGCGGTGCCGCCGCCCGCCCCAGGGAGCTCACCCTCTGGATGCCCGGGCTGACCACTCGCCCGGACGCCACTCCCGCCATCGGCGGGGGCACGCCTGCGACCAGCCCGGATACCCGGCCGATGCCGGTTGTCCCGGAGCCTTCCGGCGATCGGGCGATCCGCGCCGTCCCGGCGCCGGCCGATGACGTCTCGCCGGTTCGTCCGGCTTCTGCGCGGGCCGGCGACGTCTCACCGGCTCGTCCGGCTTCCGCACGGGCCGGTGACGTCTCACCGGTTTCCGCTTCCGCGCGGGCCGGCGGAAGCGGAAACCGCTGGGGCGAGGGGGAGCTGGTGCTTGTCGGAGCAGGGACCGGTGCCGACGGGACCGCCGGGCGGAGTGCGGGCCCGGGACGGCGGCGGGGCGGGGAGGGGAAGCGGCGGGGAGTGCCGGCTGGATCTTCGGGTGGGAGCTGAGGATGGGGGACGGGGCGCGGACGTTGTTGCTCTGGTGTCCGGACTGGCCGGTGGTGGCGGCGGAGATCGTGCTCGGGGTGCCGGCCGGGGAGCCGGTGGCGGTGTTCGCGAACAATCGGGTGCTGGCCTGTTCCGAGGCGGCCCGGCGGGAGACCGTGCGGCGCGGGCTGCGGCGGCGGGACGCGCAGGGGCGGTGTCCCCAACTGATCGTGGTCGAGCATGACCCGGGGCGGGATGCGCGGGCGTTCGAGCCGGTGGTGGCGGCGGTCGAGGAGGTGGCGGCCGGGGTCGAGGTGGTTCGGCCGGGGGCCTGTGCGCTGGCGGCTCGGGGGCCGTCGCGGTACTACGGGGGTGAGGAGGCCGCCGCCGAGCGGATCGTCGAGCACGTCGCGCAGAGCTGTGCGGTGGAGAGCCAGGCGGGGATCGCGGACGGGGTGTTCGCGGCCGGGATCGCGGCGCGCAGCGGGCGGATCGTCGCGCCCGGGGAGACGCCCGGGTTCCTGGCCGGCGTGCCGGTCGAGGCGCTGGAACGGCCGGAGCTCGCCGATCTGCTGCGCCGGCTCGGTGCCAAGACGCTGGGGGAGTTCGCCGCGTTGCCGGCCGGGGACGTGCTGACCAGGTTCGGGTTCGACGGGGCGCTGGCGCATCGGCTGGCCCGGGGCGGGGACCATCGGCCGCTCGCGGTGCGGCAGCCGCCGCCGGATCTGGCTGTCGAGGAGACCTACGACGAGCCGCTGGACCGGGTGGACACGGCCGCGTTCGCCGGGCGGGTGCTGGCCGAGCGGCTGCACGAGCGGCTGGCCGGGCACGGGCTCGCCTGCACCCGGCTCGGCGTCGAGGCGGTCACCGCGGACGGCCAGGAGCTGTACCGGGTGTGGCGGCACGACGGGCTGCTCACCGCGGCCGCCATCGCCGAACGGGTGCGCTGGCAACTGGACGGCTGGCTGACCGGGGCGCGCCGGAACGCGCCGGCCCGGCCGACCGCCGGTCTGGTCCGGTTGAGCCTGATCCCGGACGGTCTGCTGGCGCACGCCGGCTTGCAGCCGGGTCTGTGGGGGGACGCGGGCGCCGAACGGGATCGCGCGCATCGGGCGTTCAGCCGGGTGCAGGGTCTGCTCGGCCCGGAAGCGGTGGTGACCCCGGTGATCGGTGGCGGCCGCTCCGGGGACGACCAGGTTCGGTTGGTGCCGTGGGGCGACGAGCGTTCGCCGGCCCGGCCGGCCACCTCGCACGCCGATCCGATCCCGGACCTGCGCACGGTCCCGGTCCTGGATCGCACCGTCGCTCCGGAGCTTCCGGGGATGCCCGCCCGCCAGTTCCCGGTGCCGGTCAACCCCGCGGGCCCGGCGCCGTTCACCGTGATCAACGGCGAGGCGCGGGGGGCCGGGCGGGAGGTGGTTGCCGCCGGGGGCGGGGCGGGTGCTGCGGGCGTACCGAAAAAGGATGTGGATCTGAAGCGGCCCGTGGTGACCACCGGCCGGGGGCGGAAGGGTCCGCGGCCTCCGATGGTGCCGCCCTGGCCGGGGCGGATGCCGCGGCCGTCACCGGCGATGGTGTTGCCGCAGCCGATTCCGGCGGTGGTGCATGACGAGACCGGTTTGCCGATCGGGGTGTCGGCGCGGCTCGAGCTCACCGGTGTGCCGACCACCCTGACCGTCGATCGGTCCGCGCCGCTGCCGATCACCGGGTGGGCCGGGCCGTGGCCGATCGACGAGCGGTGGTGGGTGCCCGAGGAGGCGCGGCGGCGGGCCCGGTTCCAGATGTGCCTGGCGGACGGCCGGGCGTTGTTGCTCTCGCTGGCGGCCGGTCAGTGGGCGGTGGAGGCGATCTATGACTGACCGGGCGGGCCGATGAGTTTCCACAATCCGGAGCGGCCGTGGGCCGAGATGGAGCGGACGCTGTCCGGAAAGTCCCGGGATCTCTGGTCGGATCCCGGGCCCGCCCGGGTCGTCGATCCGATCGTGGCGGACGGTGACGGCGGGGACTCGCCGGCCTGGACCCGGAAGCGGGAGCCCTACCGGGCACCGGCCCTGGTCCGCGCGGAGTCCACAGTCGACTACGCCGAGCTGCACTGCCACACCAACTTCAGCTTCCTGGACGGCGCCAGTCACCCCGAGGAGCTGGCCGAGGAGGCCGCCCGGCTCGGCCTGACCGGGCTGGCCGTCACCGATCACGACGGTCTCTACGGCGTGGTCCGCTTCTCCCAGGCGGCCCGCGAGCTGCGCCTGCCCACCGTCTTCGGCGCCGAGCTGTCGCTGGGCCTGACCCGCCCGCAGAGCGGCGAGCCGGACCCGGAGGGCACCCACCTGCTCGCCCTGGCGCACGGGCACGAGGGCTACGCCCGGCTGTCCCGGGTGATCGCCGAGGCCCAGCTGGCCGGTGGGGAGAAGGGCAAGCCGGAGTACGGCAGCCTGGAGCATGTCGCCGAGACGCTGAAGGACCACGTGCTGGTGCTGACCGGCTGTCGCAAGGGGACCGTCCCGCGGGCCCTGGCCGCCGGCGGGCACGCCGCGGCCGGGTGGGAGCTGGACCGGCTGGTCGACCTGTTCGGCGCGCCGAACGTGGCGGTCGAGCTGACCGACCACGGCGACCCGTACGACGCGGACTACAACGACGCCCTCTTCCTGCTGGCCGGGCAGCGTGGGCTGGAGGTGGTGGCGACCGGCAACGTGCACTACGCCACCCCGTCCCGGCGGCACCTGGCCACCGCGCTCGCCGCCGTCCGGGCCCGGCGCAGCCTGGACGAGATGGACGGCTGGCTGCCCGCGGCCGGCACCGCCCACCTGCGCAGCGGCGCCGAGATGGCGCGCCGGTTCGCGGACTATCCGGGCGCGGTGGCGAACGCCGCGATGTACGGCACCGGCCTCGCCTTCGACCTCGACCTGGTCGCCCCGAAGCTGCCGGACTACGAGGTGCCGCCCGGGCACACCGAGATGAGCTGGCTGCGCGAGTTGACCATGCAGGGCGCCAGAGCTCGTTACGGGGAGCACCACCCGAAGGCCTATCGGCAGCTCGAATACGAACTGCGGATGATCGAGGAGCTCGGCTTCCCCGGATATTTTCTCGTCGTCTACGACATAGTGGACTTTTGTCGAAAAAACCGAATCTATTGCCAAGGGCGCGGTTCGGCGGCCAACTCGGCGGTCTGCTACGCCCTGTGGATCACCAACGTCGACGCGGTCGAGTACAACCTGCTCTTCGAACGCTTCCTCGCCCCGGAACGCGACGGCCCGCCGGACATCGACGTGGACATCGAGTCGGACCGCCGCGAGGAGGTCATCCAGCACGTCTACCAGAAGTACGGCCGGGAGCACACCGCCCAGGTCGCCAACGTGATCTCCTACCGCCCCCGCTCGGCGGTCCGGGACATGGCCCGCGCGTTCGGCTTCTCGGCCGGCCAGCAGGACGCCTGGAGCAAGCAGATCGACCGGTGGGGCGACGTCGCGACCGCCGGCAGCGACATGCCGGAGCAGGTGGTCGAGTTCGCCAACGCGGTGCAGAACTTCCCCCGCCACCTGGGCATCCACTCCGGCGGCATGGTGATCTGCGACCGCCCGATCATCGAGGTCTGCCCGGTGGAGTGGGGCCGGATGCCGGGCCGCACCGTGCTCCAGTGGGACAAGGACGACTGCGCCGCGGTCGACCTGGTCAAGTTCGACCTGCTCGGGCTGGGCATGCTCTCCGCGCTGCACTACGCGTACGACATGATCGAGGACGAGCTGGACATCGGCACGATGCGGCTCGACGACCCCGAGGTCTACACGATGCTCTGCCGGGCCGACTCGGTCGGGGTGTTCCAGGTGGAGAGCCGGGCCCAGATGGCCACGCTGCCCCGGCTCAAGCCGGACTGCTTCTACGACCTGGTGATCGAGGTGGCGCTGATCCGGCCGGGACCGATCCAGGGTGGTTCGGTGCACCCGTACATCCGGCGCAAGAACGGCCTGGAGGAGCCGCGCGTGCCGCACCCGCTGATGAAGAACGCGCTGGCCAAGACGCTGGGGGTGCCGCTGTTCCAGGAGCAGCTCATGCAGCTCGCGATCGACGTGGCCGGTTTTGATCCGTCCGAGGCGGACCAGCTGCGCCGGGCCATGGGCGCGAAGCGCTCGGTGGAGAAGATGGAACGCATCCGCCGCCGCCTCTACGAGGGGATGGCCGGCAACGGGATCACCGGCGAGCTGGCCGACGACCTGTTCCACAAGCTCTCCGCGTTCGCCAGTTACGGCTTCCCGGAGAGCCACGCGATGAGCTTCGCCTACCTGGTCTACGCGAGCGCCTGGCTGAAGCGGTACCACCCCGCGGCGTTCTGCGCGGCGCTGCTGAACGCGCAGCCGATGGGCTTCTACTCACCGCAGACCCTGGTCGACGACGCGCGCCGGCACGGTGTCGAGGTGCGCCGCCCGGACATCAACCGCAGTGACGCGATGGCCACCCTGGAGACCACGCCGGCGAGCCGGCGGAAATCCGAACCCGGGGAGCCGCCGCACGCTTGGGGTCTCGGCGGGCCCGCGGTCCGGCAGGGATTGAAGGCTGTCCGTACGATCGGCGCCGAGCTCGCCGAGCGCATCGAGGCCGAGCGGCGCGCGCACGGGCCGTACCGGTCGATGACCGATCTGGCCCGGCGGACCGGATGCTCGACCGCGCACCTGGAGGCGCTCGCCACCGCCGACGCCTTCGCGAGCTTCGGCCTCTCCCGGCGCGAGGCACTGTGGGCCGCCGGAGCGGCCGCCCAGGACAAGCCGGACCGGCTGCCGGGGACGGCGACCGGCACCGAGGCGCCGATGCTGCCCGGGATGAGCGAGGTGGACCTGCTGGTCGCGGACGTCTGGGCGACCGGGCTGTCGCCGGAGACGCACCCGGCGCGGTTCATCCGGGAGGAGCTGGCGCGGGCCGGGGCGGTGCGGATCGCCGACCTGCCGGAGGTCGAGGCGGGCAGCCGGGTGCGGGTCGGCGGGATCGTGACGCATCGGCAGCGGCCGGCCACCGCGGGCGGCGTGACGTTCGTGAACCTGGAGGACGAGACCGGGATGCTGAACGTGACCTGCTCGCCCGGGCTCTGGCTGCGGTACCGGCGGGTGGCGCGGAGCAGTTCGGCGCTGCTGGTGCGCGGGAAGCTGGAGAAGGCGGAGGGGGTGCTGAACCTGGTGGCGGATCGGCTGGACGCGATCACGCCGCCGGTGACGCCGGCCTCGCGCGATTTCCGGTGAATGCCGGAAATGTGCGCCTTGTTGGCATAGGGTGCGCTACCAAAGAACCAACGGGGAGTGCACCATGTTGTTGCGCATCTGTGCCGGCCTGGCCGCGGTCCTGTCCGCCGCCGTGCCGGTGAGCGCCGAAGCCCGCCCGGCCACCGGCTCACGTCTCGTCCTCACCTACACGGCCGACGCGGGTTACGCCACGGCGGTCAAGCTCACCTGCGACCCGGCCGGTGGCGGCCATCCGAAACCGGCGCAGGCCTGTGCCGCGCTCACCCGGGCCGGCGCCGACCCGGCCCGGCTCAGGCCGGCCGACCGCTACTGCTTCCTGCTCTACCGGCCGATCACCGCGCGGCTCGCCGGCACCTGGCGCGGACGCTCGGTGACGTGGGCGCACACCTACGGCAACAGTTGCGAGATGAACCGCGCCACGGGCGTCCTGTTCGATTTTTAGACTTGTCCCGGCCGCTACGCTGCCTGGGTGGACACCGCAATCGCACGAACCGGCCGGCCGCTCGTCACCGCCCGCACCGCCGCGGTCTGGGCCGTCCTGCGCCGGGAGCTGGACCGGCACGCCGGCCGTGAGCTGACCGTCCTGGACGTCGGCGGCGGCACCGGTGGGTTCGCCGTGCCCCTGGCCGAGGCCGGGCACACCGTCACCGTGATCGACGCCAGCCCGGACGCGCTCGCCGCCCTGACCCGCCGCGCCGCCGACGCGGGCGTGGCCGGCCGGGTGCGCGCCGTGCAGGGCGACGGCGACGCGCTCGCCGGGCTGGTCGAGCCGGGCAGCGCCGACCTGATCCTGTGCCACGCGGTGCTCGAGGTGGTCGACGACCCGGCCGCCACGGTCGCCGCGATCGCCGGCGCGCTGCGGCCCGGTGGCGCGGTCAGCCTGCTGGTCGCCAGCCGTGCCGCCGCGATCCTGGGCCGCGCCGTCAACGGTCACCTGCGGGCGGCGTCCGCCCTGGTCACCGACCCGGAGGGCCGGTCCGGGCCGCGCGACACGCTGCGCCGGCGCTACGACGCGGACACCGCCGCGGCGCTGCTCGGCGGCGCCGGGCTCCAGGTCGAGGAGACGCACGGCGTGCGGGTGGTCGCCGACCTGCTGCCGGCCACCGTCGTCGAGGAGGACCCGCAGGCGGTGCTGGACCTGGAGCTGGCGCTGAGCGCGCAGCCGCCGTTCCGGGACATCGCCTCCCAGCTGCACCTGTTCGCCCGCCGGCCATGACCGCCGATCCTTCGTTTCCGGAGGACGGTCTTCATCCGGACGCGCTGCGGCTGGTCCGGCCGGCCTACGGCACCGGGAGCCTGGCCGACCTGCTCCCCAGCGTGAGCGCCGTGCTCGGGGTGCCGGGCGCGGCCGACGTGCTGGGCCTCGGCGCCCGCCTCGACGGGGTGGACAAGATCGCGGTGCTGCTGGTGGACGGGCTGGGCGCCTATCAGCTGCCGCTCGCCGCGCCGCACGCGCCGGTCCTGGCCGACCTCGCCGCCGGCGGTCGCGGGCACGCCGGCACGCTGACCGCCGGATTCCCGTCGACCACCCCGGTCAGCCTGGTCACCCTCGGCGCCGGGGTGCCGCCCGGGGCGCATGGCGTGCTCGGCTTCACCGTCCGGCGCCCGGACGGGCGGCCGCTCACCCACATCCTCTGGGGCGACGACCCGGACCCGCGGCAGTGGCAGCCGGTGCCGACCCGGATGGAGCTCGCGGCCGCGGCCGGGGTGCGGGTCACCGTGGTCAGCCGGCCGCAGTTCGAGGGCAGCGGGCTCTCGCTCGCGGCGAATCGGGGCGGAGCCTACCGGGGCGCCGCCGACGCGACGGCCGTCGCCGGCGAGATGCTGGCCGCGCTGCGGGAGGCGGACGGCCCGGCGCTGGTCTACGGCTACCACCCGGACCTCGACCACTTCGGGCACGAGGACGGGGTCGGCTCGGAGACCTGGCGGGAGGCCGCCCGCGGCGTGGACAAGCTGCTCGACCGGGTGGTGCACGGGCTGCCGCCGCGGTCCGCGCTGCTGGTGGTCGCCGATCACGGGCAGCTCAACGTGCCCCTGGAGGGCCGGCGGGACATCGCCGCGATCCCGGAGCTGAGCGACGGCGTGATCGGGGTGGCCGGTGAGCCCCGGGTGCGTTATCTCTACGCCGCCGACGGGGCGCTCGGCGACGTGCTGGACAACTGGCGCGGGGTGTTCGGGGACGAGGCCGCGGTGATGACCCGGACCGAGGCGATCGAGGCCGGCTGGTTCGGGCCGGTGCCGGCCGGGCACGCCGACCGGATCGGGGACGTCGTGGTGCTCTGCTGGGGCCGGACAGTGTCGGTGGCCTCCGGCTGGGAACCGGTCAAGGCGGGTCAATTGGTGGCATATCACGGCTCGGCCACCGCGGCCGAGATGACCGTGCCCCTGCTGCTCGCCCGATGACCTTTCATATCCGTATCACTCGATGTCGCCGGACGGTCTACCTGCCGTAACGACGCAGGTGAGACGGGCTTTTCGGACGAATCGATCTTCTCGGCACGGAAAATCACCCGCACTCGGCCGTCGTCCCGCTTTCCGACCCGCCAACCCCCTCGTAGACTTGCGTGGTAAGGCAGCCGACGGCTGCCCCGGCCCCACGCGGGCCGGACTTGCGCCCGGGGAGGAAAGCCGTGCCGCTCTCGGAGCACGAGCAGCGGCTGTTCGATCAGATCGAGCGGTCGCTTGCCGAGGACCCCAAATTCGCCTCGGCTGTGCGGGCCAGCGACCCGCGTTTCCATGCACGGCGCCGGCTCATCATCGCCGCGTTCGTGATCGTGCTTGGTCTGGCTCTCGTGGTTTACGGGACAGTCGCCAGCAACACGTTGCTCGGCGTGGCCGGCTTCGTCGTGATGCTCGGCTCGGCCGCCTTCGCGATGCAGTCACGCAAACGCGGCCAGGCCCCGGATCTCCGGTCCGTCGGCGGCACCGCCTCCCGGCGCACCCGGTCCGGTCGCCGGGGTAACGGTGGGCTGCTCGACCGCCTGGAGGACCGCTGGAAGCAGCGGCCGGAGGGGCATCGCTGACGGCCCGGCCGGTGACGACCGACGGCGGCCATCGGCCGCCGTCGCCATTTCCCCGCTGCTTGCTCACGGCAGGCGGCGGTTTGCTGCCGCCATTTCCGGTACGCCGTGAGCACGGCCCCGTGATGACCCCCGGCTGCGCTGCTCGTCCGTAGTCCCTGCGTTGCGGACGTCGCGAGATCGCGTCCGCTGCTTTCTGCGCCGCGCATCGTGCGTGCTGGTCGGGCCGGGCTTCGTGCGTGCTGGTCGGGCCGCGCATCGTGCGTGCTGGTCGGGCCGCGCATGGCGCGTGCTGCTCGGGCCGCGCATCGTGTGAGTTGCTTCGGCGCCACGGAATCGTGGCCGCCGCTTCGTGCGTCTGCGGATCGTGTGCCCCGCTCTTGGCAGTACCGATCGCTTGCGCGCCGCCGATCGTGTCCGCCGGCCGCCCGTGGCCCCGAGCACGAGAAGGCCCTCTCCTCGACCGAGGAGAAGGCCTGTCGTCGTCGAGGCCTGGTCAGCGAGCCCGGTTCAGCAGACGCCGCGGGTTGAACCGCGCCAGCCCGTCCCGCACCCGGGTCGCCGCCTCCATCGTCCGGGTGCCGGCCTCGGCCATCCCCAGCCGCCAGGACAGGGTGATCGACGGCGGCAGCAGCACCGCCCGCATCCGGATCCGCGCCGTCGCCGAGTGCGACAGCCCGGCCCGCACCTGCTTCAGCGCCGAGTTCAGCTCGGCACCGTGCATCGGCTCCCGCGCGTACCGAGCCCGCTCCTCAGCGGTGCCCAGCAACTCCGCCGCCGTGGCCGGCTCCGCCCCGAGGACGCCCTCGTGCACCAGGCGCTGCGCGGTGACCCGCGGCGTCTCCGTCGGGTCGATCGCGATCCGGTAGTCGACCATCGTGTCGATCAGCTCGTCCCAGGCCGCGTGCGCGTCCGCCCGGGCCCGCGCCGTGTCGCTGGTGACCACCAGCCCGGTGACCGCCCCGGCGGTGCCCGGCTCCGGCGTCGCCGGCGGCGGACCGATGGTCGCGTGGTGCCGCTGGCGGCGTAGCAGAACCCGGCGCACGGCCGGCACCAGCAGCAGCGCGAGCACCGTGAAGACCGCGATGGCGATCAGCAGACCGGTCCAGTTGTCCTGGTCGGGGGCGGACCCGCCGGCCAGGGTGGGGTTGCTGCCGTCGGTGCCACCCCGCTCCGGTTTCTGCGTCTGGCCGGGGGCGGCGGACGCGTTGGTGCCCGGGGCGGCCGAGCTGGACGCCGTGGTGGTCGGCGTGCTCGTCCGGTCGGTGTCCGGCGCCCAGTCCGAGCGGGCCGAGCCGGTCACCCCGGTCGACGGCGTCGCGTCGAACGGGATCCAGCCGAAGCCCTGGAGGTAGACCTCGGTCCAGGCGTGCGCGTTCCGGTTGGTGATCACATACCAGTCGTTGTCCTTGCTGCCGCGGGTGAAGCCGAACGCCACCCGGGCCGGGATCCCGGCCGCCCGCACCATCCACGCCATCGCGGTCGCGTACTGCTGGCAGTACCCCTGCTTGTTCCGCAGGAACGACTCGATCGCCGGCATGTTCGGCGTCGACGTGGTAGTCACCGCGTACGAATACCCGTTCTTCTTGGAGAACGAGTCGTAGATCGCCCGCACCTTGTCGTAGTCGGTGGTCTTGCCCCGGGTCAGCTGCCGGACCTTCTGCTCCACGTAGGCGTTGCTCGGGACCTGGGTGAGCTGCTGGAGGTTGCTGTTCTCCGGCGTCGGCTCGGCCTGGCGCAGCTGGCTCGGCGAGTAGTCCGGCCGCAGATAGTCGATCGAGTACTTCTGCTTGTTGGTGGTGACCCGGTTCGAGTACAGCACCTGCTGGTTCGGGTCGAACGCCCAGGTGCCGGAGAGGCCGCCGATCGAGACCGGGTAGGAGTAGATCGGCGCCATGGTCTGCTTCAGCTGGTCGGTGATCTCGATGTCCGCGTGGTACTGCTGGAACGAGACCGACGACCCGGCGCTCGGGTTCGGCAGGCTGCCCTTGTCGAGGGTGTTCCCGTTCGGCGGCTGGCCGCCGGAGCCCTCCTCGGTGAGCTGCTCGGCGACGCCGAAGCGGAGGTAGAACGGCTCCTTCTCGGTCGTCCTGACCTTGAGCAGGGTGACCGTGTCGGAGCGGTTGAGCTGGCCGCTGAGCGCGGCGTACAGGTTGATCCGCCCGCCGCCGCCCTTGCCCAGCCCGCCGCCGACCCCGTTGCCGCTCTGGGTGAGCTGGGACAGCAGGCCGCCGGTGACGGTCGGCACGACCAGCGGCAGCAGCACCGCCACCACCACGCCGACCAGGCCGAGCCGCCGGCCGGCCGCGGCCAGCGGGGACGGCTCCCAGACGTCCACGTCCCGGCCGTCGCCGGTGAACCGGCGGCCGAACCGGCGCACCCGGTCCACGTTGTCGGCGACCAGCAGCCAGAGGTAGCCGCAGGCGCCGATGACGAACGGGGCGACCGGCACGCTGTCCGGGTAGACCGCGACCGGGATGGAGTAGATCGCCAGCATCGGCAGGCCGGCCAGGGCCGGCCGCCGGAACACCGCGGTGAGCAGGTCCACCACCACGGCGACCGCGCCGATGCCGGCGGCCGTGACGAAGAGCAGGCCGTCCCGGTCCGGGACCGGCACCGCGTACTGCCGGGTGTCCTGCCCGGCCTGCTGGATCAGGTCGGCGAAGTGGGCGAAGCTGGCCGGCATCGGCACCAGCAGCTCGTGCCCGCTCGGGAAGATCCAGGTCAGCGTGACCACCAGGGCCACCACCATGCCCAGCGCCTGGGCCCAGCTCGGGAAGCGCAGGGTCCGGGTGAGCACCGCCGACCCGGCCACCATGATCACCACGAGCAGCACCTGGAGCAGCCAGGTCCACGAGTCGAAGATCGTCGACAGCGGCGCGGCGGCCAGCAGCGTGGCGCCGGCCGCGACCAGTCCGAGACGACGGCGGCCGGTCATCGGATCACCCCGCCGACCGTCTCGGCCATCGCCGCGCGATACGCGAACCCCTGCGAACCGCGGCCCACCGTGGGCCACAGCGCGGGCAGCGTCTCGCCGTGCGTCACCGGCACCGACCGCCAGCCGCTGCGCACCAGCGCGAGCGAGGCGGCGGCGTGCTCCCGGTCCGACTCCTGCCGGTCGCCCGGCGTCATCGGGATCCAGGTCGAGCTGTCGATGGCGAAGCCGATGCAGGTCGCGCCGTTGCCGCGCAGCCCGGTGAGCAGGTGCGCCTCGGCCGTGGTGAGCGTGCCGAACAGTCCGATCACCAGGCCGCCGTCGGAGCGCCGGCGGACCTGCTCGACCAGGCCGGCCACGTCACCGGCGGAGGTGAGTTTCACGTCGGCCAGGGTGTCCAGGATCAGGCCCTCGCCACCGGCCTCGGCCGCGTCGATGTCCATCCCGGTCCCGGTGACCAGGCGCACCTTGTAACCGGCCTCGCGCAGGTGCACCGCGATGCTGGCGGCCGCCGAGACCGCCCACTCGAAGCTGGCCGTCGGGCCCTCGCCGCGATGCGCGTGCGCCCGGGTGTCGAGCACCACGGTCGCCCGGCTGTCCCAGGGCTGCTCCTCGCGGCGGACCATCAGCTCGCCGGTGCGGGCGGTGGACCGCCAGTGCACCCGGCGCAGGTCGTCGCCGCGCCGGTACTCCCGGGTGGCGGCGTCGTCCTCGCCGTGCACCGCCACCGAGCGGGCCCGGCTGTCCCCGGTGCCCGCGTACTCCCCGGCCAGCCGCACCCGGGGGAGCGGCAGGACCTGCGGGATCACGGTGAGCTGGTCGACGCTGGGGAACGAGCGGGTCAGCTCGCACAGCCCGAACGGGTCGGTCAGCCGGACCACCAGGGGACCGATCGGGTAGCGGCCGCGGACGTCGGCGCGCACGGTGTACGCCACCGAGCTCGCCTGGTGCGCGCCGAGCCGCTCCAGCACCACCCGGGGACGGCTGCCCAGCGCATAGGGCAAGCGGTCCTCCAGCAGCATGGTGCCGGTGGGCAGGCGGGAGAGGTTCTGCAAGCGCAGGATCACCCGCGCGCTGGAGCCGACCGGCGCCCGGCCCGGCTCCAGGGACCGGGTGCAGGCGAGCTTGTACCGGCTGCGCCCGACGTAGGCCGCGGCCAGCAACGGCAGCGCGGCCAGCAGCACGGCGACCCGCAGCAGGTCACGCTCGCCCAGGATGAGGGCGGAGATCCCGGCCGCGATCGCGGCGGCCAGGAACGAGCGGCCGCGCGTGGTGAGACCCCGCAGCGCCTCCCGCATGCTCACCGCCCCCGGGACTCGTACGGCGCGCGGCCGTCCCGGGTGTCGTACGGATTCCGGTTCGCCTGCGGGATCGGCAGCCGGTGCACGATCTCGGACACGATGGTGTCCGTGGTGCGGCGGTTGAGCTGCGCGTCCGGGGTCGGGATGAGCCGGTGCGCGAGCACCGGGACGGCGAGCGCCTGGAGGTCGTCGGGCAGCACGTAGTCCCGGCCCTCCAGGGCGGCGACCGCCTTGGCGGTGCGCAGCAGCTGGAGGGTGGATCGCGGGGACGCGCCGAGGCGGATCTCCGGGGCCTCGCGAGTGGCGGTGACCAGGGCGATCGCGTACTGCTGGACGGCGTCGGCGGCGTGCACCGCGCGGGCCGTCTCGATCAGCCGGCGGACCAGCGCGGCGTCGGCCACCGCGTGGATGTCGTTGAGCGGGTCGTGGTCGCCGTGCAGGCCCAGCATGGCCAGCTCGGCGCGGGGATCGGGGTAACCCATCGCGATCCGGGCGGTGAACCGGTCTCGCTGCGCCTCGGGCAGCGGGTAGGTGCCCTCCATCTCGATCGGGTTCTGCGTGGCCACCACCATGAACGGGGCTTGCAGCTCGTAGGTCGTGCCGTCGACGGTGACCTGCCGCTCCTCCATGCACTCCAGGAGGGCCGACTGGGTTTTCGGCGAGGCACGGTTGATCTCGTCGCCGACCACCAGGTTGGCGAAGACCGCGCCGGGCTTGAACTCGAAGTCCCGGGTCTCCTGGTTGTAGACGCTCACCCCGGTGACATCACTGGGCAACAAGTCCGGGGTGAACTGGATCCGGCGCACCGAGCAGTCGATGGACCGCGCGAGGGCCTTGGCGAGTTTCGTCTTGCCGACGCCCGGCACGTCCTCGATCAGCAGGTGTCCCTCGGCGAGCAGAACCGCGAGGGCCAGCCGCACCGTCGCGCTCTTGCCCTCGATGACCTGCTCGATGTTGGTCATGATGGCTTGCGTCGCGGCGCGGAACTCGGCGCTGGTCAGCGGTCCTGTCGGCTCGCCCCAGGTCGGCGTTGTCACGGGCTTCCTCCCAGTAGTACGTACCCCGAGGGTGGGTCACCCACCGTCAGGGCACCCCAAGGTTGCGGGCGCCCAGCGGTCCGTGGGCCTCCGGCGCTCGCCGCCCGTCCTGACAGGTTATCCCCGGACGTACACCCCTCCGAAAGGCCGGAACGCGAGCGCTTTCCAGAAAACGGAGCAAACACGGTCCATTTACCGACGGTGATCGGATTTCAGACCCGTTTCGTACGCGCGGGCATACCGGTCGCCGTGCGTGACGGTGGGCGGGTATCATGGCGCGCATGGCTCGGTCTGTTCTGCTCCTTAGCCGGCCGCGCTGAACCGACAGCGTTATCTGAACAGTCGGTACAGTGCGGCGCCCCCTCCTGCGTGAGGGGCTTTTTTATGCCCTTCGGAGCGCGAACCCCACCAGCCCACTGACGTAGACGAGATGGTGAAGATGAGCGAGACCGAGAACCCGTTCCGTTACACCGCCGCGCTGGCCGGCGAGATGGAGCTGCGCTGGCAGCAGTACTGGGCGGAGAACGGGACGTTCCACGCGCCCAACCCGGTCGGCGAGCTGGCCGACCCGGACCACCCGCGCGCCGGCGCGCCGAAACTGCACGTGCAGGACATGTTCCCGTACCCGTCCGGCGCCGGCCTGCACGTCGGGCACCCGCTGGGCTACATCGGCACCGACTGCTACACCCGCTACCAGCGGATGGCCGGCTTCAACGTGCTGCATCCGATGGGCTTCGACGCGTTCGGCCTGCCGGCCGAGCAGTACGCGGTGCAGACCGGCACCCACCCCGCGGTGACCACCGCGGCCAACGTCGAGCGGTACCGGCAGCAGCTGCGCCGCCTGGGCCTGGCGTACGACGAGCGCCGCTCGTTCTCCACCACCGACCCGGAGTACTACCGCTGGACCCAGTGGATCTTCCTGCAGGTCTTCAACTCCTGGTACGACACCGAGCTGCACAAGGCCCGGCCGATCAGTGAGCTGATCACCGAGTTCGAGACCGGCACCCGCCCGGCCCCGGGCACCCCGTGGAAGGACATGTCGCCGGTCGAGCGGCGCAAGCTGATCGACGGCCACCGGCTGGCCTACGTCTCCGAGGCCCCGGTCAACTGGTGCCCCGGCCTGGGCACCGTGCTGGCCAACGAGGAGGTCACCCCGGACGGCCGCTCCGAGCGAGGCAACTTCCCGGTCTTCCAGCGCAGCCTGAAGCAGTGGATGATGCGGATCACCGCGTACGGTGACCGCCTGGTCGACGACCTGGACGCGCTGGACTGGCCGGAGCCGGTCAAGCTGATGCAGCGCAACTGGATCGGCCGGAGCCGGGGCGCGCACGTCGACTTCCCGATCGGCGCCGACCACATCCGGGTCTTCACCACCCGGCCGGACACCCTGTTCGGCGCGACGTACATGGTCCTGGCCCCGGAGCACGAGCTGGTCGCCACGATCGTCCCGGACGCCTGGCCGGCCGGCACCCACGACGTCTGGACCGGCGGGGCGGCCACCCCGGCCGAGGCCGTCGCCGCCTACAAGGCGACCGCCGCGGCCAAGACCGAGGAGGAGCGCACCGCCGAGGGCAAGGTGAAGACCGGCGTCTTCACCGGGGCGTACGCCACCAACCCGGTCAACGGCGCGAGCATCCCGGTCTTCATCGCCGACTACGTGCTGGCCGGTTACGGCACCGGCGCGATCATGGCGGTGCCCGGGCACGACGAGCGCGACTTCGCGTTCGCCACCGTGTTCGAGCTGCCGGTGGTCCGCACCATCGAGACGCCCGAGGGCTTCGAGGGCGCGTACACCGGCGACGGCGTAGTGATCAATTCGGAGTTTCTGGACGGGCTGACCAAGGACGACGCCAAGGCCGCGATGATCGCCTGGCTGGAGGACAACGACAAGGGCGCCGGCGCCACCACCTACCGGCTGCGCGACTGGCTGTTCAGCCGCCAGCGCTACTGGGGCGAGCCGTTCCCGATCGTCTACGACGAGACCGGCCTGCCGATCGCGCTGCCCGAGTCGATGCTGCCGGTCGAGCTGCCGGACGTGGACGACTTCTCCCCGCGCACCTTCGACCCGGACGACGCGGACACCGAGCCGGAGACCCCGCTGTCCCGCAAGAAGGACTGGGTGCAGGTCGAGCTGGACCTGGGCGACGGGCCGAAGACGTACACCCGCGAGACCAACACCATGCCGCAGTGGGCCGGCTCCTGCTGGTACGAACTGCGCTACCTGGACCCGCACAACGACAAGGTGCTGGTCGACCCGGCCAACGAGGCGTACTGGATGGGTCCCCGCTCGGCCGGCGACCCGGGTGGCGTCGACCTGTACGTCGGCGGCGTCGAGCACGCCGTGCTGCACCTGCTGTACTCGCGCTTCTGGCACAAGGTGCTGTTCGACCTGGGCCACGTCTCGTCCTTCGAGCCGTTCAAGAAACTGTTCAACCAGGGCTACATCCAGGCGTACGCGTTCCGCGACGCCCGCGGCGTGATCGTCCCGGCCGAGGAGGTCGTCGAGCGCGACGGCAAGTGGTACTACGGCGACCAGCAGGTCAACCGTGAGTACGGCAAGATGGGCAAGTCGCTGAAGAACGTGGTGACCCCCGACGAGATGTGCGAGCAGTACGGCGCCGACACGTTCCGGGTCTACGAGATGGCGATGGGCC
This sequence comes from Actinoplanes ianthinogenes, assembly GCF_018324205.1. Taxonomy (NCBI): domain Bacteria; kingdom Bacillati; phylum Actinomycetota; class Actinomycetes; order Micromonosporales; family Micromonosporaceae; genus Actinoplanes; species Actinoplanes ianthinogenes. The sequence goes on from NZ_AP023356.1 coordinate 6,612,270, forward strand.
CGCTGGACGTCTCCCGTCCCTGGGAGACCCGGGCGGTGATCGGTTCGCAGCGCTTCCTGCAGCGAGTCTGGCGTCTGGTGGTCGACGAGGAGACCGGCGCGGTCCGGGTCACCGACGAGCCGCTGGACGCCAAGTCCCGCAAGGTCCTGCACAAGGTCATCGCCGGCGTCCGCGAGGACATGGCCGAGCTGCGGTTCAACACCGCGATCGCCAAGCTGATCGAGCTGACCAACACGCTGACCCCGCTGCCCACCGTCTCCCGCGAGGCGGTCGAGCCGCTGGTGCTGATGCTGTCCCCGTTCGCGCCGCACCTGGCCGAGGAGCTGTGGGGCAAGCTGGGCCACATCGGCACGCTGGCCTACGCGGACTTCCCGCAGGCCGACCCGGCCCAGCTGGTCGCCGACTCGATCACCTACCCGGTCCAGGTCAACGGCAAGGTCCGCGGCCGGGTCGAGGTCGCCCCGGACACCCCGGAGGAGGAGGTCCGGGCGCAGGCCCTGGCCGCCGTCGCCGAGGCCCTGGCCGGCAAGGACCCGAAAAAGGTCATCGTGGTGAAGGGCCGCCTGGTCAGCGTGGTCGTCTGAGCCAGGTTCCCCGCGCCACCCGGGCCGATCTCGCCACCCGCGAGGTCGGCCCGTCGCTTTCGGCCATCGCCGGCGACAACCATCCCCGCTGCCGCGATGCCGCCGGCTTCCGCGCGGATCCTTTTCTGGTACGACTGGCAGTCCCGTGGCGGTCGGCTCGCGAGGCCGAGGCCCCGAACGACCGCGGCGCGTGTCGTGCGGGTCCGCTGGGGGACCGCGCAGCGCCCGCCCGCCTGCAGCTCGTCCGTCTGCAGCTCGTCCGTCTGCAGCTCGTCCGTCTGCAGCCCGCCCGCCTGCAGCCCGCCCGCCTACAGCCCGCCCGCCTACAGCCCGCCCGCCTGCAGCCCGCCCTCCCAGGGGGAGCCAGCCCATCGATCATTTTGGGCTAGAAGGCCAAGATCCCGCAGACGGCCTGTGGATAACCGGCTGCTGTGGAGACCGCTCGATACGGTTCGCGGGATGGAGATCGCGGAAAGCTTCGTGCGCCGGGCCGACGTCCTCGCTCCGGGGCTGGTCGAGGGGTTCTATCTGCAGGGGTCGGTGGCGCTCGGGGACTACCGGGCGGGGGTCAGTGACGTCGACTTCGTGGCGGTCACGTCGCGGCCGCCGGCGCCCGAGCTGATCAGGCGGATCCATCAGGAGCTGCCGCGCCGGCCGCATCTCGACGGGGTCTTCGTGGGGTGGGACGACCTGCGGCGGGATCCGGCGGAGCTCCCGCCCGGGCCGGCCGTGCACGAGGGTCGGGTGCTGGCCGCCTCCGACTTCGAGCGGAACCTGGTCACATGGCACGTGCTGGCCCAGGCCGCGGTGACGCTGCGCGGGCCCGAGCGGCCGGAGATCTACACCGACTGGCCGGCGCTGGCCGAGCGGACCCGGGCGAACCTGGACTCCTACTGGCGGCCGTGGGTCCGGCGGCTGCGGGTCGGCCCGGCCGGGTTCACGGGCTGGGCGGTCTCCTGGACGGTACTCGGGGTGGCGCGGCTGCGGCACACCCTGGAGGCGGGGGAGGTCACCTCGAAGACGGCGGCGGGTGAGTTCGCGCTGCGGGCCTACGGGAACCGCTGGGAGCGCATCGTCGGGGAGGCGCTCCGGATCCGCTGCGGCGGAGCGTCCCGCTACCGGAACCCGGTGCGCCGCCGTGCCGACCTGTTGGCCTTCGCGGAGCGGGTGCTGGCGGACTGAGGCGGCCGGCGCCCGGCAGCTCCGCCCGTACCGAAAAAGGCTTTCCGGACAAAACGGCCCGACACGGAAGGGCAGACCGTGCGGAGGAGCGGCCCGCGGGTGGGGGAGCGGTCCGGTCAGGCCGGAGTCGCGGTGGCCACCGGGCCGGCGGCGCGGCGGGAGGTCTGGCGCCAGCGGATGACGATCGCGGTGCTCAGGATGAAGCTGATCGCCGCCGGGGCGATCGTGATGGCGCTCATCCGGCCCGGAGCGGCCACCGCGGCGCCGATCACGGCGTAGGTGACCGTGGACGGGATGGCGGCGATCGTGGTGCCGAGCAGGTAACGCTTGCGGCAGACGCTGGTGGTGCCGTAGGCGTAGCCGACCAGGCCGAACGGGGCCAGGGGCAGGAAGCGGACCAGGAGCACGGCGGCCAGGCCACGACGGTTGAGCCAGCCGTCGAGGCGGGCCAGCCGGCCGCCGGCCTTGGCCTGGAGCGCGCCGCGGCCGGCCCAGCGGCCGGCGTAGTAGGTGGCGATCGCCGCGATCACGGCGGCGGCCAGGGCGGCGATCGCGCCGGTGGCGGCGCCGAGCAGGGCGCCGCAGGCCACGGTGACCGCGGTCCGGGGGACCAGGACGGACAGGAGCAGGCCGCCCAGCACGGCGACGGCGACGGCGGCGCCCGGGCCGAGCGCGACCACCGCGTCGCCGATGTCGCGCAGCGGCAGGGTGCTCGCGGCCACCGCGAGGCCGCCGATCAGCGCGGTCAGCACGCCGAGCCGGACCAGGCGCCGCTTGCGGCTGATCGGGGCGTGCGCCTCCGGCTCCGCCGGAACCGCCGCGACCGGCGGCTCGAGGACGGCGACGGACCGGCTGATCGGCGCAGCCTGAGAGTCCCCGGCGAGGGCGCCCACGGGGCGTTCAGGTTTGTCGGTCATATGCAGGCCTACCGCCCCAACGGCTCGTCGGTTCAGGACACGGTCGTGCAGTTTGTTCCGCGCTCGTCTTCGTCGTCGTGGTGCCGAGGCACTCAGGCCGGGGCCGTGGCGGCGAACCGCTCGCCCCTCAGCCGCTCCGGCCAGGTGTCGTCAAGGGGCGCAAGCCTATCCGCGCCGGTCGCCCAACGCAGTAGCAGATCGGCTATCGCTGGGTTGCGAGCGAGCGCCGGCCCGTGCGAGTACGTCCCGATGATCTTGCCGGCCCAGGCGCCCTCGGTGTGCCCGTCGTTGCCGATGCCACCGGTCACCCGGGCCAGCGGCGCGGCGTGCTGGCCCAGGTGAGTGCGGCCGCCATGGTTCTCAAAACCGGTCAGCGGGGGAAGCCCGAGCCGCGGGTCGATGTCCCCGCGGAGCTCGCCGACCGCCCGGGTCTCACCCCGGTCCGAGGTGATGTCGAGCAGACCGAGCCCGGCACATTTCGTCCCCTTGGCGAAGAACGAATGACCGAACAGTTGGTAACCCGCGCAGATGGCCAGGACCGAGGCGCCCTGGTTCACCGCGCGGTGCAGGCCGCCGTCGGTGATCAGCCGCTGCGAGGCGAGCGACTGCGGGCCGTCCTCGCCGCCGCCGATCAGGTAGATGTCGGCGGTGGTGGGCATCTGCATGTCGGAGCGGACCTCGTAGGTCTCCACCGGGATGCCGCGGGCGGCCGCCCGGTGCGCCAGGATCAGCAGGTTGCCCCGGTCGCCGTAGGTGGAGAGCAGATCCGGGTAGATCCAGACGATCCGCAAGGTGCTGTCGTTCATGCCTTGACCTCGGTCTTGGTGTTAATTGACACGGTCGAGCACCGCGCGGATGTCCTGGAACGCCGTGTAGTTGGCGATCACCTCGAGGCGGCCGGGCGGGACCGCGGCCAGCGCCTCGTCGAAGGTGTTTACGTGCTGGAACGGCACCCGGTTCACTTCCAGCCGGACGGCCAGGTCGAACGCCCGGTCGCCGGTGATCAGCACGCGCCGGTCGCGCAGCGGGGCGAAGTCGACGTCCCACAGCCACGAGGTGTCCAGCCCGTCGGGGTCCCGCGCGTTGATCGAGAGCAGCGTCGGCGCCTGGTCGGCCATGTCGAACGCCTCCAGCCAGCTCGCCGGGTTCTTGGCGAGCAGCAGCCGGATGTTGCGGCCGTCCCGGTCGACCTGCGCGTACCGCCCCGCGATGGAGGTCACCCGGGAGAGTCGCGGGAGGGCCTCGATCGGGCGGACCCCGAACTCACCGGCGACCGCGAGGGCGGTGGCCGCGTTACCCAGGTTGACCTTGCCGGGGAGCTGGAGCTTGACCAGGTGCCAGTCGCCGCGCGGGTCGATGACGCCGTCCTCCTCGACCACCCACTGCGGGGTCGGCCGGCGCAGCGGGCAGCCGGTGCACCACCAGTCACCGTTCGCCCGCTCGATCGGGTGGCCGCTCTCCGGGCAGACGAACGAGTCGTCGTGCCAGCGCTGACCGGCGCTGAACCACGTGGTCTGCGGGCTGCTGACGGCTGCCCAGACCACCATCGGGTCGTCCGCGTTGGCCACCACCCGGATCTCGGGGTGGCCGGCCAGCGCGGTCTTCCACAGCTGCGCCATCATCGCCACCTCCTTCGCCCGGTCGAGCTGGTCGCGGGAGAGGTTGAGCAGGGCCACCACCTTGGGCCGGGTGGAGTCGATCACCTGGGCCAGGTAGTGCTCGTCGACCTCCAGCACGGCGAACGGGGTGTGTCCCTCTTTCGCCAGGGCCGAGGTGTGGCCGGTGGGCATGTTCGCCCCGTAGCCGTTGGTGGCGACCCGGCCGAGCACGCCGACCGCGGCCGCGGTGAGCCGGGTGGTGGTGGTCTTGCCGTTGGTGCCGGACACCAGGGCGACGGCGCGCCCGGACGACAGGTGGGCCAGCAGGTCCGGATCGATCTTGAGGCCGATCCAGCCGCCGATCACCGAACCGTCGCCGCGTCCCGCGGCCCTGGAGAGCGCGGCCGCGGTCTTCGACGCGGTGGTCGCGACTATGGCCCGCAGGGGCATCTTCCCGTCCGTCACGCCAGCGAGGGTACCGGACCCCGGGGTTACGTCGCGTTGCCGGAAGGCACCCACCACCGTTGCTGTGGCCCTCCTCCCATCGGATTACCACGTTTGCGCCGGTGCCCTGACGTTTCGGGGTTCCTAATGGGTTACCACCCGAGAAATTGTGTGTTCTGGTTCACTTCCCTATTTCGACGGAATGTAGTCGGATGAATGCAATCGGTGATGACATTTGTCTTGCGGAGCGAACAAATGGGACAGCGTCCGTCATGCCAAACACGGTGTGTGACTGAATCGCACCTGACGATCATGGGCGAATTCAGGTACCAAAGATTCGCCGGCAGCAACCGCTCGCCGGTCGCGACGATCCGGTTCACGCCGAGCCCTGCCCCGGGCCGGTCGACGCGAACGCCCAAGCACCAGAACAGCTGACAAGGCATCAGGGGGCAGGGACGGGGGACCCATTTACCGGTCCGCGCCGGCGCCGCACGCCCCACGGCGGCGCCATCGGTCGGACCTTGGGGTGAAGCCACCACGGTGGCCGGGCAAGCCTTCCCGCCCGAACCCGACAGCTAACCTCGCAGGCGTGCCGGAGGGATCTCTCAACCGTGCACGAACACAGTTCGAGCCGGGGCCGCCGCATGTCCGGCGCCGGTACCGTCGCACTGTCCCTGGGCCTCTGCCTCTGCGCCGGCCAGCTCATCGGAGCTTCCCCCGCGGTCGCGTCCACCACGCAGGCCGCGAGCACGACCGCCGGCACGGCGGCCGCTGCGGCGAAGGTCACGCCCAAGTTGACCGCCTCGGTCAACACCCGGAGCCTCGCCTGGGGCTCCACTCTCAAGGTCACCGCCAAGGTCATCGACCCGCGCACCGGCAAGGTCGCCAAGGGCACGGTCCGGCTTCAGGCCTGGCGGACCAACAAGTGGGTCACCTGGGACACCGAGACCGTGAAGAGCGGTGCGGTCACCCTGGCGGCCCGTCCGACCTCCAAGGGCGTCGGTTCCGGCGTCTACGTCCGCACGCTCTTCACCGGCAGCGGCTACAACCAGGCCGCCTCCACCAAGGTCAAGATCTCGGTCAAGTCGAGCGGCGCCAAGATCCTCGCCGAGGCGAAGAAGCACAAGGGCGCGCTCTACCTGTTCGGCGCCGCCGGGCCCAAGCGGTTCGACTGCTCCGGGTTCACCAAGTACGTGTACAAGAAGGCGGCCGGCAAGAACCTGCCGCACAAGGCGAACTCGCAGCAGAAGTACGGCAAGGCGGTCAGCAAGTCGCACAAGCGGGTCGGCGACCTGATCGTCTTCCGCTCCGGGTCGTACGGCTACCACGCGGGCATCTACGCGGGCGGCGGCTACATGTACGACTCGCCGCACACCGGCGCGCGTGTCGGGAAGCACAAGATCTACGGCAGTAACTACGTCGTGCGGCGTCTCGTCGCCTGATGCCGGGCGCCGGCGCCTCCGTGAGTCGCCAGCGCCCTAGTAAGTAAGGAAACACCGCCAGTGGGGCGCGACCCGGTTCGGGTCGCGCCCCACTGGCGTTCCCGGTGCGGCACGGGCGGCCGGTCGCGGTCCGCGCCCCGCCTTCTGATCGCTGACCGGTTTCCGGTACGACCGCAGCGCCACGGCCCGGGCCGGCTCTCCACCCCTCACCGGCGGGATCCGTCCACATGGGCGCCGCCGGACCCTCCACTTTCGGCGCGGGCGACCCTCCACAAGTCCCGGCGGGAGCCTCCACTCTCCTCCACCGGGGTCCTCCACTCTCCTCCACCGGGGTCCTCCACTTCTCTCCCCGCCGCACTCCACAACCCTCCCCAAGCGGCTGAACAGTGCTTTTCGGGCGGAGTTATCGACCCTCCTGCGCCGGATGTCGGAAACCGGACCTGGTGGATCATGGTCTCGCCCTCCACTCCGCGCCACCGCCTGTGAACTGGGATTACGTCCGCGAAAACGGCTCGTGAGCGATCGCTTTCGGGTTGCAGGTGGAGGGAAGTGGAGTAGAGTGGGGCGCAGTGGCAGGACTGAGCGGACGACACCGAGAGCCTGCCGGCCCGAGTTGACAGACGGTCCACTCCCTCCGCGAAGGAGCGGCCGTCCCGGCAAAGGGGTGGGGGCCGATGTTTCTCGGCACGCACACCCCTCGGCTGGACGAGAAGGGCCGGCTGATCCTCCCGGCGAAGTTCCGAGATGAGCTGGCGGGAGGTGTCGTGATCACGAAGGGGCAGGAGCGCTGTCTTTACGTGTTCCCGATGCCGGAGTTCCAGCGCATCGCGGGCCAGCTGCGCGAGGCGCCGGTGACCAACAAGGCCGCCCGGGCTTACAGCCGGGTGTTCTTCGCCAGCGCCCACGACGAGGTGCCTGACAAACAGGGCCGGGTCACCATCCCCGCACACCTGCGGGAGTACGCGAGTCTCGGCCGGGATCTCGTGGTGATCGGGGCCAGCACCCGGGTCGAGATCTGGGACAAGCAGTCCTGGGACGACTACCTCTCGGCGAGCGAGGAAGAGTTCGCCGACATCGAGGAGGGGGTGCTGCCCGGCGGACTGTAAGGCGTGGCACTCGGTGGGCCGCTGGGACTTCCGGCCCGACCGCCACTGCTTGCCGTACTGCGAGATCTCCAGCCGCTCCCGCTCCTGGCGCCTCTTCCCCGGCGCCAGGCGCGTGTCCGGGCCCGGTCATACCGGCGCGGGCAGAGCGGATGGGGATCTGGCGGTACGGATGGCGGCCGGGCCGGCATGGCAGCAACAGGTAACAACCGGGTGTAACGCGATCAGGTGGGGCAATGGGGGTCGACATGGGGGAGCCGCGCGGTGCGCACGTTCCGGTGCTGCTGGAACGCTGCCTCGAGCTGCTCGGTCCGGCCCTGGCCCGGCCCGGCGCGGTGCACGTCGACTTCACGCTGGGCCTCGGCGGGCACGCCGAGGCGGTGCTGGAGCGGTTCCCGGACGTCACCCTGATCGGTCTCGACCGGGACACCGAGGCGCTCGCCCACTCGCGGCACCGTCTGGCCCGGTTCGCCGAGCGGACGCACCTGGTGCACGCGGTCTACCACGAGCTGCCCCGGGTGCTCACCGAGCTGGACCTACCGGGGATCGACAGCGGGCTGTTCGATCTGGGTGTCTCCTCGTTGCAGCTGGACGAGGCGGACCGGGGTTTCGCGTACGCGCAGGACGCCCCGCTGGACATGCGGATGGACCAGTCCCGGGGGATCACCGCGGAAGAGGTCGTCAACACGTACGAGCCCGGCGAGCTGGTGCGCATTCTCCGGCAGTACGGCGAGGAGAAATTCGCTCCACGGATCGTCTCGTCGATCGTCCGGGAACGGGCGAGAGAACGCATCGTCTCGACCGCGCGGCTGGCCGAGCTGATCAAAGACGCTATTCCGGCCGCCGCGCGGCGAACGGGTGGAAATCCCGCGAAAAGGTCGTTCCAGGCACTACGCATTGAGGTGAACGGCGAGCTCGAAGTGCTCGAATCCGCTGTTCCGGCGGCTTTGGACGCGTTGTCGCCCGGCGGGCGACTTGTGGTGATGAGTTATCAATCGTTGGAGGACAAGATCGTCAAGCGCGCCGTCACCGCGAGGGCGCGCAGCACCGGGCCGATCGACCTGCCGGTCGAGCTGCCCGGCACCGGTCCCACGCTGCGGCTGCTGACCCGAGGGTCGGAGCTGCCCAGCGAGGCGGAGGTGGCGGCGAACCCGCGGGCGGCTTCGGTGAAGCTGCGCGCGGTGGAGCGGCTGGACGAGAACGAGAGCAGGGCGAACCAGGGACCGAGGGCCGGCCGCGAACGGCCCCGCATGACTACGTCGGTCCGCGGCGGAGAACCGACGCAACACCGTAGTGAAACGCACGGGGGACAGGGGCGGAAACGCTCCGAGGCGGACGACGAGGGGGAGGGGGAAGCATGAGCGAGCGAACCAACGCGCCGCGGTCGGGGGGCCGTGCGGCGCAACCGCGCTCCACCGCTGGGGAGCGTGGGCGCGGGGCGAGCCGCGATGCCAGGACTGAGGGGGCCGGCGTCCGGGGGGCGCGCCGGTCCGACACGCGCCGGTCCGGGATCGGGCGGGACGACCGCGGTGACCGGCCCGGGCCGCGGGCCGGGGGTGAGGTCGAGGTGAGCATCGAGGGCACCGCGGCCAAGCGGCTGGACACCGCCGCGACGACCGCGCCGGCGTCGCCGCGCCTGCGGGTCGCGCCGCCGCTGCCGATCCGCGCGCCGCGGCCGACCTTCGCGGCCGGCGTGATCGTGCTGGTCCTGATCGGTGTGGTCGGCATCCTGCTGATCAACACCAAGACCATGGAGCAGTCGTTCAAGCTGGACGCGCTGCGTGACCAGCAGACCGCCCTGGACGAGGAGCAGCAGGAGCTGAACCAGCAGCTGATCCAGCTGTCCAGCCCGGGCAACCTGGAGGCCGCCGCGCGCCGGCTGGGCCTGGTCCGGGCGGACAACCCGGCGATGATCCGGCTGCCCGACGGCAAGATCATCCGGCCGCCGACGCCGGGTGAGGGCCCGGTCTCGGTGACCGCGCAGCCGGCCAAGGGCGACGGGAACACCGACCAGGGCAAGACCGGCCAGGGGAACACCGGGCAGGGCGCCGGCGGTCAGAACGGAACGGGGCAGTAGGCCGTGTCGCCGCGAGACGACGAGACACCGCGCCGGGGCACTCCGCCCCGGCGCGCTGCGTCCCGAGCCGTCCCTCCGGAGGGACCCGAGGAGCCGGAGCGCCCCGAACGGCGCGGGCGCTCCAGCATCGGTGAGGCGCGGGCGTACACGCCGCGCGGGCGCACCGTGGCCGAGCGGGGGCGCACCCCGCGGACCGGCCGCACCACCGACCCGTTCCGCCCGGCGTTGCAGGTGGTCGAGGGCGGCGAGGGGACTCCGCGGGCCCGGCAGCGCGGCGCCCGCACGGGTGAGCCGCCGGCCGACGAGCGGGGCCGCCCGGAGCGCGAGCCGCGGGAGGGCACGGGCCGGGCTCGCGAGCCGCGGGAGGGCACGAAACGGGCCCGGGAGCCGCGGGAGGGCACGAGCCGGGGCCGGGAGGCGCGGGAGGCCACCGGCAAGGGCCGGGAGCGGGAGGCGCGCGAGGCACGGGAGGCGCGCGAGAAACGGGAGCGCCGGGCCGGGGACCGCGACGTCCCCCGGGTACGCCGCGCCCCGGAACCCCCGCGAGCGAGCTCACGGCGTACCGGAAAGCAGGAACCCGCGGCACGGCGGACCGTGACCGATCGGACCGGTCGTGGTCCCGGCCGGGAACCGGCCCGCCGCCCGCGCCCGGTGCCGGCCGAGCCGCCGAAGCTGGCCAACAGCACCCGCCGGCTGCGGCTCGGCACGGTGCTCGCACTCTCGCTGTTCGTCATGATCGGCGTGCGGCTGGTGGTGCTCCAGGTGGGCACCTCGCCGGCCGAGGTGGAGAGCCTGGTCAAGCTGCGCAACAAGCGGCTCAGCACGGTCGAGCTGCCGGCCCCGCGGGGCAGCATCCTGGACCGGAACGGCGCGGTGCTGGCGAACAGCGTGGAGGCCCGGTACATCTACGCCGACCCGGAGAACGCGCAACTGCAGAAGAACCTGGGCGCCACCGCGGTCCGGCTGTCCCGGCTGCTCGGCATCCCGGCCTCCAAACTGGCCGCGAAGATGCAGCGCAAGCAGGTGCTCGGCACCTGGTCACGGTTCAGCTACCTGGCGCGCGGCGTGGACATCTCGATCGCCAACCAGATCGAGGCGATGGGGCTGAAGGGCATCTACACGCACGTCGACGAGCGGCGTGACGTGCCCGGCAAGGACCTGGCCGCGAACCTGATCGGCTTCACCGGCGACGACGGCCGCGGGCTGGTCGGCCTGGAGGCCCGGTACGACGACCTGCTGCACGGCACCGACGGCAAGCGGGTCTACGAGACCGGCAAGGGCAGCCTGAACGTGCCGATCGCGGGCGGGTACGAGCAGATCACCGCCGCCCGCCCGGGCAGCTCGGTGAAGCTGACCATCGACCGCTGGGTGCAGTACAACGCCCAGCGGATCCTGAACGAAGAGGCCGAGCGGAACCACGCCACGGTGGCCGGCGCGGTGATCCTGGACGTCAAGACCGGGGAGATCGTGGCCCAGGCCAGCTACCCGACCTACAACGCGGCCCAGCCGGAGAAGTCCGAGGAGAACGAGCGGATCGACGTGCCGACCGCGGTGGTCACCGACCCGGGCTCCAGCCACAAGGCGTTCGTGATCGGCGCGGCGCTGCAGGAGGGTCTGATCACGCCGGAGTCGACGCAGGTGGTCGCGCCGGCGATCGTGCGCGGCGGGATCCCGTTCGAGGACCACGAGAAGGTGACCAAGGGCTCCAAGCTGACCATCGCCGGGATCCTGGCCTACTCGTCCAACGTCGGGACCATCCTGATCGGCGAGAAGCTCGGCAAGCAGAAGCTCTACGAGTACCAGCAGAAGTTCGGGCTGGGCAAGGCGACCGGCGAGGGCATGCCCGGCGAGTCGCCCGGCCTGCTGCTGCCGCCGGACCAGTGGAGCGGCTCGGCGTACGGGTCGGTGCCGATCGGGCACAGCGTCTCGGCGACCCTGGTGCAGATGGCCGCCGGGTACGGCGCGATCGCCAACGACGGCGTCTACATCCAGCCGCACCTGATCAAGTCGACGGTGGCCGGCGACGGGACGGAGACCCCGGTCGCCACCCCGGAGACGCACCGGGTGCTGGACGCCAAGGTCGCGGGCGAGCTGCGCACCCTGCTGGAGGCGGTGACCGAGGACAACGAGGGCACCGGCACCAAGGCGCAGGTGGCCGGTTACCGGGTGGCCGGCAAGACCGGCACCGGCAAGATGGTCGTGGACGGGCAGTACACCAGCCACAACGCCAGCTCGTTCGTCGGCATGGCACCGGCCGAGAACCCGCGGTACGTCGTCGCGGTCTCGATGGACGTGGCCAAGGGCACCGGTGGCGAGGTGTCCGCGCCGGCCTTCTCCGACATGATGGGCTACACCCTGCTCCATTACTTTGTGCCACCGTCCACCACGAAACCGCCGACGTTCAAGCTCCGGGACTGACGGAGGGCGCATGGCGTTGACGGGAACCGGTGCCGTACCGGGTAGGGTCTGACGCCGTGTCCGGCATTCCCCGCCCCGAGACCGTCGCGCCGTTCCCGTTGACGCGGCTCGCTGAGCTGCTCACGGCAACGCTGCACGGTGGTGACGTCGATGTCACCGGGGTCACGCACAGTAGTGGCGCGGTGCGCCCTGGAGATCTCTACGCGGCGCTGCCCGGCGCGAACCGGCATGGCGCCGAGTTCGTCGCCGACGCGGCCCGCTCCGGCGCGGCGGCGGTGCTGACCGACCCGGCCGGGCGCGAGGCCGCGCTCGCCGCCGGGTTGCCGGTGCTGGTCGCCGACGCTCCGCGAGCGGTGCTCGGCGCGGCCGCGGCGGCGATCTACGGCGATCCGTCCCGGCGGCTCACCATGATCGGGATCACCGGGACGGCCGGCAAGACCTCGACGTCGTACCTGGTGGAGGCCGGGTTGCGGGCGGCCGGGAAGGTCACCGGCCTGGTCGGCACGGTGGAGACCAGGCTCGGCGACTTCACCGTGAAGAGCGTCCGCACCACGCCCGAGGCCACCGACCTCCAGGCGATCCTGGCCGTCGGGGTGGACCGGGGGGTCTCCGCGGTGGTCATGGAGGTGTCCAGCCACGCCCTGGTCATGGGCCGGGCGGACGGGATCCGGTTCGCGGCCTCCGGGTACACCAACTTCGGCCAGGACCACCTGGACTTCCACCCGACGTCGGAGGAGTATTTCGCGGCCAAGGCCCGGCTCTTCGACGGGCGCAGCGCGGTCGGGGTGCTCAACCATGACGATTCCTCCGTCATGTCGCTTTTCAAGCCGGGCATGGTGACTTACTCGGCGGCGGGCAACCGGGACGCCACCTGGTGGGCTTCCGGCGTGCGCCCGTCGGACTTCGGTCAGCTGTTCACCGCGCACGGACCGGGCGGCGTCACCGTCGACACCGGCGTCGCGCTGCCCGGCCTGCACAACGTCGCCAACGCGCTGCTCGCGCTCGCCCTGCTCGCCTCGGTCGGTGTCGACCCGGCGGTGGCCGGTCGCGGGATCCTCGAGTGCTCCGGGGTGCCGGGCCGGCTGGAGCAGGTTCCGTCGCCCGGTGAGGTGCTCGGCGTCGTCGACTACGCGCACAAGCCCAACGCGATCGTGGCCGCCCTCGCGGCGCTGCGCGAGCTGGCCACCGGTCGCGGCGGGCGGCTGATCTGCGTGCTCGGCGCCGGCGGCGACCGGGACAAGGGCAAGCGGCCGCTGATGGGTGAGGCCGCGGCGCAGGGCGCCGACTTGGTGATCATCACGGACGACAACCCCAGGACCGAGGACCCGGCTTCGGTACGCGCGGCAGTGCGCCGTGGCGCCGAACAGGCACACTCGGCCGCCAAGGTGGTCGAGGTCGCCGGACGCCGGGCGGCGATCGACGAGGCGGTCCGGATGGCCGCCGCGGGCGACGTGATCGCCGTCCTGGGCAAGGGCAACGAGCAGGGCCAGGAGGTGAACGGCCAGGTGCTGCCGTTCGACGACCGGATCGAGCTGGCCGCCGCGCTGGGGGGTCACTCATGATCAGTCTTTCGCTCGCCGAGATCGCCGGGATCACCGGCGGCACGCTGGTCAACAGCGACGGCTCGGCGATCGTCACCGGCGGGGTGGAGTACGACTCCCGCAAGGTCGGCCCGGGCGGGCTGTTCGTGGCGTTCGCCGGGGAGAAGGTGGACGGGCACGAGTTCGGCCCGCAGGTGGTCGCGGCCGGCGCGGCCGGGGTGCTCGGCACCCGGGACGCGGGCGTGCCCGGCGTCGTCGTCGCGGACCAGCTGGCCGCTCTGGCCAAGCTCGCGACCGCGGTGCTGGAGCGGCTGCCGGAGCTGACCGTGGTCGGGCTGACCGGCTCGTCCGGCAAGACCACCACCAAGGACTACATCGGGCAGCTGCTGTCCCGGCTCGGGCCGACCGTGGCGCTGCCCGGGTCGCTCAACAACGAGCTGGGTTTCCCCTACACGGTGCTCCAGGCCGACGAGAAGACCCGGTTCCTGGTGCTGGAGATGGGCGCCCGGGGCATCGGGCACATCCGGTACCTGACCGGGATCGCCCGGCCGTCGATCGGCGTGGTGCTCAACGTCGGGGCGGCGCACCTCGGCGAGTTCGGGTCGGTCGAGGGGACCGCGCGGGCCAAGGGCGAGCTGGTCGAGGCGCTGCCGGAGTCCGGCGTCGCGGTGCTGAACGCGGACGATCCGCTGGTGTCGGCGATGGCTTCGCGGACCGTGGCGCGGGTCATCCAGGTCGGCGAGCGGGACTCGGCGGGACTGCGGGCCGCCGAGGTCACCGTGGACGCCACGGGGCGGGCGTCGTACGTACTGAAATCCGGTCCTGAATCGGGAAACGTGCGCCTGGGGGTGGCCGGGCGGCATCAGGTGGCCAACAGCCTCGCCGCGGCCGCGGTCGCGCTGACCGCCGGGATGGCCTTCGACGACCTGGTCGTCGCGCTCGGCGAGGTGGGCATCGTGTCCGGGCGGCGGATGGACGTGGTGCAGCGGCCGGACGGGGTCACGCTGATCGACGACTCCTACAACGCCAACCCGTCCTCGACCGCGGCGGCGCTGCACGCGCTGGCCGCGATGGGGGAGGGCAAGCGCACCACCGCCGTGCTCGGCTACATGGCCGAGCTGGGCGAGCACGAGGTGTCCGGGCACGCCGAGGTCGGCCGGCTGGCCGCCGAGCTGGGTGTGGACCGGCTGATCGCGGTGGCGGACAACGCCCGCCCGATCCTGGACGGCGCGGCGGAGGTGGGCGCGTGGCGGGGCACCGCCCGGTTCGCCGCCGACCAGGCCGCCGCGATCGAGATTCTGCGCAACGACCTGCGCGCCGACGATGTCGTGCTGGTCAAGGGTTCCCGGTACCGCACATGGGACGTCGCCGACTGGCTGCGGCGTTCCGAGGAGGTTCAGCCCACGTGAGGGCAGTCATCGTCGCGGCCGCGGTCGCCTTTCTCATCTCGCTCTTCGGCACCCCGATCGCCATCAAGGTGTTCTCCGCGCTGAAGGCCGGGCAGCCGATCCGGACCATCGGTCCGCAGACCCACCTGGGCAAGCGGGGCACCCCGACCATGGGCGGCGTGGCGTTCATCCTGGCCACGGTCTTCGCGTACGTCGCCGGCCACGTCGCGCTGACCACGCTCCCGGAACGGCAGATCGCCCAGGAGCGGCCCACCATGACCGCGCTGGTGCTGCTCGGTCTGTTCGTGTTCTGCGGCGCGGTCGGCTTCCTGGACGACTTCCTGAAGGTCCGCAAGAAGAACTCGGACGGCCTCAGCGCCAAGGGCAAGCTGCTCGGGCAGTTGCTGGTCGGCACCGGCTTCGGCATCGCGGCGCTGTACTTCCCGAGCACCAACGGGGAGACCGTGGCGAGCGAGAAGATCTCGTTCATCCGGGACGTCAGCTGGCTCGACGTCGGCAAGGTCGGCGCGGTCATGGTCTTCGTCTTCGTGATCATGGCGATGTCCAACGGCGTGAACCTGACCGACGGTCTGGACGGCCTGGCCACCGGCGCGTCGATCCTGGTGCTCGGGGCGTACTCGCTGATCGGCTTCTGGCAGTACCGGCACTGGTGCGGCGACGACGACTACCGGCTCACCAGCCAGCTCACCCAGGAGCACTGCTACCAGGTCCGCGACCCGCTGGAGATCGCGCTGATCGCGGCGGCCGCGGCGGCGGCCTGCGTCGGCTTCCTGTGGTGGAACACCAACCCGGCGCGGATCTTCATGGGCGACACCGGCGCGCTCGGCCTGGGCGGCCTGATCGGCGGCCTGGCGGTGGCCACCCGGACCACGCTGCTCTCGGTGATCATCGGCGGCCTGTTCGTGGTGATCACGATGTCCGTGGTCATCCAGATCATCTCGTTCAAGACCACCGGTAAACGGGTGTTCCGGATGTCGCCGCTCCAGCACCACTTCGAGTTGGCCGGCTGGTCCGAGGTGAACATCGTGGTCCGGTTCTGGATCATCGCCGGGATCTGCGCGGCGATCGGTCTGGGGCTGTTCTACAGCGACCATCTCGCGGTCATGGGCTGACCGGTTTCTCCGCACGATCCCGGGTAACCGGGCGGGGGTCACGGCCGATCGGCCGTGGCCCCATTCGCGTGCGTGCATGCGGCCGGCGTCGTCGCGGAGCCGTGACCAATGCGTCGATATCCCCATGGCCGGGGCGAACCGGTTCATAGGCTGTGGACTGCCGGTGCGGGAGCCGATGGCGCTCCGTCCAGGCGGGAGCGTCCGGACGTCCTGCGCCGGTGACCGCCGGCCCGGAATCCGCGATGCGCAGAGAATGGAACAACCGATGAGGCGACAGATTCTGCTGACCTCGGCCGGCGCGATGGCGATCGCGTCGCTGGTGGGTGCGGGACCGGCGGCAGCCGCCGCCCGGACCGGCGCCGCCGCGGCCGATGTGATCAAGGTTTGTGTGAACAAGAAGTCGGGGGAGATGCGCTGGGTCTCCGACAGCACGACCAAGTGCCGGAACGGGGAGATGCTGGAGTCCTGGAACGAGACGGGCCCGAAGGGCGCCACCGGTCCGAAGGGCGCCACCGGTGCCGCCGGTCCTACCGGTCCTGCCGGTCCCGCCGGCGCTGCCGGTCCCGCCGGGCCTGCGGGCCCCGCCGGTCCGCAGGGTGCTGCCGGTGCTGCCGGTCCTGCGGGCCCCACCGGACCGACCGGGGCCACCGGCGCCACCGGAGCCACCGGGGCCACCGGCGCATCGGGTGCGCCCGGGACTCCCGGTGCCCCGGGCAGCCAGGGGATCCAGGGCATCCAGGGCGTCCGGGGCCTCCAGGGCCTTCCCGGCACCACGCCGACGCTGACGTCGGTGAACTCGACGGCGACCCAGGGCCAGTCCAGCAAGACCGTGGGATGCGGCGAGGGCAACACCGCCATCGCCGGCCTCGCGAGCCTGGCCGCCGGGGAAGGCGCCACGGTGATCGGGTCCGCCGGAAGCGGCGAGGACTGGACCTTCACGTTCTCCGGTGGACTGACCGCCGGGAGCGGGGCGGCGCTGACGGTCATCTGCTCGACCCCGTGACGGACCCGCACGTGGCGTACGCGACAAACCCTCAGGCGACACGCCATCGACGTACCCGTCGGTGGCGTGTCGTCGCGACGATGATGGGGGCATGGCGGACGACCGTACCGACAAGGCCCGCCCGTCACTGAGCCGGCAGTTCCTGCCCGCGGTGCACGGGCTGCTGGCGCGCCCCCTCTCGTCCTACTACCTGCTGATCGCCAGTGCCGGGATGCTGCTGCTGATCGGGCTGACGATGGTCTTCTCGGCGACCAGCGTGGCGGCGTACGCCAAGAACGGCAACGCCTTCTCCGCCATCTCCAGCCAGGCGGTCTTCGCGCTGCTCGGCCTGGTCGCCTTCTGGGTCTGCCAGCGGCTGCCCGCGATCACCCTGCGCACCCTCGGCAAGTACATCCTGGGCGCCGCGATCGTGCTGCTCTGCGTCCTGGACCTGCTGAACGCGCTGAAGGGCCTCGGCGTCCTGAAGGCGGACGCCAACCAGGTGGTGCACGCGGGCCCGGTCAGCGCCAGCCTGCTCTGGCTGTACGTCGGCGGCGTCCCTATGCAGCCCTCCGAGCTGGCCAAGCTCGGCATGGTGCTGTGGGGCGCCGACATGATCGCCCGCAAGGGCCCGGCGCTGGGCCACTGGCGGGAGCTGGCGATGCCGCTCTTCCCGGTGATCGGCCTGCTCTTCGTCCTGGTCGGCTACAACGACGTGGGCACCATGCTGGTGCTGCTGGCGCTGATCGTCGGCCTGCTCTGGGCGGCCGGTGTCCGGCTGCGGGTGTTCGGCGCGCTCGGCGTGCTCGGCCTGGCCGGCATCGGGCTGCTGATCGCGGCCGCGTCCCGGGGCGCCGGCTCCGGCACCGACGGCGCGGAGAACTACCGGGTGGCCCGCCTCACCGCGTTCCTCAAGCCGCTCGACCAGTGCGACCTCAACGGGGCCTGCTACCAGCTGATCATGGGCCGCTCGGCGATCTTCGAGGGCGGCTGGTTCGGGGTCGGCCTGGGCAAGGGCGCGCTCAAGTGGGGCTGGGTGCCGGAGGCGGAGAACGACTTCATCTACTCGATCCTGGCCGAGGAGATGGGCGTGGTCGGCTGCACCGTGGTGCTGGCGCTCTTCTCGGTGCTGGCGTACAGCGGCTTCCGGATCGCCCGCCGCTCGGCCGACCCGTTCCGCCGGCTCGCGGCCGCCGCGATCACCACCTGGCTGGTCGCCCAAGCGGTGATCAACATGGGCGGTGTGGTCGGTCTGCTGCCCATCACCGGTCTTCCGCTGCCGTTCATTTCCGCAGGTGGTAGCGCCCTGATCGTGGCGATGGCGGCGATCGGGATGCTCGCCTCGTTCGCCCGGGCGGAGCCGGACGCGGCGCGGGCCCTGAACGCCCGTCCGACGCCTCGATGGGTGCGACTAGTCTGGGCCCCGCTGCCGCCGCTTCCCTCGCCGCGGCGGCCGGTCTCCAAGACGCCGGCGAAGCCGGTGAAGCCGGTGAAGTCCGTTGGTGCGGGGGACGGAAGGAGACGGTGATGGTTCCGCTGCGGTCGGTCGTGCTCGCCGGGGGAGGCACCGGCGGACACATCTATCCGCTGCTGGCCTTTGCCGACGCGTTACGCCGGCACTTCCCGCAGATCCGGATCACCACGCTGGGCAGCCCCAAGGGGATGGAGAACCAGCTCATCCCGGCGGCCGGCTACGACCTGCGGGTGATCCCGGCGTTCCAGCTGCCCCGCTCGCTCAACCTGGACCTGCTGCGCACCCCGGACCGGATGTACAAGTCCACCCACGCGGCCGGCGAGATCCTCGACGAGGTGCAGGCCGAGGTCGTGGTCGGGTTCGGCGGCTACGTCTCGGTGCCGGCCTACCTGGCCGCCTGGCGCCGCGAGCTGCCGATCGTGGTGCACGAGGTGAACGTGCCGCCCGGTGTGGCCAATCGGATGGGCATGAAGTTCACCAAGCGGGTCGCCGTCGGCTTCCCGCACCAGCTGGAGCAGGCCGAGTCGCTGCGCAACGCGCGCCTGGTCGGCGTCCCGTTGCGTACCGGCATCACCCAGATGGACCGGGCGGCGCTGCGTCCGCAGGCGCTCTACCACTTCGGGCTGCGCCCCGACCTGCCGGTGCTGTTCGTCTCCGGCGGCTCGTCCGGCGCGCGGACGATCAACCTGGCGGTGGCCGCGGCGGCCAAGCGGCTGGCGCACGCCGGCATCCAGGTGCTGCACGTGCAGGGCGGGCGCAACGACCCCTTCGACGTGCCGAACGACCTGCCGGTGCCTTATGTCGTCGTGCCCTACCTGTCGGACATGCAGCTCGGATACGCTGCCGCCGACCTGATGCTCTGCCGGGGCGGGGCGATCACGGTCGCCGAGACCACCGCGCTCGGCATGCCCGCCATCTACGTGCCCTATCCGTTCAGCAACCAGGAGCAGCGCCGCAACGCGCTGCCGGTGGTCGAGGCGGGTGGCGGCCTGCTGGTGGACAACAGCGAGCTGACCCCGGACTGGATCGAGCGCAACATCATCCCGCTGGCCCGGGACCGGCAGCGGCTGGCCGGCATGGGGCACGCCGCGGCGCAGTACGGCCGCCGCGACGGTGACGAGCAGCTGCTGCGCTTCGTTCTGGAAGCGGTGGGTCGGTGAGCTTTTCTGTGACTGAGGGAGAGACGTGGTGAACACGGCGGAGTTGACGCCGGCCGGTGAGATGACCGCCGAGGACCTGGGCAGCGTGCATCTGATCGGGATCGGCGGGGTCGGCATGGCCGGCCTGGCCCGGCTCCTGCTGACCCGGGGCATCCCGGTCTCCGGCAGCGAGCTGCGCGAGTGGCCCGCCCTGGCCGGGATGCGCGCGCTCGGCGGGACCGTGCACATGGCGCACGAGGCGTCGAACCTGGACGGCGTCGACACGGTCGTCTACTCCACCGCCATCCCGCGGGACCACGTGGAGATGGTCGAGGCCCGCCGCCGGGGGCTGCGGGTGCTGCACCGCTCCGAGGCGCTCGCCGCGGCGATGACGAACCGGCAGACCATCGCGGTGGCCGGCACCCACGGCAAGACCACCACCACGTCGATCATGACGGTGATCCTCCAGCACGCCGGTCAGGACCCGTCGTTCGTGATCGGCGGCGAGCTCTCCGCGGCCGGGTCGAACGGCCACCACGGCACCGGCCCGCATTTCGTGGCCGAGGCGGACGAGCACGACCGGTCGTTCCTGATCTACCGCCCGCACGTCGCGATCATCACCAACATCGAGGGCGATCACCTCAACAACTGGGGCGACCTGGACAACCTCAAGGCCGGGTTCCTGGAGTTCGGCGGGCTGGCCGACGGTTTCGTGGTGACCTGCGCGGACGGGCCGGGGACCGAGGAGCTGATCGCCGGGCTGCGGGCTCAGGGCAAGACCGTTTACACATACGGCGAGTCGCCCGACGCGGACTTCCGGATCAGTGACGTGGTCTCCACCGTCAGCGGCGTGCGCTACCAGGCCGAGCTGGAGGGCAAGCCGCTGGGCGAGTTCAAGCTCGCGCTGCCCGGCAAGCACATGGGGCTGAACAGCGCCGCGACCGTGCTCACCGCGCTCAAGCTGGGCCTGCCGCTGGACAAGATCGTCGAGGCGCTGGAGTCGTTCCCGGGGGTCCGCCGCCGGTTCGAGCGCAAGGGCACCGCGGCCGGCGTCCGGGTCTACGACGAGTACGCGTACCACCCGACCTCGGTGCTGGCCGCCCTGCGCACGCTGCGCGAGGTGGCCGGGGACGGGCGGCTGCTGGTGGTCTTCCAGCCGTACCGGGTGTACCGGACCCGCGACCTGCAGGCCGAGCTGGCCGAGGGCCTGGCCGTGGCCGACGAGGCGATCATCATGGAGGTGTTCGGCCCGGGCGAGGCCCGCGGGCCGGGTGAGGGCGGTCTCGCCCTGACCGCCGCGATCGACCTGCCCGCCGACCGCAAGATCTTCGTCCCGGACTGGGAGGACGTGCCGGCCGAGGTGGTCCGCCGCAGCCGGCCCGGCGACGTGGTGGTGACCATGGGCGCGCCGCCGATCTCGCTGATGGGCGACGAGCTGCTGGCCGCGCTCAGCGAGGCGGACCTGCGGCCGGACCTCGCGGGCTGACGGTGGCCGGCTCGGGCACCCGCAACTGGCGGCTGGTGCGGGCGGACACCGACGCGGTGCCGCCGTCCGCGCGCCGGTTCATGGCCCGGGCCCGGCAGCGCCGCCTGCGGGCCGCGCTGCCCTGGCTGATCGGCGCCGGCGCGCTGCTGGTGGCCGGCGGCCTGGCCTGGCTGATCTACGGCACCGCGGTGCTCGGGGTCAAGACGGTGGACGTGGTCGGCGCCCAGACGCTCGACCCCGAGCAGGTGCGGGCCGCCGCCGCCGTGCCGGCCGACCGTCCGCTGGCCCGGGTCGACCCGGACGAGGTCGAGGCCCGGGTGCGGGGACTGGCCCCGGTCGACAGGGTGACGGTCACCCGGAGCTGGCCGTCCACCCTGCGGATCGAGGTGGTCGAGCGGGTCGCCGTGGCCGCGGTGCCGGGCCAGGGCGGGTTCACCCTGATCGACGACGACGGTGTGGCGTTCCGGACGGTGGCCGAGGCGCCGGCCGGTCTGCCGCTGGCCCGGCTGGCGACGCCCGGCCCGGCCGACGCGAACACCGCCTCGGCGCTGATCGTGCTGGGTGCGCTCAGCGACGACCTGCGCGAGCAGCTGGTGGCGATCGCGGTGCCGACGCCGGTGGCGATCCGGCTGGAGCTCAGCAAGGGCCGGGTGGTGGTCTGGGGCGACGACACCCAGAGCGATCAGAAGAGCAAGGTGGCCACCGCGCTGATCAAGCGGAAGGGCACCGAGTTCGACGTGAGCGCCCCAAGGATCGTGACCATCCGGTAACTAATTATCTAAAACCGGCAAAAACGTACGAACGGAATATTACCGTCGAGGTTACGGGTGAGTCGCATACTCACCTCGTAAGCGGACGCGACACGCCGTCCGGGTTCTTTGGTCCCGGCGCGATGTCCGCATACGTTGCGTCGAAGAGGTTTGAGTGGTTGACATAACTCTAAACCTCTAGTAGAGGGTGAGGGTTTCCTCGCCCTCCCTTGTACGGCAGTGGATGTCGAAGTGCGGATCCCCGTGGAACCGCAGGGGCCCTCGACATCCGCCAACCCCGGAAGGGAAGGCTGAGCCCGATGACACCTCCGCACAACTATCTTGCGGTCATCAAGGTCGTCGGCATCGGCGGCGGCGGCGTGAATGCCGTGAACCGCATGATCGAGGTTGGGCTCAAAGGCGTCGAGTTCATCGCGATCAACACCGATGCCCAGGCCCTGCTGATGAGTGACGCCGACGTCAAACTGGACGTCGGCCGCGAACTGACTCGTGGTCTGGGCGCCGGCGCCCAGCCCGAGGTCGGCAAGAACGCCGCCGAGGACCACCGCGACGAGATCGAGGAGGTCCTCAAGGGCGCCGACATGGTCTTCGTGACCTGCGGCGAGGGTGGCGGCACCGGCACCGGTGGCGCCCCGGTGGTGGCGAACATCGCCCGCAAGCTGGGCGCGCTGACCATCGGCGTGGTGACCCGCCCGTTCTCCTTCGAGGGCAAGCGACGCCAGGTCCAGGCCGAGGCCGGCATCGACGAGCTGCGCAACCAGTGCGACACGCTGATCGTGATCCCGAACGACCGGCTGCTGGCGCTCGGCGACCGCGGCATCAGCATGATGGACGCGTTCCGCCAGGCCGACCAGGTGCTGCTCTCCGGTGTTCAGGGCATCACCGACCTGATCACCACGCCCGGTCTGATCAACCTGGACTTCGCCGACGTCAAGAGCGTGATGAGCAACGCGGGCAGCGCGCTCATGGGCATCGGCAGCGCGCGCGGCGACAACCGCGCGGTCGAGGCGGCCGAGCGGGCCATCTCCAGCCCGCTGCTGGAGCAGAGCATGGACGGCGCGCGCGGCGTGCTGCTCTCCATCGCCGGTGGCTCCGACCTGGGCCTGTTCGAGATCAACGACGCGGCGCAGCTGGTCACCGACGCGGCCCACCCGGACGCGAACATCATCTTCGGCGCGGTCATCGACGACGCGCTCGGCGACGAGGTGCGGGTGACCGTGATCGCCGCGGGCTTCGACGGGGGTTCGCCCTCCTACAAGCCGTCCGAGCCGGTGCGCAAGTCGATCCCGCAGTCGCCGCCGGCGCAGACGTCGTCGCCGATCACGTCGACCTCGATCACGCAGCACCAGCAGCCGCCGATGCCGGCCACGCCGACGCCGCGCAAGGTGCTCTTCGACGACGTGGACGTGCCGGACTTCCTGAAGAACGGTTCCTGACCGCACCTATGGTTCGTGATGAGTGACGAGGCGCGGCGGGCCGAGCTCGCCGCCAACCTCCGGCAGGTGCGCGAGCGGATCTCGCGCGCCTGCGAGGCGGCCGGCCGGCGACCGGATTCGGTCACGCTGACCGCGGTGACGAAGACCTACCCGGCGAGCGACGTGCTGTTGCTCGCCGGTCTCGGCGTCACCGACGTGGGGGAGAACAAGGATCAGGACGCGTCCGGCAAGGCGGCCGAGGTCCGGGCCGCCGGCGTGCGCCTGCGCTGGCATTTCGTCGGACAATTGCAGCGCAACAAGGCAAAATCAGTTTCCGCGTACGCCGATGTGGTCGAGTCCGTGGACTCGCTGCGTCTGGTCACGGCGCTGGACCGGGCCGCCGTCGCGGCGCGTGACGAGCCGCTCGAGGCGCTGGTCCAGGTGAGCCTGGACGGCGACCCGCACCGCGGTGGGGTGACCGGAGACGATCTCTGGCGGGTATCCGACGCGGTGGCCGCGTCGGACGGGCTGCGGCTGGGCGGGCTGATGGCCGTCGCCCCGCTCGGCGAGGATCCCGATCGCGCCTTCGCCCGACTGGCCGAACTGGCTGGTCAGCTCGTCGCGACGCATCCCGGCGCGACCGTGCTGTCGGCCGGGATGAGTGGCGATTTGGAGGCCGCTGTCCGGCATGGGGCGACACACGTACGGATCGGTACATCTTTACTCGGGATGCGAAACTCGCTGCGGTAGCCTTGCGGCGGGCAGCAAACTACATGGGTGTTGTTTTACGCGACGTGCCACCGCCCGGCGGCCGTTGCGTCCAACGACGCAGCGTCGCAGTGAGCCGCGGGTCCGCATCGGACTCGATGTCCGGCTCGCCAGGGGGAAGCGGTTCGCCGGGGGGCGTGAGCCGCAGAAGCGGACGGAGGTGGGGGCATGAACGGTTTTCGGAAGTCGCTCGTGTGGCTGGGGCTTGCTGAGGAAGAGGACGTCGACTACGAGGACCGTGGGTACAGGGAGACCTCCCACCGCACGTCCCGGGACCGGGATCGGGACCGCGACCGGGATCGTTACTCCTCCAGCTCCCGGTACTCGGACTCCTACGACGAGGACGAGGTCGAGGAGGAGCACGCCGTCCCGCGGGCCCGTGCCGACCGCGATCGGTCCGACCGGTCCGACCGGTTCGAGCGCAGCAGCCGGCTCAGCGAGCGCGTCTCCTCGGTGCGCGCCGATCTGGACCGGGACGACGACGAGCGGATCGAGCGGGCCAGCGTCCGGTCGATCACCCGGCCCTCGTCCGCGCCCGAGCAGTCCTCGTCGCTGACCTACTCCACCCGGGAGAACCTGGCGCTGGCCCCGCAGCCGCCGGTCCACCAGCCGCAGGTCCAGCACCGTCCGGTGGAGGAGGAGCAGCGGTACCAGATCACCACGCTGCACCCCACCACGTACCGGGAGGCGCGGACGATCGGCGAGCACTTCCGCGACGGGACACCGGTGATCATCAATCTCACCGAGATGGACGAGTCGGACGCGCGGCGGCTTGTGGACTTCGCGGCGGGCCTGGCGTTCGGCCTCCGGGGTACGATCGAGCGCGTGACCAACCGGGTTTTCCTGCTCTCACCGGCGAATGTCCAGGTCACCGCAGAGGACAAGGCCAAGATCGCTGAGGGTGGCTTCTTCACTCAGAGTTGACCCGAACGAGGGATCCGCCGGACGTGCTGTCGATCGTGTTCCAGATTCTCTATCTGTTGGTGTACTTCTTCTTCCTGGTGCTGCTGAGCAGGTTCGTCATGGGAGCGGTGCTCCAGTACGGACGCCGCTGGCAACCGGGCCGGGGCGCGTCCGCCGCACTCGAATTGGTGTGGAGCGTCACGGATCCACCCCTGAAGGCGTTGAGGCGTGTGATCCCACCGCTGCGCATTGGTAACGTGAGTTTGGACCTGGCTTCCATCGTGCTGCTGGTTATCCTGTTCGTGCTCATGGAGTTAGTGCTAGCTCGCCTCATCCTGAATTACAGATAGACAGCAGCCCCAACCGCGGCCGCGACTGACCCGAGGAGTTTCGATGCCGCTGACCCCGGCCGACGTGCATAACGTCGCCTTCAAGAAGCCCCCGATCGGCAAGCGGGGGTATGACGAGGAGGAGGTCGACGCCTTCCTGGACGAGGTCGAGCGCGAGCTCGCCCGTCTGATCGAGGAGAACAACGAGCTGCGTGCCCAGGTGGAGCGTGGCGGTCGGGGTGGCGCGCCAGCCGGCCCGAGTGCCGACCCCCGCCTCGCGGCCGAGCTCAACGACCTGAAAGGCCAGCTCGACCGCGTGCAGCGGGACAAGTCGGCGGCCGAGCAGGCAGCCCGGCAGATGCAGGCCGAGCTGGAGCAGGTGCGTGCCCAGGGTGGCCCGGCCGGCGGCCCGACCGGCGCCGACGGCGAGCAGCAGGCGCTCCGGGTGCTGATGATGGCCCAGCGCACCGCGGACGACCACGTGTCCGACGCCCGTCGCGAGGCCGACAAGCTCCTCTCCGACGCCCGTTCCAAGGCGGAGGAGGTCACCCGTGAGGCGCGGGCGAAGGCCGACGCCCTCGAGCGGGACGCGCGTCAGCGGCACCAGGAGGCCATGGGCGGCCTGGACGCCAAGCGGACCGCGCTCCAGAAGCACATCGAGGAGCTCAAGCAGTTCGAGCGGGAGTACCGCACGCGCTTGAAGGCGTACCTCGAGAGCCAGCTGCGTGACCTCGACGGCCGCGGTCAGGGCCTGGAGGCCGAGATGGCGCGTGCCGACGCGAGCCGTTCGGTCGGCGGCTCCGGCGGTCTCGCCGCGGCCGGCCTGGCCGGGTCGTACGGCGGCCGCTCCAACGCCATCGAATCGGGTCGCTGACCCGCAGCCCCGTATCTCGACGAGGATGAGCCATGATTCCTGCTAGTTTGCCGCTCATCCTCGTCGGGGTGGTGTGCCTCGCGATCGGTCTGATCCGCGGGTCGAGCAGTCTTCTCATAGCGTCGATCGTGGCCAGTCTGCTGGCCGCGGTCGCCCTGGTCATCGGCCTGCGGCAGAAGCCCCCGGCGCGTCGCGCGGCCGATGCCGACCTCCCGGACGAAGCCGTGCCCACCGGGCCGCCTCCGCGCCGCACCTCCGCGGCGCCGTCCGACGCCCACGATTCTGCCCCGGACGGCGCCGCGTCCGCAGCCGATTCCGGGTACCCCGGCGACACGCCGCACGCCGCCGCGTCCTACGCCTCCGACTCTCCCGAGCCCGCTGAGTCCTCCGCCACCGCGGGACGGACCGACCCGATCGGATTCCCCGCCGGCAGCGCTGATCCGGTATACGCGGATCAGGCCCCGGCGGATCAAGGCGACACTGTCGATCTCCCCGGCGCCGGCGAAACGACCGGTGGCGCTCCTGCCGCGGGAACACACCTGCCGGACGAAACGCCCGCCGCGGCCGACTACCACGCGGCGTCGTCCACGATCGGCGCGGCCCGGAGCACCGAGGCCGACGATCAGTCCTGGCGCCGCCCGGCCGCCACCCCCGGCGGCCCGGCGCGCGCGGACGGACCTGACAGTCCGGATGCCGCCGAGTCCACGGCTCAGGGGCGCGGGTTCCCGGCGCAGGCGTCCGCGTCGGGCGTCACTCCGGCGGACTCCGGGCCGCTCGGCGACGAGTTCGGCGAGCCGGACGCCGACGATCCGGACGACGAGCCGCTGCCGCAGTCGGTCCGGCCCACCGACGCGGTCCAGGTGGCCCGGCTGGACACCGAGGTCCTGGTCGTCGACGGGCGCCCGCGCTACCACATGGCGGACTGCCCGCACCTGGTCGGCAGGCTCACCGAGCCGCTGCCGGCCGCCGAGGCGGTCGAGCTGGGCTTCAGCCCGTGCGGGCTGTGCCGGCCGGTCGACCGGCTGCTCGGGGCGAACGTTCACCACTGAGCCGGTCGGCGGCCTTCCTGAGGAGATCATTCTGCCCGGTAACGACCCGGCTCAGCGATGTCCCCCGTTCTCTGACGCCGTCGCGTCGGCCAGAGAATTGCCCGGCCCGGCCGCCGGTTGCGGTCCGTGCCTGGTCACGTCTCTGCGCGCCAGGCCACGTCTCTGCCGGTCACGGCCCCGGCCGCCGGTCACGGCCGGCTGATGCCCCGGTCCGGCCCGGTTCCGGTCCGCTGGTTCGACTTTTCGGTACGCGGTCTGGCCCGCGAACCTCGGGTAACGCCGTCTGCTTTACCCGGTGCGCTCGGGCGGCTGGCCCTGGTGGCCCTATCCGGATCCGGGATACGGCCGTGAGTGCCAGCTCGGTGGGTTCGGGCTGGTGCTGGTGGTCCTTTCTGGGTCGGGGTTAGGGCTGTGAGTGCCAGCTTGTTGGGTTCGGGCTGGTTTTGGTGGCCCTTTCTGGGTCGGGGTTAGGGCCGTGAGTGCCAGCTCGTTGGGTTCGGGCTGGTTTTGGTGGCCCTTTCTGGGTCGGGGTTAGGGCCGTGAGTGCCAGCTCGGTGGGTTCGGGCTGGTGCTGGTGGCCCTTTCCGGGCCGGGGATAGGGCCATGAGGACCAGCCCGGGTATCGGCTTGCGCTGGGGGCCCCTTGACCGGGCGGGATACGGGCTCCAAGTGCAAGCTGTGGCGTGGGGGCGTAGCGGGAGCCGGTACCGCCTCCGGGCAACCGCCGACGGCAAGCTAGACCGGGGCATTCCGGGTTCGCCGGTCGTGGCGGGTCGACGGCAGAATGGCGCGCATGGGTAAGCGGGACGAGCCGTCCGGGTTCTCGGTGCCGGTGCGGGTCCGGCCCGGGGCGGGACGCACCAGGGTCGGTGGGCGCTATGCCGGGCCGCACGGTCCGGCGCTGATCGTCGCGGTCGGCGCCCCGGCGGTGGACGGCAAGGCCACCGAGGCGGTCCGGCGGGCCCTGGCCGACGCGCTCGGCGTGCGCGCCGCCGCCGTGACGCTCCGGATCGGCGCCACCAGCCGGGACAAGGTCTTCACCGTCGACGCCCCGGCCGCCGGGGTGGCGGCCCGGCTGACCGAGCTTCTCTCCGCCTGATCCGCACTCCGGGGCGGCCGGCGATTCCGGTAGCGCGGGAGTCTGGCATGGAGTGACAACCGGTGATGCGGACGTGACTCGGGGTGTATCGTCGTGTATCCGACGGCCCGGCGACGCGTTCGTGCCGGTTTGTCGGGTGCGGGCGGGTCGACAGGTTGTCGGGGCATCTCACGTTCCGTATCCTTGCCACCCTCCGGAGTGCGCGGCGTTTTTCCAGCCGCGCCATTTGTGCAGGTGGGGCAAGATCTGCGGCGGCCGAGGTGGAGAGACGGCCGGCGCGGCCCGGAGCGTGCGGCGGGCGCACAGGCCGGCCCGGGCGTGCACGGGCGGCGCTCGCGACCGCGACCGCACGGGGGAAGACAGGAGGGACCGGGTGGCCCGCGGGGCCGGACGGTTCCTCAGGACCGCTGATCGCCGCGCCTGGCGCGGCCGAGGGAGCGATGATGGCCAAGGCAACCGACATCCGGCCCGCTTCGAGCGGTGGGGCCGCCTCCGAGCGGTCCCGCACCACCGCGGAGACCGCGGAGATCCGGGAAGCTCTGGTGGCGCGGCTCAACGAGCTGCAGGCCGAGTACGATCAGGCGCTCAGTGCGATCACCGAGCTCTCCCGTGAGCGGCTCGCCGACTCGGCCGGGGACGACCAGGCCGACACCGGCACCAAGACGTTCGAGCGGGAGCAGGAGATCACGCTGGCCAACAACCTGCTCGAGCGGATCACACAGGTGGAGCGTGCCATCGATCGCCTCGGGCAGGGCAACTACGGTTGGTGCGAGAAGTGCGGTAACCAGATCCCGGTGGAGCGGCTGGCCGCCTTCCCGTCCGCGACTCTCTGTGTCTCTTGCAAGCAGTTGGAGGAAAGACGCTGAACGCCGACAAGGCCCCCCGTTTCGCCCCGCGCGCCGTCGCGGTGCTGGGTGCCACCGCTCTGCTGGCGCTGGCGCTCGACCAGTGGGTGAAGCACCTCTCCACCGAGAATCTCGACCCGAACCAGCCGGTCAAGATCCTCGGTGGCCTGATCTATCTCTCGCTGCTGCGCAACGGCGGGGCGGCGTTCAGCTTCGGCAGCGCGTACACCTGGATCTTCCCGGTGATCACGCTGGTGGTGATCGGCTGGATCGGCTGGATGGCCACCCGGCTGCGCTCGGTGCCGTGGGCGATCGCGCTCGGCCTGGTGCTCGGCGGTGCGCTGGGCAACCTGACCGATCGGCTGTTCCGGGCTCCCGGCCCGTTCCAGGGGCACGTGGTCGACATGATCAGCGCGTTCGCCCCGGGCGGGGAGAGGTTCGCGGTCTTCAACATCGCGGACAGCTGCCTGACGGTCGGCGTGTGCCTCGCGGTGGTCCTGGAGTTGACCGGCCGGCAGCGGGACGGCAGCCGGCTGAAGGGCAAGTCCGAGGAGAAGGCCGAGAGCGCGACCGGGACGGAGGAGACCGCATGAGCGACACGCGGTCTCTGCCCGTGCCGGACGGGCTCGACGGGATGCGGCTGGACCAGGCGGTCTCCCGGCTGTTCGGGCTGTCCCGGACCGCCGCGGCCACCCTGGTCGAGGACGGCCACGCGCTGGTCGACGGCATCCCCCGGCCGAAATCGGACAAGGTCGCCGCGGGCGCCTGGCTCGAGGTGACCCTGCCGCGGCCGGTGACCGCGCCGGTCCTGGTGGCCGAGCCGGTGCACGGCCTCACCGTGATCTACAGCGACGACGACATCGTGGTGGTGGACAAGCCGGTCGGCGTGGCCGCCCACCCGAGCCCGGGCTGGACCGGGCCGACCGTGGTCAGCGGCCTGGCCGCGATGGGGCAGAACGTGGCGACCAGCGGCGCCGCCGAGCGCCAGGGCATCGTGCACCGCCTCGACGTGGGCACCACCGGGCTGATGGTGGTGGCCAAGTCCGAGATGGCGTACAGCGTGCTGAAGCGGGCGTTCAAGGAGCGCGAGGTGGAGAAGCGGTACCACGCCGTGGTGCAGGGCCACCTGGACCCGCTGCGGGGCACCGTGGACGCGCCGATCGACCGGCACCCGACGGCCGACTACAGGTTCGCGGTGATGTCCGGCGGCAAGCCGAGCGTCACCCACTACGACACGCTGGAGGCGTTCCGCGCCGCCAGCCTGGTCGACGTACGGCTGGAGACCGGGCGTACCCATCAGATCCGGGTGCACTTCTCGGCGCTGCGGCACCCGTGCGTCGGCGACCTCACGTACGGCGCGGATCCCACCCTGGCGGCCCGGCTGAAGCTGAACCGGCAGTGGCTGCACGCCCGGGAGCTGGCCTTCCTGCATCCGCGTACGCATGATGAGGTCCGGTTCGTCAGCGACTACCCTGACGACCTGAAATTCGCGCTGGACGTCCTGCAGGACGCCGGCTGACCTTCACTCTGGAGTGCTTACCGTGGGCCCCGCGCATCGGCTGCGAGCGGTCCTCGTCAGGTTCGGGGGCAGCTCGCTCCGGTTGCAGATCATGACCGGAGTGGCGCTGACCGCTACCGTCACGCTGGTCCTCGCCGTCGCCTGGGCCGGCCGGCCGGGCGGCCCACCCGGCGAGGACCCGGGTGACGTCGTCCGGGTCGGGGTGGTCGAGGGCCAGTCGGTCAGCGGTTACCTGGCGTCCTCGCGGCGCGAGCTGGCCATGCTGACCGATCCGTCCGGGCCGGTCGCCGGGGAGACCTGGGCGCTGGTCAGCCTGGACGGCTACATCGGGCCGGGACGGCTGCCGGCGCTGCTGGGCGGCGCGGCGGTGGCCCAGGCCTACGCGCGGGTGCCGCTGCCGGACACGCGGACCCAGGTGTCACTGATCCCGGTCTACACGATGCCCGGCGACGTGACCGCCGGGATGCTCGACGCGGCCCTGATCCGTGATCGGGAGCAGGCCGACTACCTGCGGCTGGAACGGTCGCTGACCGGGGACGGGCAGCGTGAGCGGCGGCTGCGGCAGACGTACGGGAACGCGGCCCGGACGGCGGCGCGGGAGGCTGCCGCGTACCGGGAAGGGTGTGCCTGTGTGTTCGCGGCCGTGGTCCGCGGCACTCCCGCGGCCCTCGGCGACATCGCGTCCCGCGCCGGGGTCCGGGCCGTCGATCCGGCCCCTGAGGTGCGCAGCCTGGACCGCACCGAGTTCCGGCCGCCGCTGCCGGAGGAGCGCGGCACGGTGTCCGCCGAGCCGTCGTCACAGCCCGTGCCAACCCCGGCGCCGGACGTTGCCTCCGCCTCGCCGGGACGGTTACCGTCGTCGATCGGCATCGCTGTGACTTCTGACTCACCCAGCCACGGCGTCTCGCCGTCGCCGGCCGTCGTCGGGTCGGCACCGGAGCTGCTTGTCGTACCCTCGGAGACGGAAGTGAGTAGTGCTCGTGACGCATCGGGCGCGTCTTTCGGAGCATCCGGCGCCGAACCGTGGCGTTAGTTTTTCCGTCTAACAGAACGTTCGGGTGAAGGCACGTGCACGACCAGCGTGCCGTCATGTGATCAAGAACGACAGGGGGATGGGCGCACGGTCGGTGGCCCGAATAGGGTTCTCGTCCGTAGCCTGTCATGGCGAGAACCCCTCGCCGGAGAACGACGTCGGGTAGGCGCAGAAGGGACAAGCCGTGGACGGGACCGAGACCGGCTGGGGCCGGCCTGCGGAACCAGCCCCGCGCTGGCGGGCGCTGCTCGACCGTGCCCGGCATGGTCACCGCGCCGAGGAGCCGGCGGAGGAGCCGAAGGCGGAGCCCGCCCCGGTTCCGCAGCAGTGGGGCCAGCAGGCGCCGCCGACCCGCGGGTCGGCCCGCCCGGTGAATCCGCTGGACAGCAGGCAGGGTTACGACGGTCAGCGGCGGGCCCCGGAGCCGGATCCGCGCGCTGCCGAGGCGCCGCGGCCGATGCCGCAGCGCCCGATCAACCCGCTGGACCCGCGCTGGCAGGCCCGCCCGGATCAGCAGCAGCACAGCTTCTTCGAGCCGGCGCCGCGCTCGCCGCAGCCCCCGCCGCCCACGCAGCCCCCGCCGCCCACCCGGGCGGCGTACCCGCCGGCGCCCGGCTATCCGCCGCCGGCCCCGCAGCCCGCCCCGCCCGCCGCCCCGCAGCCGAACGGGTATGCGCCCCAGGCCTATGCCCAGGCCTACGCGCCCGCCCCGGTGGCGCCCCAGCCCGTGTCCCCACCACCCGCGCCCGCTCCGGTGGCTCCCTCGTCGCCGGCGGGCGCACGGATCGAGTGGCGGCAGACCCGCCCCGACGACGGGACCGAGCGGGCCGTCGCGGTGATGCGGCGCAAGCTCGGCAAGCCCCGCGTGCTGGCGTTCGCCAACCCCAAGGGCGGCGTGCACAAGACCACCGCGACCGTGCTGGCCGCGGCCACCATCGGCAGCGTCCGCGGCCGCGGCGTGCTCGCCTGGGACGACAACGAGCTGCGCGGCACGCTCGGCCTGCGGGCCGGCAGCGCCCGGCACGCCCGGACGATCAAGCACCTGCTGGCCGACCTGATGCGGATCGAGGCGCTGCACGGCGACGCGCTGCTCCAGGAGCTCGACGCCTACCTGCGGCACGCCTCCGACGGGTCCTACGACGTGCTGGCCGGCGAGGAGAACCCGCGCTTCGCCCAGCGCCTGGACCAGGCCACCGTGCGCCGGGTGACCGACCTGCTGCGCCGCACCCACGACGTGATCTGCGTGGACACCGGCAACAACGTGGAGAGCGTGAACTGGCAGACGGTCATGCGGATGGCCGACCAGCTGGTGATCACCACAGTGCCCCGGGAGGACGCCGCCTTCACCGCGGACTGGATGCTCGACGTGCTCGAGGAGAGCGGGATGGGCGACATGGTGGCCAATGCCGTGACGTTGATCTCGTGTCCGTCGCCGGGCGCGCTGCCGCTCCTGGAGGACTTCAAGAAGCACTTCGCCACCCGGACCCGCGCGGTCGCGGTGGTGCCCTACGACCCGGCGCTCGAGGTGGGTTCCTCGATCGAGTACGGGGACCTGCAACCGGAGACCCGGCAGGCATGGTTGCGGGCCGCGTCGACGATGTTGGAGCCCTTCGCCGAGTAGTAGGCTTCCGGGGCGCTGCCAAACGAAGAGGGGGTCCCGGGTGTCCGACTCGTTCGTGCATCTGCACGTTCACACCGAGTATTCGATGCTCGACGGAGCGGCCCGGGTCAAGGAACTCATCGGTGAGGCCAAACGGCTCGGCATGCCGGCCGCCGCGATCACCGATCACGGCAACATGCACGGCGCCTACGAGATGTACACGCAGTCCAAGGCCGCCGGCATCACCCCGCTGATCGGCGTCGAGGCCTATGTCGCCCCGGACTCGCGGCTGAACAAGAGCCGGGTCAAGTGGGGCCGGCCGGAGCAGAAGAGCGACGACGTCTCCGGTAACGGTGCGTATACGCACATGACCATGTGGGCCCGCAACGCGGTCGGCCTGAAAAACCTATTCCGGCTCAACTCCCGGGCCTCGATCGAGGGCCAGCTCGGCAAGTACCCGCGGATGGACTTCGACATCATCGCGGAGCACGCCGAGGGCATCATGGGCACCACCGGCTGCCCGTCCGGCGCCGTGCAGACCCGGCTGCGACTGGGCCAGTTCGACGAGGCGCTGAAGTCCGCCGCGATGTACCAGGAGGCGCTCGGCCGGGAGCACTACTTCCTGGAGATCATGGACCACGGTCTGTCGATCGAGAAGCGGGTCCGCGACGGCCTGCTGGAGATCGGCAAGAAACTGGGCATCCCGCCGCTGGTCACCAACGACTCGCACTACACCTACGAGGCGCAGGCCGAGGCGCACGACGTGCTGCTCTGCGTGCAGACCGGCAGCAACATCGCCGACCCGAACCGGTTCCGCTTCGACGGCAACGGCTACTTCGTGAAGTCGGCCGAGCAGATGCGCGCCGTCGACTCCTCGGAGGCCTGGCAGGAGGGCTGCCGCAACACCCTGCTGGTGGCGTCGAAGGTGGACATCGAGGGGATGTTCACCTTCAAGAACCTGATGCCCCGGTTCCCGATCCCGGACGGCTTCACCGAGGAGGAGTACTTCCGGCACGTCGCGTTCGAGGGGCTGCGCAAACGCTTCCCGGACGGCATCCCGGAAACGCACGTCACGCAGGCGGAGTACGAGCTCGGCGTGATCATCAGCATGGGCTTCCCGGCGTACTTCCTGGTGGTCGCCGACTTCATCCAGTGGGCGAAGAACAACGGCATCGCGGTCGGTCCGGGCCGTGGCTCCGCGGCGGGCTCCCTGATCGCGTACGCCATGGGCATCACCGACCTGGACCCGCTGCCGCACGGCCTGATCTTCGAGCGGTTCCTCAACCCCGAGCGCATCTCGATGCCGGATGTCGACATCGACTTCGACGAGCGCCGGCGCGCCGAGGTCATTCGCTACGTGACCGAGAAGTGGGGCGACGACAAGGTCGCCCAGATCGCCACGTTCGGCACGATCAAGGCGAAGGCGGCGATCAAGGACTCGGCCCGGGTGCTCGGCTACCCGTTCGCGGTCGGCGACCGGATCACCAAGGCCATGCCGCCGGACGTGATGGGCAAGGGCATCCCGCTCACCGGCATCTTCGACAAGGAGCACAAGCGGTACAACGAGGCCGGTGAGATCCGCTCGCTCTACGAGACGGACCCGGACGTCAAGAAGGTGATCGACACCGCCCGCGGGATCGAGGGCCTGATCCGGCAGACCGGCGTGCACGCCGCCGGCGTCATCATGAGCGCCGAGCCGATCATCGACCACATCCCGCTGATGCGCCGGGCCAGCGACGGCGTGATCATCACGCAGTTCGACTACCCGACCTGCGAGACCCTCGGCCTGCTGAAGATGGACTTCCTGGGCCTGCGGAACCTGACGATCATCGACGACGCGAACAAGAACATCGAGCTCAACCACGGCAAGCCGCTCGACCTGCTGGCCCTGCCGCTGGACGACAAGGGCGCGTACGAGTTGCTCGCCCGCGGTGACACGCTGGGCGTGTTCCAGCTCGACGGCGGGCCGATGCGGTCGCTGCTGCGGCTGATGAAACCGGACAACTTCGAGGACATCTCCGCCGTCCTGGCGCTGTACCGTCCCGGTCCGATGGGCGTCGACTCGCACACCAACTACGCGCTGCGCAAGAACAAGCTCCAGGAGATCACCCCGATCCACCCGGAGCTGGAGGAGCCGCTGCGGGAGATCCTCGAGCCGACGTACGGCCTGATCGTCTACCAGGAGCAGGTGCAGCGCGCCGCGCAGATCCTCGCCGGGTACAGCCTCGGCCAGGCCGACCTGCTCCGCCGCGCGATGGGTAAGAAGAAGAAGGAGATCCTCGACAAGGAGTTCATCCCGTTCCGCGACGGCTGCCGCGAGCACGGGTACTCCGACGAGGCGATCCAGGCGGTGTGGGACGTGCTGGTGCCGTTCGCCGGGTACGCGTTCAACAAGGCGCACTCCGCGGCGTACGGGCTGGTCTCCTACTGGACGGCGTACCTGAAGGCGCACTATCCGGCCGAGTACATGGCCGGTCTGCTCACCAGCGTCGGCGACGACAAGGACAAGATGGCGGTCTACCTGGCCGAGTGCCGCCGGATGGGCATCCAGGTGCTGCCGCCGGACGTGAACCAGTCGGCCGGTCCGTTCACCCCGGTCGGCAAGGACATCCGGTTCGGCCTGGGCGCGGTCCGCAACGTCGGCGGCAACGTGGTGGAGGCGATCGCCCGCTGCCGCAAGGAGAAGGGCGACTACACCGACTTCTACGACTTCCTGTCCAAGGTGGACGCGGTGGCCTGCAACAAGCGGACCATCGAGTCGCTGATCAAGGCGGGCGCGTTCGACTCGATGGGGCACAGCCGCAAGGGCCTGCTGGCCGTGCACGCCGAGGCGATCGACGCGTACGCCGGGGTCAAGCGGAACGAGGCGGCCGGCCAGTTCGACCTGTTCGGCGCGTTCGGCGACACCGAGGGCGCGCCGTCGGCCACGGTCGCCATGCCGACCATCGGCGACAGCGAGTGGGACAAGCGCGACAAGCTGACCTTCGAGCGCGAGATGCTCGGCCTGTACGTCTCCGACCACCCGCTGGCGGGCCTGGAGCAGGTGCTCCAGAGCAACGCGGACATCAGCATCGCCGCGCTCAACGAGGAGGGCTCGGTCCAGGACGGGCAGATCGTCACGATCGCCGGCATCCTCACCGGCGTCCAGCGCCGGATCACCAAGCAGGGCCGGGCGTGGGCGTCGGCCACCGTCGAGGACCTCGCCGGTGGCGTCGAGACGCTGTTCTTCCCGAATACGTACGAGCTGGTCGGGCAGTACATCGCCGAGGACGCGATCGTGGTGGTCAAGGGCCGGGTGGACCGGCGCGACGACACCCCGCGGATCATGGCGATGGACATGTCCATCCCTGACATCTCACACAACCCGGACAGCAAGCCGGTGGTGCTCACCATGCCGATCACCCGGGTCACCCCGCCGCTGGTCGACGAGCTCAAGGACATCCTGTCCGGCCACCCGGGCGACACCGAGGTGCACGTCCACTTGCAGAACGGGAAGCGGACCACGGTCATCCGGCTGGTCGCGGCCCGGGTCGCGGCGACGCCCGCGCTGCGTGCCGACCTCAAGATGATCCTCGGCCCCGCGGCCGTGGCCTGACCGCGCGGCCGGATCTGGAAGGATCAGAGGGTGCAACCACAGGAGCCGAACCCACCGATGGTCTTCCCGCCCGCGGGTTTTCCGCCCGCGGGGGTGGAACAGCCGGCGGCCGGCCCGCCGTGGTGGCGCTTGCAGCAGGGCAGCCGCCGGCCCTGGCGCCGGTCGCTGGCCGTCGCCGCCGGCACGGCCGCGGTGATCACCGTGCTGGGTGCGCCGTTCGGCCTGCTCTGGCACGCGCTCGCGCCGGAGGTGCCGGTGATCGACGCCGGCGACAGCGGCATCGTGGTCAACGACCCGTCGCCGGAGCAGTACATCGCCGCCGACGGCTGGCTGACCCTGCTCGGGATCGGTTTCGGCCTGCTCGTGGCGATCGCCGCCTGGCTGCTGCTGCGCCGTGACCGCGGGCCGGCGCTGCTGCTCGGCGTGGTGGTCGGCGCCGGGGTGGCCACCCACTGGATCGCGGTGCCGATCGGCGAGCTGATCGGCAAGGACGCCTACGCGCAGTGGCGGGCCACCGCCACCCAGGGCGCCACCTATCTGGCGCCGCCCGAGGTGCACTCGATCGGGCCGACGCTGGTGCCCGCGTTCGTCGCGGCGATCGTGCTCACGCTGCTGGCCGGCTGGTCCAACGACCCGGACCTCGACCAGCCGGGCGCGCAGCCCGGTTACGGCCCCAACCATCCGGGGACGCAGCCCGGTTACGGCCCCGATCTTCCGGGGGCGCAGCCCGGTTACGGCCCCGGCGTCCCGGGGGCCCAGCCCGGTTTTGGCCCCGGCCTCCCGGGGGCGCAGCCCGGTTACGGCCCCGGCGTCCCGGGGGCGCAGCCCGGTTACGGCCCGGGCACCGGGCAGTACGGGCCGGTCGAGGAGCAGCGGCCGCTCGGCGCCGACCCGCTCAGTTCGGGCTGGCCGGGCGGGCCAGATCCGACAGCGGCACCGGCACCGCCCGCACCCGGGCCAGCAGACCAGCCTCGCGGTTGAGCAGCCGCAGCTCGGCGCGCAGCCGGGCGGTGGTGTCCGGCGCGGCCAGCAGCGCGTGCCGCTCTTCCAAGGTGAGCTGCGCGGTCGCGGCGACCAGGTGGGACAGCACGGTCGCGTCGTCCGGCACCTGATCGAGAATCTCCGCATTCGGCCGGAGAAGCTCCAGGTACTGCTGGAAGGCGGCCAGGACGCGAGGTTTCAGCAGCTCGGCGGTCTGGTCCGGCGCGTCGTCGTCGGCCAGCCACTCGACCCGGGCGGTCAGGTAGGGCTCGGCGCCCTGCTCCACGTCGAGGATCCGGAACCGGCGGCGGCCCACGGTCATGATGTCGAACCGGCCGTCCGGCAGCTCGGTCACGTGCCGCAGCTCGGCGGTGCAGCCCACGTCGAACAGGTCGGCGGCGCCGACCGGGTCGGACGGCGGGGCCGGGCCGTCCCCGGGCTCGGGCGCGACCTCGCTGCCGTGCCGGAGGGTGACCACGCCGAACTCGGCCGGCGGCTCGGCCGGCTGGGCGGCCAGCTCCCGCACGAGGGCGCGATAACGCTCCTCGAAGATGTGCAGGGGCAGCACCAGACCGGGGAAGAGCACCGTGCTCAGCGGGAAGACCGGCAGCCGATCGCTCACGGGTTCAGCCTAGTCGTCCGCTGACCTTGGTCAACCCGGCGCCGGCCGGTGCTGCTGCCGTACCGAAAAGATCTTGGATGGAAAAAGGTGACCTGCGTGTCTCAACGCCTGGGCCGCGGCCTTCTGGCCGCGAGGCTGTCGGACCGGCCGCCTAGACTGGTCCCCGTGCTGAATCGGATCGACCTGCGCGGCTCCCGCCGGGACCCGCGCGGTCTGCTGCCCCGTGCCCAGCTCGACGTCTCCGTTGCCGTCGAGAGGATTCGTCCCGTTGTCGAGGCGGTCCATGAGCATGGCTTCAGCGCGATCCGCGAGGCGACCGAGCGATTCGACGGGGTCAGGCTGGAGCGCCTGCGGGTGCCCGCCGAGGCGATCGCGGCCGCGGCCGAGACGCTCGACCCGGAGGTCCGCGCCGCCCTGCTCGAGGCGATCAAGCGGGCTCGCAAGGTGCACGCCGACCAGCGTCGCACCGACACCACCACCAAGGTGGTCGACGGCGGCACGGTGACCGAGCGCTGGGTGCCGGTCCGCCGCGTCGGGCTCTACGTGCCCGGCGGCCTCGCGGTCTACCCGTCCACCGTGGTCATGAATGTGGTGCCCGCCCAGGAGGCCGGCGTCGAGGGCCTGGTGGTGGCCAGCCCACCACAGACGGAGAACGGCGGGCTGCCCGACTCCCGGGTGCTCGCCGCGTGCGCGCTGCTCGGCGTGACCGAGGTCTACGGTGTCGGCGGCGCCCAGGCGATCGCCATGCTGGGCCACGGGTCGGACGGCGTCGACGAGGACGATCGCTGCGAGCCGGTCGACGTGATCACCGGGCCGGGCAACATCTGGGTGACCGCGGCCAAGCGGCTGTTGCGCGGCGTGGTCGGCATCGACGCCGAGGCCGGCCCCACCGAGATCGCCATCCTGGCCGACGAGACCGCCGACCCGCGGCACGTCGCCGCCGACCTGATCAGCCAGGCCGAGCACGACCCGCTCGCGGCGAGCGTGCTGGTCACCGACTCGACGGCACTGGCCGACGCGGTCGAGGCCGAGCTGGCCGTCCAGGTCGCCGCGACCAAGCACGACGAGCGGGTGCGCACCGCGCTGACCGGCGAGCAGTCCGGGGTGGTCCTGGTCGACGACCTGGAGCAGGGCCTCGCCGTGGTGGACGCCTACGCCGCCGAGCACCTGGAGATCCAGACCCGGGACGCGCGGGAGTGGGCCATGCGGGTCCGCAACGCCGGCGCGATCTTCGTGGGCGCCTGGTCGCCGGTGTCGCTGGGGGACTACGCGGCCGGCTCCAACCACGTGCTGCCCACCGGTGGCTGCGCGCGGCACTCGTCCGGTCTGTCCGTGCAGTCGTTCCTGCGCGGCATCCACGTGATCGAGTACGACGAGGCCGCCCTGCGTGACGTGGCCGGTCACGTGGTGGCGCTGGCCAACGCGGAGGACCTGCCGGCGCACGGCGACGCCGTCACAGCGAGGTTCGCGCGGTGACGACGATCGACGATCTGCCGATCCGGGACGACCTGCGGGGGAAATCGCCCTATGGCGCGCCCCAGCTGGACGTCCCGGTCCTGCTGAACACCAACGAGAATTCGTATCCGGTGCCGGACGACGTGGTCGAGGCGATCGGCAAGGCCGTGCAGGCCGAGCTGCGTGACCTCAACCGCTATCCGGACCGGGACGTGGTCGCGCTGCGCACCGAGCTGGCGAGCTACCTCGGTCACGGCCTCACCGCCGCGAACGTGTGGGCCGCCAACGGGTCCAACGAGGTGCAGCAGCAGCTGCTCCAGGCATTCGGCGGCCCGGGGCGCTCGGCCCTGGGCTTCGGCCCGTCCTACTCGATGCATCCGTTGCTGGCGCAGGGGACCGGGACGCAGTGGATCGGCGCGCTGCGCGACCCGGACTTCGGCCTGGACCCCGCCAAGGCGGTCGCCGAGATCGAGAGACACGACCCCGACCTGGTCTTCCTCTGCTCGCCGAACAACCCGACCGGCACCGCGCTGGACCCGGCGGTCGTCGACGCGGTGCTGGCCGCGGCCCGGGGCATGGTGATCGTCGACGAGGCGTACACCGAGTTCGCCCGGGCCGGCACGGCGAGCGCGCTGACCCTGCTGCCCGGCCACCCGCGCCTGGTGGTCAGCCGGACCATGAGCAAGGCGTTCGGCTTCGCCGGCGGCCGGTTGGGCTATCTCGCCGCCGACCCGGCCGTGGTGGACGCGGTCCAGCTGGTCCGCCTGCCCTACCACCTCTCCGCGATCAGCCAGGCCGCCGCGCGGGCGGCCGTGGTGCACCGCGCGTCGCTGCTGGCCACCGTCGAGGCGATCAAGGAGCAGCGGGACCGGATCGTGGCGACGCTGCGCTCCCGCGGCGTCCGGGTCGCCGACTCCGACGCCAACTTCGTGCTGTTCGCGACCGGCGGCGACCAGAAAGCCGCCTGGCAGCAGTTCCTCGACCGGGGCGTGCTGATCCGCGACGTCGGCCTGGCCGGCTGGCTGCGGGTCACCGCCGGCACCGAGTCCGAGACTTCCGCATTCCTTGATGCCGCTGAGGAGATCCTTTCGTGAGTCGTACCGGGCGGATTGACCGCGTCACCAACGAGACCAAGGTGCTCGTCGAGATCGACCTCGACGGCACCGGCAAGGGCGACCTGAGCACCGGCGTCGGCTTCTACGACCACATGCTCAACCAGCTCGCCAAGCACGGCGGCTTCGACCTCACCGTGCGCACCGAGGGCGACCTGGAGATCGACTCGCACCACACCATCGAGGACACCGCGATCGCGCTGGGCGAGGCGTTCGCGCAGGCGCTCGGCGACAAGCGGGGCATCCGGCGGTACGGCTCGGCCACCATCCCGATGGACGAGGTGCTGGTCCGGGCGGCCGTCGACCTGTCCGGGCGGCCCTATGTGGTGCACGACGAGCCGCTGCTCACGCCGTACATCGGGCCGGTCTACGCGACCAGCATGACCCGGCACATCTTCGAGGCGTTCGGCCACGCGGCCAAGGTGACGCTGCACGTGGACGTGCTGCGGGCCTGCCGGCCGGGCGGGCACCCGGACGCGCACCACGTGGTGGAGGCCCAGTTCAAGGCGTTCTCCCGGGCGCTGCGCGAGGCCGTCGAGATCGACCCGCGCAACGCGGGCTCGCTGCCGTCGACCAAGGGCGTGCTCTGACATGACGGCGAACGTGGTCATTCTCGACTACGGCTCGGGGAACCTGCGGTCGGCGGAGCGCGCGGTGGCGCGTACCGGTGCGGACGTCACCGTGACCAGTGACCTCGCGCTGGCCGCGGCGGCCGACGGGCTGGTCGTGCCGGGTGTCGGCGCCTACGCCGCGTGCATGGCCGGGATCGACGAGCTGGGCGCCGGGCCGGTGATCGCCGAGCGGGTCGCCGCCGGCCGTCCGGTGCTCGGCATCTGCGTGGGCATGCAGATCATGTTCGAGTCCGGGGTGGAGCACGGGCTGGAGACCAAGGGGCTGGGGCTGCTGCCCGGCTCGGTCACCCGGCTGCGCGCCGAGCGGATCCCGCACATGGGGTGGAACACGGTCACCGTGCCGGCCGGGTCGACGCTGCTGGCGGGCCTGCCCGAGGACGCCCGGTTCTACTTCGTGCACTCCTACGCCGCTCAGGACCTGGCGGCCCTCGCCCCGGCGACGGTCACCACCGCGGCCCACGACGAGCCGTTCGCGGCCGTGGTGGAACGCGGCGCTCTCAGCGTCGCCCAGTTCCACCCGGAGAAATCGGCCGATGCCGGGTACGCGCTGCTGACCAACTGGGTCGCCACCCTCCGATGAGCAAGGAACGCGCACGCCGCCGGGCCGAACGGCTCGTCGTCCTCGAACGGGAGAAGGCCGACCGGGCCCGGAAGGTGGCCCGGCGGCAGCGTCGCCGTGCACTCCTCAGGAAGCTCTCGCTGCCGAGACTGGGCAGCGACGGCCGGCTCTATCACCGCAGCCGCCGGCAGCGGGTCGGCATCGTGGTCGTCCCGCTGATCGCCATCGCCGCGGTCTGGTTGTTCATCCCGGAGACGGCGCTGCGCATCCTGCTCACCGTCCTGCTCGTCCTGGCCGCCCCGGCCCTCGTGGTCGTGGTGCTCGGCCGCCGTTCATAGGAGATAGATCGTGACGCTTCACCTGCTGCCCGCCGTCGACGTCGCCGACGGCCAGGCGGTCCGCCTGGTCCAGGGCGCCGCCGGTTCGGAGACCGCCTACGGCGACCCGCTGGAAGCCGCCCTGGCCTGGCAGAACGACGGCGCCGAGTGGATCCACCTGGTCGACCTGGACGCGGCGTTCGGCCGGGGCTCGAACGCCGAGCTGCTCGCCGACGTGGTCCGCCGCCTGGACGTCAAGGTGGAGCTCTCCGGCGGCATCCGCGACGACGAGTCGCTGACCCGGGCCCTCGCGACCGGCGCCCAGCGGGTCAACATCGGCACCGC
The DNA here is from genome assembly GCF_018324205.1 of Actinoplanes ianthinogenes. Taxonomy (NCBI): domain Bacteria; kingdom Bacillati; phylum Actinomycetota; class Actinomycetes; order Micromonosporales; family Micromonosporaceae; genus Actinoplanes; species Actinoplanes ianthinogenes. The sequence continues at coordinate 6,655,000 of NZ_AP023356.1, forward strand.
CGCGCTGGAGGACCCGGAGTGGTGCGACCGGATCTGCGCGGAGTACGGCGACCGCGTCGCCATCGGCCTCGACGTCCGCGGCCGGACCCTGGCCGCCCGCGGCTGGACCCGGGACGGCGGTGACCTCTACGAGGTGCTGGCGCGCCTGGACAAGGCCGGCGCGACCCGGTATGTCGTCACCGACATCACCAAGGACGGCACCATGCGCGGCCCGAACCTCGAACTGCTCCGCGAGGTCTGCGCCGCCACCGACAAGCCGGTGATCGCCAGCGGCGGGGTCTCCACCCTCGACGACCTGCGGGCCCTGGCGACCCTGGAGCCGGTCGGGGTGGAGGGTGTGATCGCGGGCAAGGCGCTCTACGCCGGCGCCTTCACGGTCCGGGAAGCGCTCGACGTCCTCAAGCAGGCGTAACCCTCAGGCACGGGGACTCTCACACGGGTGTGATCTCGAAGACCGCCACCCGATCGGCGGCGGCCTCGAACTCGTCCGGGTCGGCGCTGGTCACCAGCCCGATCCGGATGTAGAAGAACACCCCGGCCGGCACCTCGGCCGGGAACGCCCGGACCACCCGCCGGCGCAGCCCGGGATCGGTCACCTCGGTGAGGATCACCTGGCTGCGCCGTCGCCCGGCGGCCAGCTCACCTCGCCCGGCGGCGCGCACGTTACGGGCCCAGTCGCCGCGTGGCAGGCCGGCGATCACGTACCGCCGGCCGTCCACGGTGATCGGGGTGACCGGGGCCGGCCGCGGCACCCCGCTGCGCCGGCCCGGCACGGTCAGCACACAGACCGGCCCGACCCGTACCCCGAGCCGGGTCAGCCCCCGGGTGAGCCGGTTGACGAGGGGAAGCCAGACGGGAAGTCTCCCGGTTGTCGGGGCCATCGCACATCCCTCCACGATTAAGGGCCGCTACATCGATGGTGTAGCAAATCTCGCTGGTGGTTAAGGGTTGCCGGGCACCAGGCTGAGCACCATGAGGCCGCGTGACATCGCCCTGGCCGTCGCCGTCGCGGCGGTCTGGGGCGTCAACTTCGTCGTGATCGAGACCGGGCTGGACCACTTCCCGCCGTTGCTCTTCTCCGCTCTGCGGTTCGGGCTGGCCGCATTCCCGGCGATCCTCGTGGTGGGCCGCCCGCAGGTTCCCTGGCGATGGGTCGCCGCGGTCGCCCTGATCCTCGGCGTGGTGAAGTTCTCCCTGCTCTTCGCCGGGATGGCGGCCGGGATGCCGGCCGGGCTCAGCTCCCTGGTGTTGCAGAGCCAGGCGATCTTCACGATGCTCTTCGCCACCCTGCTGCTGCGCGAACGGCCGCGCCGCGTGCAGATCGCCGGGCTGGCCGTGGCCGCCACCGGCGTCGCCCTGGTGGCCACCCGGACCGGCGCCGGCCTGCCGGCCTTCCTGCTGGTCATCGCGGCGGCCGCGGCCTGGGGCCTGTCGAACGTGGCCACCCGCAAGGCGTCGCCGCCGGACACGCTGCGCTTCATGGTCTGGGTCAGCGCGCTCGCCACCGGACCGCTGATCGTCCTCTCCCTGCTGGTCGACGGCCCGTCCGCGGATCTCGCCGCGATGCGCGCCATCGACACCGAGGCGGTCCTGGCGCTGCTCTACATCGCGCTGCTCGCGACGCTGGCCGGCTTCGGCGCCTGGGGCTACCTGATCCGCAAGCACGGTGCCGCCACGGTCGCGCCGTTCTCCATGCTCGTCCCGTTCTTCGGGATCGCCTCGGCGGCGCTGATCCTCGGCGAGCCGGTGCACGCGATCGACGTCGCGGGCGGCGTGCTGGTGGTCGGCGGCGTGCTTCTGGGACTGGTCCGGTCCCGTCCGGCGGTGCACGAGCCGCTGGTTAGGGTGGAGGCATGACGGTCGCGGTGCGTGTGATCCCCTGCCTGGACGTGGACGCCGGACGGGTGGTGAAAGGGGTCAACTTCGTCGACCTGCGGGATGCCGGCGACCCGGTCGAGCTGGCCGCGGCCTACGACGCGGCCGGAGCCGACGAGCTGACCTTCCTCGACGTGACCGCCTCCTCCGACGACCGTGGCACCATGCTGGACGTGGTCCGCCGCACCGCCGAGTCGGTCTTCATCCCGCTCACCGTCGGCGGCGGTGTCCGCTCGGTGGCCGATGTGGACGTGCTGCTCCGGGCCGGCGCCGACAAGGCCGGGGTGAACACCGCCGCCATCAACCGTCCGGAGCTGATCAGCGAGATCGCCGAGCGGTTCGGTAACCAGGTGCTGGTCCTCTCCCTCGACGTGCGTCGCGCCGCCGGTCAGCCCTCGGGCTGGGAGGTCACCACGCACGGCGGGCGTCGCAGCGCCGGTCTCGACGCCGTCGAGTGGGCGGCCCGGGTGGCCGAGCTGGGCGCCGGCGAGATCCTGCTCAACTCGATGGATGCCGACGGGACCAAGGCCGGCTTCGACCTCGACCTGATCCGCGCGGTCCGCGCCGTCGTCGACATCCCGGTGATCGCCAGCGGCGGCGCGGGCGCGGTCGAGCACTTCCCGCCGGCCGTCGCCGCGGGCGCCGACGCCGTCCTGGCCGCCAGCGTCTTCCACTTCGGCGACCTCACCATCGGCCAGGTCAAGGATTCCTTGCGGTCCGCCGGCAACCCGGTCCGCTGATTTCCGGTACGCCCTGAGCACCCACCAACCGCACCAGCCCCGTCCCGCGCCAGCCCCTGCGCGGTGTCCGCATTGCCTCCAGGCTGCTGCGCGTGTCCCGGCCTGCGGGTGTCACGCGGTGCCCGCTGCCGCTTCCGGCTGCTGCGCGTGTCCCGGCCTTCGGGTGTCGCGCGGTGTCCGCATCGTCTGCCGGCTGCTGCGCGCGTCGCGGCCCGCGAATGTCACGCGGTGTCCGCTGCCGGTTCCGGTCGCTGGGCGTGTCGCGGTCCGGGCTGGCCTCCAGCGCCCTATCCGGGGTCTGGATAGGGCGCTGGAGGCCAGCCCGGGAGCTTGCGGCGCGCTGCGGTCCGGGGTGGGGCGGCGATCGCGTAGGGGCCGGCGCGGGACGGGGCTGTGCCCCCGCTTTGGGTGTGACGGGGCTGTGTCCCGCTTCGGGTGTACTGAAAGAAGGGTTTCAGCGGCCGTCGGCCAGGCGGAGGCTGTACTCGCGGACGGCGGCGTTGTAGGTGGGCTCGTCCAGCGACCAATCCGTGTAACCGGGCTCGGCGGCCCGGTTGAGCTGGGCCTGCAAGGTCATGACGGCGGAGGAGAGGCCGCTGAACGGGCGGGTGCGCCAGAGCTGCTCGCCGGCCGGGGCGACCTCGATGACGTCGTCGGCGACGGTGATCAGGCCGGCGCCGGCCAGGCGGCGGACGGACTCCTCCAGGTCGGCGCGGGCCGGGACGCTGTGGTGCAGGAAGTCAGCGGCGGCGAGCAGGTCGGCGAGCGTCGCGCCGGTGACCGGCAGCGCCGCGTGCAGCGCCCGGTCGCGCTCCAGGCGCTCGGCGATGACCGCGGAGACGAAGATCCACGCGTCGTTCCAATTCCAGCCGCCGACCCCCATGCCGCAATGATGCCGTGCCGTCGGCATGTCGGGAAGCGATTGTGTCCGGATGATCAGCGGCCGGTGGCGAGAGATAAAAGCGGATCTATACCGTTGTAAACGGCATAGGGTACGCATCGGGGTCGCCCCGTCTCAGTGGGCGGGCACCGCATCCGTGGTCGCGTCCCGCCCGGGCTCGGGGACCGTGAGCCGGGGCAGGAACAGGTGCACCAGCGGGCCGATGGCCAGCGCGTACGCGATCGTGCCCACCCCGACCGTCCCGCCCAGCAGGAAGCCGGCGCCCAGCACGGACAGCTCGATGCCGGTCCGGATCATCCGCAGCGACAGTTTGGGGAAGCGCCTGGCCAGGCCGGTCATCAGCCCGTCGCGCGGACCCGGGCCCATCCGGCTGCCGATGTAGAGGCCGGTGGCGACGCCGTTCAGCAGGATGCCGGCGACCAGGTAGCCGACCCGGGCCGGGATCGTGGCGCCGGCCGGCAGCACCGCCAGCGCGGCGTCCGCGGAGAACCCGACGATCAGCAGGTTGGCTACCGTGCCGATGCCCGGCCGCTGGCGCAGCGGGATCCAGAGCAGCAGCACCGGCACGCCGACCAGCAGCACGACCCAGCCGAAGCTGATCCCGGTCACCTCGGAGAGACCCTGGTGGAACACGTCCCACGGGTTGAGGCCCAGTCCGGACTCGATCATGAGGGCCATGCTGACGCCGTAGAGGACGAGTCCGACGAGGAGCTGGGTGACGCGGCGAACCAGGATCATGCTGCCACTCTCGATGCCAATTCGTCGGTGTTAAAGTGCCAATCTTCGGGAGGTGGCTATGACGACGTCGGTGCGAGGGGACCAATTGGCCCGGTTGCTGGGTCGGTGGCATTCGCTGCCGGGGCGGCACCGGAGCCCGGACTACGCGGCGCTGGCCGCGGCGGTGCGGGGGTTGCTCTCCGACGGGCGGCTCGCGCTGGGGGTGCGGCTGCCGGCCGAGCGAGAGCTGGCCGAGGCGCTCGCGGTGAGCCGGACCACGGTGTCCGCGGCCTACCGGGCGCTGCGCGAGACCGGTCACCTGACCAGCCGGCGCGGCGCCGGCAGCTGGACCACGTTGCCGAACGGGCACCGGGTGGCCACCTCCGGCCTGTGGACCGCGGACGACGACCTCGACATGATCGACATGGGGGTGGCCGCCTCGGCCGCGCCGGTCGAGCTGGTGCCGGCCGCCCGGGCCGCCGCCGACGACCTGCCGCGGTACCTGGGGAGTGCCGGATATCACCCGACCGGCCTGCCGGAGCTGCGCGCGGCGGTCGCGGACAACTACACGGCCCGCGGCGTGCCCACGTCGGCCGAGCAGATCCTGATCACCAGCGGCACCCAGCAGGCGCTCGACCTGGTGCTCCGGCTCTCCGTGCCGGCCGGCGCGCCGGTTCTGGTGGAGACGCCGACCTATCCGAACGCGCTGGCGGCGCTCTCCGCCCGGCGGGCCCGGATCAGCACGCACGGGCTGGACACCGCGACGGGCTGGGACGGTGAGATGCTGCTCGGCGCGCTGCGGCAGACACGGCCCCGGCTGGCCTACATGATCCCCGAGTTCCACAACCCGACCGGCCACCTGATGCCGGTCGAGCTGCGCGAACGGATGGTCGCCGCGGCACATGCCGGTGGCACCGATCTGGTCGTCGACGAGTCCTTCGTGGATCTGCCGCTGGACGACCCGGAGATGCCGCCGCCGGTGGCGATGTTCGACCGGCACTCGCGGGTGATGTCGATCGGCGGGATGAGCAAGCCGTACTGGGGCGGGCTTCGGATCGGCTGGGTGCGCGCGTCCGCCCCGATGGTGCAGCGGCTCGCGGCGATCCGGGTCGGGGTGGACATGGCCAGCCCGGTGCTGGAGCAGCTGGTCGCGGTGCACCTGCTGAGCCAGGCGCCGACGATTGTCGAGGCGCGCCGGGCGCAGCTGCGGTTCCGGCGGGACGCGCTGGTCACGGCGCTGCGGGAGCAACTGCCGGAGTGGCGGTTCTTCGTGCCGGGCGGCGGGGTGACGCTCTGGGTGGAGCTGGACGGGCCGATCTCCAGCGCCCTGTCCCGGGCCGCCGAGGAGGTGGGTGTCCGGTTGGCGCCGGGGCCGCGGTTCGGGCTGGACGGGACGTTGGAGCGTTTCCTGCGGCTGCCGTTCACGCTGGCGGCCGACGACCTGACCGAGGCGGTGCGGCGGATCGCGTCGGTCCGCCACGACCTGGACCGGGCGGCGCGCCCGGCCTGGCGCACCCCGGCCGTGATCGCCTAGGCCTGTCCTGCCGATCAAGCGAGTGCGAGGCGAGGTCCAGGTGGTGGCGGCCGACGCCAGGCGCCACCTGGGCCACGCCGCAGCCCCGCTTGATCGGCAGGACAGGCCTAGGGAGCCTGGTAGAGGCCGAACAGGTTGCCGTCGGTGTCCCGGAGGGTGGCGATCAGCGGGCCGCCGACGTCGTGCACCGGGATCTCCTCGGTCGCGCCGGTCGCGATCAGCGAGGCCATCTCCGCGTGGATGTCGCCGGTGTGCCAGTACACGATCGGGCCGGCGGCCACGTCGCCGTGCGGGTCGAGGCCCAGCTCGGGGCCGCCCTCCGGGCGGAAGCCGACGTAGTAGGGCGCGTCGGCGTACGGTTCGGTGCCGAGCAGCCGGGTGTACAGGGCCTTGGCGGCGTCCAGATCCTTGACCGGGACGGTGATCGTGCGGATCGGCATGGCCTCACCGTATGCCGGGGCGGCGGTGCGCGACGGCCGGATCACCACGATGGTTTTCCGCGACCACCCACGGACGTCGCCCTTTCGGGCTGAGCGTTCTGGACGCGTCAGCGGCCAGCTCAGCCCGGAAGGGTCCCTGGCGGGAGCGACGATCGGTGATCAGCGCGGCCCGAGTGGATATCTTGAAGTTGATCTGCGAAAACGCGAAGAAGGCCGCCTTCCCGATGGAAAGCGGCCTTCCGGCAAAACTACTCAGATCTGCGCGAGGCTGCCCTTGTACATCTCGTCGATCTGCTCGGCGAAGTTCGTCTCGACGCTGCGCCGCTTGATCTTCATGGACGGCGTCACCTCGCCCGCCTCGATGCTCAGGTCGCGCGGCAGGATGCTGAACTTCTTGACCGTCTCCCAGCGGTTGAGCTTGCTGTTGAGCTCGGCCAGGTATCCCTCGACCAGGGCGTGCGTCTCCGGCGCGGCGACGATCTCGGCGTAGCTCTTGCCGGCCAGCGGGCCGCCGGCGGCCCAGGTGACGATCGCCTCCTCGTCGAGGGCGATCAGCATGGTGACGAAGTTGCGGGACTGGCCGATGACGATCGCCTGGGAGGTGTAGGGGCACACCGCCTTGAACGCGCCCTCGATCGCGCTCGGCGCGATGAACTTGCCGCCGGACGTCTTGACCAGGTCCTTCTTGCGGTCGGTGATTTTCAGGAAGCCGTCCGCGTCGAGCTCGCCGATGTCGCCGGTGCGCAGGAAGCCGTCGTCGGTGAACGCCTCCTTGGTGGCCTCCGGCAGGTTGTGGTAGCCCCGCATCACCGGGGCGCCGCGCATCAGCACCTCGCCGTCGGCGTCGATGCGGACCTCCAGGTCGCCGATCGCCTCGCCGACCGTGCCGATCTTGAGGCGGCCGTTGCGGTTCACGAAGTTCGCCGCGGAGGCCTCGGTCATGCCGTAGCCCTCCAGGATCGGCAGGTTGGCCGCGGCGAAGAACTCGGAGATGTCCCGGCTGAGCGCGGCCGAGCCGCTGACCAGCACCCGCAGCCGGCCGCCGAGCCGGTCCTGGAGCTTCTTGAAGACCAGCCGTTCGGCCACCGCGTACTGCGCCGCGAGGACCGCGCCGACCGGCTTGCCGGCCTGCTCCAGGGCGACCTTGCGCTTGCCGGTCCGGACCGCCCAGGTGAAGATTTTCGCCTTGGCGCCACCGCCGGCCAGGCCGCTCGTGACGGTCTTGTTGTAGACCTTCTCGAAGATGCGGGGGGCGGCGCACATCAGCGTCGGGCGGATCAGCGCCAGCTTGTCGACCAGTTTGTCCACCCGGCCGTCGACGTAGGTGGGTACGCCGACGTGCAGGATGCCGCAGAGCAGCGTCTTGCCGAACGCGTGCGACATCGGCAGCCACAGGTAGTGCAGGTCGTCGGGGGAGAACAGGCCCAAGTCGTTCTGCGCGACGCCCTCCCAGGTCCAGCCGCGGTGCAGCAGCTCGACGCCCTTGGGCCGGCCGGTGGTGCCGGAGGTGTAGATCAGCGTGGCGATGTGGTCCGGCGTGAGCTGGGCGATCACGTCGTCGATCAGGCTCGGCTCGCGCCGCAGCGCCGCGGCGCCCAGCTCCTCGAGCTCGGCCAGGGTGATCTGCGGCGGGGTGGCGCCGGCGTCGGCCGGGCCGTCGATCAGCACCACCTTGGTGATCGAGGTCTCCGCGCCGGAGATCTTCATCGCCTGCTTCGGGTTCTCCGCGATCAGCACCTTGGACCCGGAGTCGGCCACGATGAACGTGGTGTCCTCGGGCTCGGTGGTCGGGTAGACCGTGGTGGCGGCCGCGCCGGCCACGTTGATGCCGAGATCGGCCAGGATCCACTCCAGGCGAGTGCCGGAGAGGATCGCGACCCGGTCCTCCAGCCCGACGCCGAGCTCGCGCAGACCGGCCGCGATGGCCTTGGTGCGCTCGCCCACCTGCCGCCAGGTCAGCCAGTCCATGCCGGTGTCATCCGCGTTCGGACCGGCGAACGCCTGCGCGTCCGGGGTCTTCGCCACGCGCTGGAAGAGCATGTCCGGGATCGACCGGTAGGGAACCTCAAGAGCCATCAGGCGCCGCCTTAACCTGAACAGGGGGACGTAACGTCGTTGTTACCGCACAGTAATGCGGTGGCGGTGACACGGGAAGAGTGCCCCGGCAACTGGCGTCAATCCTAGTCGTTACCGTGACCGCATGACGTTTCTGGTTATCGGCGGGACCGGGATCGACACCGTGGTTCCGGTGGCCGGCCTGCCGGTGCTCGGCGCCGACTCCGCGCGGCCGCGAGGACCCATCACGGACCACGTCTCGCACACCGGCACCTGCGTGGCGCTCGGGCTGCGCGCGCTCGGCGAGCCGGTGCGGGTGATCGACACGCTCGGTGACGACGAGCCGGGGCGGCGGATCGCCGAGGCGTTCCAGAAGTGGGAGATCCCGCTGGTCGCGGCGCCGGCGCCGGCCGGGACCCGGCGCGCGGTCAACCTGATGAGCCCGGACGGGCGGCGGCTCTCCCTGTACGACGGGCGCGACGTCCCCGGATACCGGCTGCCGGAGTCGTACTACGTGCCGCTGCCGGCCGGGATCCGGCACGTGCACGTGACGATCATGGACTGGGCCCGGCACCTGCTCCCGTCGCTGCGGGCGGCCGGGGTGACCGTCTCGACCGACCTGCACGACTGGGACGGGACGAATCCGTACCACCTGGAGTTCGCCCGCCAGGCCGACCTGGTCTTCGTCAGCGGGGTGCAGCTGGCCGGCCGGGTCCCGGCCGACCGGGTGGTGGTCACCCACGGCGCCGGCGGCGCCGACCTGATCACCCCGGATGGGGTGACGCACCGGGACGCGGTCGACCCGCTCGCGCCGATCGTGGACACCAACGGGGCCGGGGACGCGTTCGCCGCCGCCTTCCTGGCCGCCTGGACGGCGGGGAAGAGCGACGGCGAATGTCTCGACGACGGGGTGATCGCCGGGGCCTACGCCTGCACCAAGCCGGTGGGAGTGGACTCCTTCATCACCCGGGACGAGCTGGTCAGGCGACGCCGCCGCTGAGCAGCGACACCCCTGGGCCGCTGATCACCGCGACCGCGGCGAGCGCCAGCAACAGCGCCGCGAACATGCCACGCCGGATCCTCATGCCAATCCTCCGGTACGAAGTGGACTAAAGATGAGCTGAGCGTAAGCGCCGGAATACCTGCCGCGGGTATATCGGATTGTCTATACCGTCTAGGCGTGGATCTGGTCATCGACGGACACACGACCGCCGCGGTGTACAAGGCGCTGCGCGCGGCCGTCGCGGACGGCCGGCTGCCGGCCGGGCACCGGTTGCCGGCCAGCCGGGTGCTCGCCGCCGACCTGGGCGTCTCCCGGGGCAGCGTGGCCGGCGCCTACGAGCGGCTGGTCGCCGAGGGGCACCTGACCGCCCGGGTCGGCGCCGGCACGTTCGTGGCCGCGGCGCGGGCGCCACGCCAGCCGCCGCGGTCCGTCCCGGACCCGCTGCGCCCGCGCGCCGGGTGGACCTTCGACCCGGTCCCGACGAGCGGCGCCGGGGAGCCGCCGCGGTACGACTTCCGGGTCGGCATCCCGGACGCGTCGCTGTTCCCGTTCGACACCTGGCGGCGGATGGTCGGCGCGGAGTTGCGGCTGCGGGCCAACGGGCCGGGGACGTACGCCGATCCCTACGGGCATCCGGCGCTGCGGGCCGCCATCGCCCGCTATCTCGGGTACGCCCGCGCGGTCCGCGCCACCGCCGGCGACGTCCTGGTGACCAACGGCGCCCAGCACGCGTTCGACCTGATCGGGCGGGTGCTGCTGCGCCCCGGTGACGTGGTGGCGATGGAGGAGCCGGGTTACCCGCCGGCCCGGGACCTGTTCACCTCGCTCGGCGCCCGGGTGGCCGGCGTGCCGGTGGACGCGGACGGGCTGGTGGTGGACGAGCTGCCGGCGCAGGCACGGATCGTGTACGTGACGCCGTCGCACCAGTTCCCGCTCGGGGCGGTGCTGAGCATGGACCGGCGGCAGCAGCTGCTGGAGTGGGCCCGGCGGCGGCAGAGCGCGATCGTGGAGGACGACTACGACAGCGAGTTCCGGTTCGGCAGCCGTCCGCTGGAGCCGCTGCGAGCGATGGACCGGTACGGGCGGGTGCTGTACGTGGGGACGTTCTCCAAGAGCATGCTGCCGACGATCCGGACCGGGTTCGTGCTGGCGCCGCCGGGGCTGCGGGAGGCGCTCGCCGCGGCGCGGCAGTTGGGGGACGGGCATGGGCAGGTCGCCATGCAGGCGGCGCTGGCCCGGTTCATCGACGAGGGGCAACTGGCTCGGCATGTGCGGCGGGCGCGGCGGGAGTATGCGGCGCGCCATGCCCGAATAGTGTCGAAATTGGGCAAAATTTCGGGACTGGAGGTCCTGCCGTCAGCGGCAGGCCTCCACGTCACCGCCCTGCTTTCCCGCGACTTGTCCGAAATCTCGGACAGGTCGCTGGGGATCGAGGGCCTACTTCGGTACGGCGGTGACCGCCCCGGCCTCGTCCTCGGCTTCGGCGCCGTCGACCCCCTCCTGATCGACGAGGGCCTCGCCGCGCTGGCGGCGCTGCTGTGAGACCTGGTAAACCAGCGCCCCACCCCCGAACACCAGGCTGAGCAGCGCCGGCCACCCGTTCAGCCAGAGCAGCCCGCACACCGCCAGGAACGCCACCCCGGCCACCACCCGCGACCACCCGCGCGGCAGCAACCGCAGCGCCGCCGCCGTCCCCAGCACGTAGACCAGCGTGAAGCACCCGGTCACCAGCAGCGCCGAGGTGCGCAGCGCGATCGGCAGCAGCGCACACCCGATGCTGGTGACGAAGATGAAGGTGAGGGAGCGGCGCCGGCCCCCGAACACCCGGGCCGGCAGCGCGCCGTCCCGCGCCAGCGCCACCCCGAGCCGGCTGGCCCCGGCGTAGTACGCGTTCACCGCGCCCAGCGTCAGCACCACCGCGACCACCGCGGTCAGCGCCCGCACCGGCCCGCCCAGCCCGATGGCGAGCAGGTCGGCGAGCGGCGCCCGGCTGCCGGCCAGCGCCGGCCCGAGGGCGAGCACGCTGACCGCGGCCACCGCCAGGTAGAGCACGCCGACCACGGCGACCGCGAGCATCGTGGCCCGGGGCACGTCCCGCCGCGGATTCCGGTACTCCGCGGAGAGCGAGGAGAGCGCCTCCCAGCCGGCGAATCCCCAGACCAGGATCGCGGCGGCGGCGCCGACCCCGTGCCAGCCGTGCGGGGTGAACGGGGTGAGGTTGCCGGTGTCCAGGTGCGGCAGCGCGGCCAGCACGGTGACCACCAGCAGGGTGGCCAGGGTGCCGGTGAGCACCAGCTGGACCCGGCCGGAGACGCGCAGGCCGAACCAGTTCATCGCGTAGGCGGCGCTGACCACGCCGAGGAAGGTGAGGAACTCGGTGACCTTGCCGCCGCCGGTGGCGTCGGCCACATAGCCGCCGGTGAACGCCGCGGCGACCGGTGCGCCGAGCGGGACCGCGAAGTAGAAGCACCAGCCGACCGCGGCCGCGACCCGCGGGCCGAACGCCATCCCGGCGTACGTCGCCACCCCGCCGCCGTCCGGGAACCGCGCCCCGAGCGCCGCGAAGGTCCAGGCCAGGGGTGCGGAGAGCAGGATCAGGGCGAGCCAGGCGACCAGCGCGGCCGGGCCGGCGGCCTCGGCGGCCAGCGCCGGCATGGAGATCAGTCCGGTGCCCAGGACGGCGCCGATGGAGAGCGCGGCGCCCTGGGCGACCGAGAGTCGTGCGGTCATGACTACGAACCTAGATCGTGATCGGCCCCGGCTCCTGGGCCAATCAGGCCCGTTCTGGCCGAGCCAATCCCTAGAAACCGAGCTTCGCCCCGCGCAGCCGGTCGGCCGTCGCCGGGTCGCCGTCGATCCGCACCCGGGCGATCCGCTGGCGCCCGGAGAAGAACAGCGCCAGCTCGCCGGCGTCCCCGGTGATCCGCACCCGCGGCTGCTCCCCGGTCCGCACCGGCGGGAACCCGTCGGCGATCACCTCGGCCGGCAGCCCCATCCGGCGCAGCGAGATCCGGGAGGTGAGCTTGACGCTGCGCCAGAGCGCGGCCTGCTGGCCGGCCTCCAGCGGACGCGGCTCCCAGGCCGGGCCGGTCCGGCGTACGTCCTCGTGGTGGATGAAGAACTCCATGGTGTTGGCCAGCCCGTCGGTCAGCGGGTTGCTGACCGGGCTCCAGACCGGTGGATCGCGCAGCTCGTCGATCAGGTCCGGATAGGGCAGCGCGGCCTTGGCCAGCCGGATCCGTTCGCCGTACGCGGCCAGGGCGGGGATGAACATCCCGGCCGAGGCGTCCGGCCGGCGGTCCCGGATCACCAGGTGCGCGGCCAGGTCACGGGTGGTCCATCCGGTGCAGAGTGTCGGCGCGTCCGGGCCCTCGCGCAGCAGCAGGTCGGCGAGCAACTGACGCTCCCGGCGGGCGTACTCGTTCATCGGCCGATGGTATGTGTAATCGTGGCCACAATGTAAACAGTGGGGCTGGCGGAGCTTCCTTCGGCAGGATGGGATCGGTAAGGCCGGATCCGCCGGTCAATACTTACCAGTCAGGTAGGGATTTTGAGCAGCAGAACCAGCCGCGACGTGCTGGGACGGGGTCTGCGGGTGCTCGGCCACGCGATCCGCACGGAGCCACGACTCTTCACCATCGGCACGATCGGCAGCAGCCTGTTCGGCCTGCTGATCATCGCGAACTCCTACGTCGTCGGCTGGGTGATCGGTCACGTGGTGGTGCCCGCCTTCGCCACCCACCGGGTCGGCACCGCGCAGCTCTCCCTGGTCGCCGCGATCTTCCTGGGGATCAGCGGGCTGCGGGTGGCCAGCATCTTCGGCCGCCGCCTCGGCGCCGGCTACATGCAGTTCCGGCTCCAGGCGCGCTATCGCAGCGCGGTCACCCGGCGCTACCTCGCGCTGCCCCCGGCCTGGCACCAGCGGCACGCCACCGGCAGTCTGCTCTCCAACGCGAACTCGGACGTCGAGGCGGCCTGGGTGCCGATCGCCCCGCTGCCGTTCGCGGTCGGCACCATCGTGATGCTGATCGCCGCGCTGATCTCGCTGTTCGCCACCGACTGGGTCCTCGCCCTGGTCGGCGCCACCCTGTTCCCCTCGCTGTTCGGGCTCAACCTGGTCTATTCGCGGCGGATGTCGCCACGGCAGATCCGCGCCCAGCGGACCCGGGCCAAGGTGAGCGCGGTCGCGCACGAGAGCTTCGACGGCGCCCTGGTGGTCAAGACGATGGGCCGCGAGGCCGACGAGTCGCGCCGCTTCGCGGTCTTCGTCGACGAGCTGCGCGACTCGCTGATCGCGGTGGGCCGGCTGCGCGGCCTGTTCGACCCGCTGATGGACATGCTGCCCAGCCTCGGCACCCTCGCGGTGCTGCTGCTCGGCGCCTGGCGCCTGGAGACCGGCGCGATCGGGGTGGCCGACCTGGTCAGCGTCGCCTTCCTGTTCACCGTGCTGGCCTTCCCGGTGCGCGCGATCGGCTGGGTGGTCGCCGAGCTGCCGCGCAGCGTGGCCGGGTGGGACCGGGTGCAGGCGGTGCTCGGCGCCGAGGGTGACCTCGCCTACGGCGAGGGTGCGCTGCCCGGTTCCGGCCCGGCCGAGTTGCGGTTCGATCGAGTGACTTTCCGGTACGCCGAGGGCCCGGCCGTCCTGCACGACGTCAGCTTCACCGTCCCGGCCGGCCGCACGGTCGCGCTGGTCGGCGCGACCGGCTCGGGCAAGTCGACGATCGCCTCGCTCGCCGTCCGGCTGGTCGACCCGGAATCCGGCACCGTCGGCGTGGACGGGGTGAAACTGCCCGATCTGAGCCTCGCCGCGCTGGCCGGGGCGACCGCGCTGGTCCCGCAGATCCCGTTCGTCTTCGACGACACGGTGCGCGGCAACATCGCCCTGGACCGGCCGGGCATCGACGACGACGCGGTCCGGGCGGCGCTGGCCCTGGCCCAGGCCGACCGGTTCGTCGACGGGCTGCCGGCCGGGCTGGACACCGCGGTCGGCGAGCGTGGCACCTCGCTCTCCGGCGGGCAGCGGCAGCGGCTCACGCTGGCCCGGGCGCTGGCCGGCAAGCCCCGGCTGCTGGTGCTCGACGACGCGACGAGCGCGGTCGACCCACGGGTGGAGGCGGCGATCCTGGGCGCGCTGCGAGGGTCCGACGCGGAGGCGTCGATCCTGGTGGTGGCGTACCGGCGGGCGACCATCGCGCTCGCCGACGAGGTGGTCTACCTGGAGCGGGGGCGGGTGCTGGCGACCGGGACGCACGCCGAGCTGATGGCGACCCAGGACGGGTATCGGGAGCTGGTCACGGCGTACGAGAAGGCGGAGAAACAGTGAGCGGCGAGACCACCCTGGGCACCATCAAGCGTGGCCTGGCGCTCTCGCCGGAGCTGCGCACCGGACTGGGCGGGACGATCGTGCTGGCCGTCCTCCAGATGGCCGGCCGGGTGGCGGTGCCGATCGCCGTGCAGCAGGGCATCGACCACGGCATCCGCGCGGCCGGCGGCCCGGACCTGCGGGTGATCTGGCAGATCGTGGCCTTCACCGTGTGTGCGCTGGCGATCTCCACGCTCTGCGGTTACCTGATGACCCGGCGGCTCTTCACGGTCAGCGAGACCGCGCTGGGCGGGCTGCGGTCGCGTACCTTCCGGCACATCCACGACCTGTCCATGCTGCACCAGCAGTCCGAGCGGCGCGGCTCGATGGTGTCCCGGGTGACCAGCGACGTCGACCAGATCTCCCAGTTCCTCCAGACCGGCGGGGTGCAGCTGCTGCTCGCCTCCGGCCAGTTGCTGGTCTCGGCCGTGGTGATGTTCGTCTACTCCTGGCAGCTGGCGGTCGTGGTGCTGCTCGCCTTCGGCCCGGCCGTGGGCGTCTCCCGGCTGTTCCAGACCCGGCTGCGGCTGGTCTACCAGTCGGTCCGGGAGCGCACCGGGGTGATGCTCGGCGCGGTCGCGGAGAGCGTGGTCGGCGCCACGGTGATCCGGTCGTACGGCGTCGCCGGCCGCACCCAGGAGCGGCTGAACTCGTCGATCGAGAGCCTGCGGGTGGCGCAGCAGAAGGCGCTGCGGACCAGCGTGACCAGCTTCTCCAGCGCCGAGATCGGGGCCGGCCTGGCGCTGGCCGGCGTGGTCGTGGCCGGCGTCCTGCTCGGCGTGGACGGCGGGCTCACGGTCGGGCAGCTGACCGCGTTCCTGTTCCTGGTCACCCTCTTCATCCAGCCGGTGCAGATCGCCACCGACATGCTCAACGAGGCGCAGAACGCGGTGGCCGGCTGGCGCCGCATCCTGGACGTGCTCGACGTCGAGCCGGACGTGGCCGACCCGGACGACCGGGGCGTGCCGCTGCCCGCCGGTCCGCTCTCGGTGACCTTCGCGGACGTGTCGTTCCGCTACCCGGGCGGCCCGATCGTGCTGGCCGACGTGGACCTCACGCTGGACGCGCGGAAGAAGTACGCCGTGGTCGGCGAGACCGGCAGCGGCAAGACCACGTTCGCCAAGCTGCTCACCCGGCTGATGGACCCGGCCGAGGGCGAGGTGCTGCTCTCCGGGACGCCGCTGACCTCGGTGCGGTTCTCCTCGCTGCGGTCCCGGGTGGTGATGGTGCCGCAGGACGGGTTCCTGTTCGACGCCACCGTCGCGGAGAACATCCGGTTCGCCGAGCCGTCGCTCACCGACGAGCAGCTGCTGACCGCCTTCACCGAGCTGGGCCTGGCCGACTGGCTGGCCGGGCTGCCGGAGGGCCTGGCGACGCCGGTGGGCGAGCGCGGCGAGGCGCTCAGCGTGGGGGAGCGGCAGCTGGTGGCGCTGGTCCGGGCCTATGTCGCGGACCCCGACCTGCTGGTGCTCGACGAGGCCACCAGCGCGGTCGACCCGGCCACCGAGGTGCGCTTGCAGCGTGCGCTCGACCTGGTCACCCGTGGCCGGACCACGGTGGCGATCGCGCACCGGCTGTCCACCGCCCAGGCCGCCGACGAGGTGATCGTCGTCGACGCGGGCCGCGTCGTGCAACGCGGCCCGCACGCCCAGCTCGTCGCTGAGGAAGGCTCGATCTACGCGAAGCTCTACGCCAGCTGGCTCGAACAGACGCGGAGCTAGCCGGCTCCGCGGGGTCTACCGGGCGTAGTACTCGACTACCAGCTGCTCGTCGCACAGAACCGGGACCTCGGTGCGCCGCGGGACCCGGATGACCGTGGTGCGCAGCTCCTCCACGACGGTGGAGAGGTAGGGCGCGGTCGGCCCGTCGAGGTGCGCCCCGGTCGCCGCGATCTGGAACGGCGGCTTCTGCCGGCTCGACTCGCGCACCTCGACGACCTGGCCCGGCTTGAGCTTGTAGCCCGGCCGGTCCACCTTCTTGCCGTCCACCGTGAAGTGCCCGTGCACGACCAGCTGGCGGGCCTGATAGATGGTGCGGGCCAGCCCGGCCCGGAACACCGTCGCGTCCAGCCGGCGCTCCAGCAGGGTGACCAGGTTCTCGCCGGTCTTGCCCTCGGCCTGGTGCGCGGCGTCGTACGCGGCCCGCATCTGGACCTCGCTGATGTTGTACTGGTGCCGCAGCCGCTGCTTCTCCAGCAGCCGGACCTGGTAGTCCGAGCTCTTGCGCCGGCCCCGGCCGTGCACGCCGGGCGGGAACGGGCGCCGCTCGAAGTACTTCACACACTTGCGGGTCAGCGGGATGCCGAGCGCCCGGGACAGCTTCGCTTTGGGTCGAGAGTTGTTCAACGCGGATCTCCTGTTACGGTTAGCCTTGCCTAACTTAGGTAAGCCTAACCGGTGCCCGGAGGTGCTCGTCATGCAACCCAGTCCCGCCGAGATCGCGCGAACCCTCGCCGCCGGTCACCTGCCCGCCGTCGCCCACATCGCCTGTCACCCCGGGCCGCTGCCGATCCGCCACGTGACCGACGCGCAGGGCCGTCCGCTGCTGCTCGTGCCGTCGGAGAGCGCGTTGTCCGCGGCGCTGCGCCCGCAGCCCGGCAACGACGACGCCGCGCTGGTCCTGGACATCCGGGACGTCCCGCCGATGGCCTCCTCGCCGTCGATCGGCCGGGTCTGGGTCTCCGGCTGGGCGGCCCGGCTCACCGGCGACGAGGCCCGCGCCGCCGCGCTGGACTACGCCGACACCGACGCCTGCGGCGACCTGCTGGACGTCGGCGGCAGCCAGACGCTGTACCGGATGGACGTGGCCGAGGTCCGGTTCGAGCGCTCCGAGCACCTGATCGAGATCGACCCGGACGACTACGCCGCGGCGTCCCCGGACCCGCTGCGCGCTGTCGAGTTCGACCTGATCGCCGACCTGGCCGACCACCACCTGGGCGAGATGGGCGATTACGTGCGCCGGCAGCTCGGGCCGGCCGCCCGCCCGGGTGACGAGCCCCGGGTGGTGCGGCTGGACCGTTACGGCTTCGTGGTCCGGCTCGAAGGGCGCAGCGCCCGGCTGGCCTTCCCCCGCCCGGTCACCGACCGCCACGACCTCGCGCACCTGCTGCACCCGATCCTGTGCCGCCGCTGCGCCGCGTAGGAGCCCAACAGCAAGACCAGCCCAACAGCAAGACCAGCCCAACAGCAAGACCCACCCACCACTGGGGGGCCACCGCCGCTGCCTCAATGGTGACGCGAGATTTCATGATCGCGCCGGCGCCCTGTGGACAACAGCTCGCTGTGGACAACGTCAATCAGCCCGGGATCCCTTCCTGCCGCCACCGTCGGGATCCCGTTCACCCCACCTCCCGGTGCCGCGGTGAGGCGGGGTGGCAAAAAGGCGGGCGGCCCCGTGCCGGGGCCGCCCGCCTTTCTCGATCACTGGACGGTCAGAGCGAGAGAATCCGGTCCAGGAACTCGCGGTACCCGCGCATCGCCATCCGCATGCTCTCGGTGTCCGGCGTGCCGGTGCCCCGCAGCGGGTCCAGGTCGTCCCGCTCGGCCAGCAGCACCTCGGTCAGCTCGTTCACCGCGTCGGTGAGCAGGTCGTGCGCCCGGGTCAGCGCGTTCACCGGGTCGTCGACGAACTCCGCCTTCACCTCGTGCCAGGCGGCCCGGAAGTGCCGGGCGGCGTCGTCGTCCCAGATCGTGGCGCGGATGACCGTCTCCTCCCCGGCCAGAGCCGGCTCGGTGGTGGTCTCCTCGCTCTCCTCGTCCTCCTCGGCCGGGGCGGACCGGCGGCCCGAGCGGCGCACCGGCTCGGCGTCCTCCAGGCTCGCCGAGCGGCGGGCGGCCGGGCGCGGCTCGTCCTCCGGCAGGTCGAGCAGGCCACGGCGGCCGGTGCCGACCGAGACCCCGGCCAGCCCGGACTCCGGGTACGGCTGGAAGTCCAGCGGCGGCGGGGTGACCGAACCGGGCTGCGGCGCCGCCGGACCGGCCGGGGTGACCGAGGCGACCCCGAACGCCTCACCGGAGCGGCCCAGGCTGTACCCGGTGGTGGCCGGCGAGCCGAAGGCGAACCCGGTGTCCGGGGCGGCCGGCGGGTCGGCCGGGGTGCGGGTGGCCGGGATCTGCGGCGGCAGCACCGGGAACTGGAGCTCCGGCACCGGCACCGAGGCCGAGCCGGTGGCCGCCGGCGGGGCCGGGGAGACCGGCGCGGCGGACGCGGCCGGGTCGGCCGGCGGCTCGGCGTCGTGGTCGGGCTGCCCGGAGACCGGCGCCAGCGTGCCGGCCGGGTGGTCCGGGGTGAAGTCGGTCGGGAGATACGGCGCGGGCGCGTAACCGGGCGACACCGGGGCGCCGGACACCGGGCCGGTCGGACCGCCGGACGTGGGCGGCGGCACCGGGACCGAGGCCCAGCCGGCCGCGACCCGGCCCTCCGCCGGGCCCGCGTCGGCCGCCTCGCCGAGCGCCGGCTCGCCGGGCGGGCCGTCCACCACGGGCGCCTCGTCCGGGCCCGGCGCGTCGCCGGCCTGTGCGTAGCCGGGGGCTCCTGCCCGTCCGTTCATGTCCTCACGTCCGTTCTCGTCGCGTGGTCCCGCCTCGTCGGCGGCGTCCTGGCCGGCCTCCGGCGACGCGTCGTCCGCCGGCTCGGCCGCCGGTGTCGCACCGGTGGACTCCTCGTCGGCCGGTGGCTCGGCGACTTGAGCATCGCCGGGCTCGGCGACCCCGGTCTCCTCCGCGGCCGATGACTCCGCCCCGGCAGGATGTCCGTTGACGCCCGGAGGCGCCTCCGGGGTCCGCCCGCCGAAGAGGAACCGCCCGGTGCCGCCGAGCCGGAATCCCCCGAAAGAGGTTTCCCGTCCCGGTGTCGCGGCCTCGGGCCCCTGGGACTCTACGTCCTGGCCAGGCTCGGGCTCCTGCTCCGCGGGGACCGAGTGATCAGAATCGCCGTGCCGGGACCGGGCCGACGGGATGCCGCCGCGCTCGCCCCGGCCCTGGCCAGGGCCGCGGCCGGCGGCCCGGTTCAGCCCGAACGGATCGCTGCCCGGCAGATCGCCCGGATTGCCGTGGAAGCCGTTGGCCTCGCCCGGCCCGTGCGGTCCGCGGGCCGACGCGACCGGCGTGAACGCGGACGCCGACCGCGGGCCGAACGGCAGCGAGGTCCCGGTCAGCAGGTCGGTGGGGAGGGGTGGAGCCCCCGCCTCCAGCGGGTTCGCGGCGCGGCGGGAGCCGAGGGACACCATCTCCGGCTCCGGCTCCGCGTCCGCCGACGGTTCGTCGGCGGGTGGCAGGTAGGCGGAGGGCAGGTAGGTCGACTCCGGGTCCGAGTCCGGACGAACCTGCCAGAAGCGGGCGAGTCCGGGCGTGGGCCGGGCGTTGTCGGGGCTGGACTTCGGCTCCATCGGTAAACCACTCCCGTCGCGAGGCGCGCGCACCGGGACTGCCTGGAGCTGCGCAGACACACCGGCGGCGGGCGCCGGGCATCTCAGGCAGGTACGGCGCCCCGCCGACGGTACCGTCCCGATCGGCGCGGCACATCCCCTGTGACCGGATCGTGGGCCCTCGACGGGCGCTCCGGCGGATGCGGGAGAATCGCTGGCGTGCCCGTATCAGATGCAGAGACGTCCCTCGACGCGGCGATCGCCGCCCGGCTCAAGCGCACCCCCGACGGCCTGGTCGCCGCGATCGTCCAGGAGCACGGCACCGGCGAGGTGCTGATGCTGGCCTGGATGGACGCCGAGGCGCTGCATCGCACGCTGACCACGGGACGGGCCACCTACTGGTCCCGCAGCCGTAACGAATATTGGGTGAAAGGCGCCACCTCCGGCCACCACCAGCACGTGAGGCGGGTGGCGCTGGACTGCGACGGGGACGCGTTGCTGGTCACCGTCGAGCAGACCGGGGCGGCCTGCCACACCGGGGCGCACAACTGCTTCTTCGACGAGTTGCCTTTGGAGGGTCAGTGACCAGCGGAGCGACATTTCCCGACGAAGCGGGATTTGTCCAGAAAAGGCAGCGCGTCGTTCCGGTGACCCGCAAGCTTCTCGCCGACGGCGAGACCCCGGTCGGCGTCTACACCAAACTCGCCGGCGGCCCGGGCACCTTCCTCTTGGAGTCGGCCGAGCAGGGACTGGCCTGGTCCCGCTACTCCTTCGTGGGCGTTCGCAGCGCCGCGACCCTGGTGGAGAAGGACGGGCAGGCGCGGTGGCTCGGCACGCCGCCGGACGGGGTGCCGCTCGACGGTGATCCGGTGGCCGCGCTCCGTGCGACGGTGGCCGCGCTGACCGGCGGCGACACACCGGACGCCGGCCTTCCGCCGCTGACCGGGGGCATGGTCGGTTACCTGGCCTACGACCTGGTCCGCCGCTTCGAGCGACTGCCCGCCACCGCCGCCGACGACCTGCCGCTGCCCGAGCTCGGCATGATGCTCGCCACCGATCTGGTCGTGCTGGACCACCACGACGGCTCCGCGCTGCTGGTCGCCAACGCGGTGCTGGCCGAGGACGCCGACGACGACGCGCGCCGGGCGGCGTACCACCACGCGGTCGGCCGGCTGGACGCGATGACCACCGCGCTGTCCCGGCCCACCCCGCCGATGGTCTCCACGGTGGAGCGTCCCGCGGTGGGCGAGCCGGTCAGCCGGACCGCCCCCGGCGATTACCAGAAAGCGGTGGAGCAGGCCAAGGAGGCGATCCGGGCCGGCGAGTGCTTCCAGATCGTGGTGGCCCAGCGCTTCGAGCGGCCCACCGACGCGAACGCGCTGGACATCTACCGGGTGCTGCGGGCCACCAACCCGAGCCCGTACATGTACCTGCTCCGCTTCGACGACTTCGACATCGTCGGCTCCTCGCCGGAGGCGCACCTCAAGGTCAGCGCCGGCAGGACCGCGCTGCTGCACCCGATCGCCGGCACCCGCTGGCGGGGCGCCACCCCGGAGCAGGACGCCGCGCTCGCCGCCGAGCTGCTGGCCGACCCGAAAGAGCGCTCCGAGCACGTCATGCTGGTCGACCTGGGCCGCAACGACCTGGGCCGGGTCTGCGAGCCGGGCAGCGTCGAGGTCCCGGAGTTCGCCCGGATCGAGCGGTACAGCCACGTCATGCACATCGTGTCCACCGTGGTCGGCCGGCTGCGCGCGGACCGGACCGCGTTCGACGCGCTCGCCGCGACGTTCCCGGCCGGCACGCTCTCCGGCGCGCCCAAGGTCCGGGCCATGGAGATCATCGAGGAGCTGGAGCCGACCCGGCGCGGCCTGTACGGCGGCACGGTCGGCTACTTCGGCTTCGCCGGCGACATGGACATGGCGATCGCGATCCGGACCGCGCTGGTCAAGGACGGGGTGGCCTACGTCGGGGCGGGCGCCGGCATCGTGGCCGACTCGGACCCGGCCGCCGAGGAGCAGGAGACCCGGAACAAGGCCGCGGCCGTGCTCGCCGCGATCGCCGCCGCCGAAACCCTGCGCGCCGCACGATGAGCCGGCGGTCCCACCTCGCCGCGATCGTCGCCTGCCTGGCCGGCGCCGGGCTGACCCTGTACGCGGTCACCCGCACCTGGTCGCTGACCGTCGAGCACCGCACCGGCCTGTCCGACCTGACCACCGCCCGGACCGGCGCGGACGCGCAGCCGTGGCTGGTCGGCCTGGCGGTGGTCGCGCTGGCCGGCGCCGGGGCGCTGCTGGCGACCAGGGGAGTGGCCCGTCGGGTGCTCGGCGGCCTGCTGGTCGCCGCCGGCGCGGGCATCGTGGCCGGGGCGGTGCTGGCCCGCACCGGGACGGCCGCCGGCGAGGCCGGGGCCGGGGCGACGGTCTGGCCGGTGGCGGCGGTGCTCGGCGGTGTGGTGGTGATGCTGGGCGGCGTGCTGGCCGTCCGGCACGGCCACGAGTGGGCGGCGATGTCCGCGCGGTACGAGCGGAGACCGCGAGTCGATGCCGGGCGTGCCCCGGCCGACGATCTGGCCCCGGCCGACCACCGGGCGGCCTGGGACGCGCTGGACCGCGGGGACGATCCGACCGCTTAACGGAGTTTTCGCGGCATCAGCGGACAGGCGTCAACAGACCCGTAGCAACAGATCGTCATCAATGGGTCGGTAACAATGCGGCCGATCAGCGGACCGGCGCGACCGCCGTCCGGGCCCGGCGACGGGCGGCGGCAACCGTCCGCCGCGGGCTGGTGGCGACAATGGCGGCGACGGCCCGGCTGGTCTCGGCGCGGGCCTCGGCCCGGGCCCGGTCGGCCTGGATGGCGGACCACGCGTTGTCCTGCGCGGTGCGCACGTTGTCCGAGCCCACCACCGCCCGCCGAACGCCGGTCACGACGTCCGCCGCGATGGCGACGAGGGTCCGGGAGACCTCCGCGAAACCCGCTGCTTGAGGACTCTGGTCAGTGGCCATTGGTCGACTCCGCATCATCGTCCGGGTGGCGGCGCCGTCGACGCCGTGGACAAGTTTGCCCGAGTCACACGATGCCCGAGTCGTATTTCCGCACGGTGACACGCTCGTCAACGGAGTGTGGTGTGGGCCGTTCGGCGGAGGTGCCCCTGCACAGCGGGGGAGGGCCGTTCGCCCGATGTGAGAGAACTGACATGCGGGCCGGGCAGCCTGGCATTATGCCGCAGTCCAACTCGTGAGGCGCGCCATACCCCGGAGGGCCGGTGACCGGCCCGACCTCCTAGCATCGGGCTCGAAGACACCCGGAGAGGGGAGTCATTACGTGACATCCGATGAGCAGGCGGAAGCGGGCGCTGGCGGACCCGCGCGGCCGCAGAACGTACTCGAGGAGATCCTCGCCGGGGTGCGCGAGGACGTGGCAGCCCGGCAGGCAGCGACGCCGCTGGACAAGGTGCGGGAGCTCGCCGCTGCCGCGCCCCCGGCGATCGACGCCTACGCGGCCCTGCGCAAGCCGGGCGTGGCGGTGATCGCCGAGGTGAAGCGGGCATCGCCGTCGAAGGGCGCGCTCGCCGACATCCCCGATCCGGCCGAGCTCGCCGGGGAGTACGCGGCCGGCGGCGCCCGGTGCATCAGCGTGCTCACCGAGGGCCGGTGGTTCGGCGGCTCGCTGGACGACCTGGTCGCGGTGCGCGCCTCGGTCAAGATCCCGGTGCTGCGCAAGGACTTCGTGGTCTCCAGCTATCAGGTGCACGAGGCCCGCGCGCACGGCGCCGACATGGTGCTGCTGATCGTCGCCGCGCTGGAGCAGAACGCGCTGGTCGGCCTCCTGGAGCGGATCGAGTCGCTGGGCATGACCGCCCTCGTCGAGGTGCACAACGAGGAGGAGGCGGACCGGGCGCTCGAGGCGAACGCGAAGGTGATCGGCGTCAACGCCCGTGACCTGCGCACCCTCGAGGTGGACCGGTCGGTCTTCGAGCGGATCGCCCCCGGCCTCCCGCAGAACGTCGTGAAGATCGCCGAGTCCGGTGTCCGCGGACCGCACGACCTGATCCGGTACGCCTCGGCCGGCGCCGACGCGGTCCTGGTCGGCGAGGGCTTGGTGACCCAGAAGTCGCCGCGCGACGCGGTGGCCGAGCTGGTCAACGCCGGCAACCACCCGGCGACGCCGAGGCCGGTCCGATGACCGCACCGACGTTCCCGGATCTGGCCGGACATTTCGGCAAGTACGGCGGCCGGTTCGTCCCGGAGGCGCTGATCAAGGCGCTGGACGAGCTGGACGCGGCCTACCGGTCGGCGAAAACGGACCCGGAGTTCCAGCGGCAGTTCAAGGACCTGCTGCTGAACTACGCGGGCACCCCGTCGCTGCTCTACCGGGCGAGCCGGCTCTCCGAGAAGCTCGGCGCGGACATCTGGCTCAAGCGTGAGGACCTGAACCACACCGGCGCCCACAAGGTGCGCAACGTGCTCGGCCAGGCCCTGCTCGCCAAGCGGATGGGCAAGCCCCGGGTGATCGCCGAGACCGGCGCCGGCCAGCACGGCGTGGCCAGTGCGACCGCGGCCGCCCTGCTCGACCTCGAGTGCGTGGTCTACATGGGCGAGATGGACACCGAGCGCCAGGCGCTCAACGTGGCCCGGATGCGGATGCTCGGCGCCACCGTGGTCCCGGTGACCAACGGGTCGCGCACCCTGAAGGACGCGCTGAACGAGGCGCTGCGCGACTGGGTCTCCACCGTCGACACCACGCACTACCTGCTCGGCACGGCGGCCGGCCCGCACCCGTTCCCGGAGCTGGTGCGCGACTTCGTCGGCGGCATCGGCGTCGAGGCCCGGCAGCAGAGCCTGGACCAGATCGGCCGGCTGCCGGACGCGGTCGCGGCCTGCGTCGGCGGCGGCTCCAACGCGATCGGCATCTTCCACGCCTTCGTCCCGGACGAGAGCGTCCGGCTGTACGGCTTCGAGGCCGGCGGCGACGGTGTCGAGACCGGCCGGCACGCGGCGTCGATCACCGGCGGCTCGGTCGGCGTCCTGCACGGCAACCGGACCTATCTGCTCCAGGACGAGGACGGGCAGACCATCGAGTCGCACTCGATCTCGGCCGGCCTGGACTACCCGGGTGTCGGACCGGAGCACGCCTGGCTGCACGACTCCGGCCGGGCGACCTACGAGCCGGTCACCGACGCCGAGGCGATGGCCGCGTTCCAGCTGCTCTGCCGGACCGAGGGGATCATCCCGGCGATCGAGAGCTCGCACGCGCTGGCCGGCGCCGCGAAGATCGCGCCGCGGCTGCGCGAGGAGCTGGGCCGGACGCCGACCATCGTGATCAACCTGTCCGGGCGTGGCGACAAGGACGTGCACACGGCGGGCGCCTACTTCGGCATCCTCGACCCGGTCGAGGCGGTCGTCCCGGGGGAGAACACGTGAGCATCGCGGACACCTTCGCCAAGGCGAAGAGCGAGAACCGCGCGGTGCTGGTCGGCTGCATGCCGGCCGGCTTCCCGACGGTCGACCGCAGCATCGAGCAGATGATCGCGATGCACGAGGCCGGCTGCGACGTGATCGAGGTCGAGCTGCCCTACTCGGACCCGGTGATGGACGGCCCGGTGATCCAGAAGGCCAGCGACATCGCCCTCGCGAACGGCGTACGCACCCGGGACACCCTGAAGATCATCGAGGCGGTGGCGTCGGCCGGCGCCACGGTCGTGCTGATGACCTACTGGAACCCGATCGAGAAGTACGGCGTCGACGCGTTCGCCCGCGACCTCGCCGCGGCCGGGGCCACCGGGCTGATCACGCCGGACCTGATCCCGGACGAGGCCGCCGAGTGGATCGCCGCCTCGGACAGGCACGGCATCGACCGGACCTTCCTGGTCGCGCCGAGCTCCACCGACGAGCGGATCGCGATGACCCTGGCGAACTGCCGGGGCTTCGTCTACGCCACCGCGCTGATGGGCGTCACCGGCGCCCGCCAGGTGGTCTCCTCGCAGGCGCCCGAGCTGGTCGCCCGGATCCGCGAGGCCGACCCGGCCATGCCGGTCGGCGTCGGGCTCGGTGTCGGCAACGGCAAGCAGGCCGCCGAGGTGGCCGCCTTCGCCGACGGCGTGATCGTGGGCAGCGCGCTGATCCGGTGCGTGCTGGAGGCGCCCGGCCGCACGACCGGCCTGGCCAATCTCCGGGCGCTGAGCGCGGAACTGGCCGAGGGCGTCCGGAACCGCTGACGGAGGGCCGGCTGCCGGGCGTACCCCAAATTTGATCTTGCTTGGGGTTGTCCCGCGCCGGCCCGTGCGGTTACCGAAATGTCAGCTGCCCTGGGCATTGCCAAGTGGCCGCGCGACGGTAGCGTGTGCACCCGTGAACTACGCCTTAATCCCCAGTCCCACCACGTCGGTGTGGCACCTGGGCCCGTTCCCGATCCGGGCCTACGCGCTCTGCATCATCGCCGGCATGGTCGTCGCCACCCTGCTCATGGAGCAGCGGCTGCGTCACCGGGGGGTGGCGCCCTGGGTGTCGCTGGACCTGGTGGTCTGGGCGGTCCCGTTCGGCATCATCGGCGCCCGGGTCTACCACCTGATCACCTCGCCGCAGGACTACTTCGGCGCCGGGGGTGACCCGATCAAGGCCCTCTACATCTGGGAGGGCGGCCTCGGCATCTGGGGCGCGGTGGCCGGCGGCGCGCTCGGCGCGTGGATCGCGGCCCGCCAGATCGGCCTGCCGCTGAGCATCTTCGCCGACGCGCTCGCCCCGGCCCTGCCGGTGGCCCAGGCGATCGGCCGGTTCGGCAACTGGTTCAACAACGAGCTGTACGGCAAGGTCACCACCCTCCCGTGGGGCCTCCAGGTGCACGAGATGGACTCGGCCAACCCGGGCCACGCCACGATGATCGACGGCGAGCCGGTGACCCGTCCCGACCTCTACCACCCGACCTTCCTCTACGAGGTGGTCTGGGACCTCGGCGTGGCCGGCCTGGTCTGGCTGCTGGACCGCAAGTTCAAGTTCGGCCGCGGGCGGGCCTTCGCGCTGTACGTGATGGCCTACACGGCGGGCCGCTTCTGGATCGAGATGCTGCGCACCGACGAGGCCAACCACTTCTTCGGCATCCGGCTCAACGTGTTCGTCTCGATCGCGGTCTTCATCGGCGCGGCGATCTACTTCGTCGTGATGCGCGGCCCGCGGGCCTACGTGGTGCCGATCGACGCGCCGGACAAGGCGCCGGAGCCGGACGCCGGGAGCGACGTCTCCGCGGTCGACGTGGACGCCAAGGAGGCCGGTCGCAACCCGACCGGCTACCAGGTGGTCAGCGAGGAGCGCTTCCTGGCCTACCAGCGGACCGGGGTGCTGCCTCCGGCGGAGACGGTGATCGAGGAGAAGTCCGACGAGACCGAGCCCGCAGAGGTAAGCAGTCCGCCGGCCGGCGAGAACTGATCGCGGCCGGTCCCGGTAAAGGCGGCGATATGCGTACGGCCGTGGTGGTGGGCGCGGGGATGGCCGGTCTGGCCGCGGCCGGCGCGCTCTCCCGTACCGGATGGCGGGTCACGCTCCTGGAGCGCGCCGAACGGATCGCCGCGCCACCCACCGCCGTCGTCCTCTGGCCGAACGGCCGCCGCGCCCTGGACGCGCTCGACCCGGACGGCGGCTGGTCGGCGATCGCGTCGCCGCTGCCGGACGGCGGCGTCCGCCGCCCGGACGGCCAGTGGCTGGTCGCGCCGCGCCCCCGGGCCGCCGCGGCCGGGCCCTGCCCGTCCGTCGCCCATCTGGAAGATCTGTACGACGCGCTGGTCGCGGGCCTCGGCGACACCGAGATCCGGACCGGTTTCGAGGTGCACACGGTCCGCACCGGCCGCCGGGAACGTCCCGCGGTCGGCGACGGCCGCACCCTGATCGAGGCCGACCTGCTGATCGCCGCGGACGGCATCGACAGCCGGGTCCGCGCCGCGCTGGCCCCGGAGTCGGTCGCGGTCGGCTCCGGTTTCGCCGAGTGGCAGGCGGTCATCCCCGGCTATCGCATGCCGCGCCTGTCCGAGGGCCAGTCGCTGGGCGGCGAGACGCTCGGCGCCGGTTACCGCTTCGTGGCCCTCCCGCTCGGCGCGCACGCGGCCGGCAAGGGCGGCATCTACTGGGTCGCGACCGCCGCCGGCGCCGCCCGTCCCGAGCCCGCGGCCACTCAGCTGGCCCTGCTGCAACGCTGGTTCGCCGGCTGGCACGAGCCGGTCGGCGAGCTGCTCTCGCTGACCCGCCCGGAGGAACTCGTCCCGCAGGGCGTCCGCGAGCTGCGGCCGCTGCCGCGCAGCTACGCGTTCCCGTCCGGCCCCGGCGGCGTCCTGCTGATCGGCGACGCCGCGCACGCCATGCCGCACCACCTCGGCCAGGGCGCCGGCCTCGCCTTCGAGGACGCCGCGACGCTCCACTCGCTGTTCGCCGACGCCGCGCCCGGTGACGCCCTCACCCGCGCCCTGGACGGATACACCCGCCTGCGCCAGCCCCGCACCACCAGCGTGGTCCGGCAGAACCGCCGGATGTCCGCCGTGGTCCAGGCCCGCGGCCGGCTCGCCCTCCGCGCCCGCGACGCCGCTCTGAACCACATGCGACCCCGCATCCTCGGCCGGACGCTCGCGGTCTCCGACTGGTCACCGCCCGAATAAAAGATCAAATCACTTTCCGGTACGACTCGGCGTCCCGTGCGAATCGGCTCGCGAGACCGCGATCCGTCCGGACCGCAACGCGTGTCGTGCGGGTCCGCGGACGGCTCGGGCCCACCGCTCACCGGACTCCGCCGGCGACACCCTCACATGTCGGCCTGTCCGCCCGCGCTCCCCGTGCCCGCGCTCCTCGTGCCCAAGTCCTCCGCGCCCGCGCCCCTCGTGCTCACGTCCTCCGTGCCCGCGCCCGCGCTCCTCGCGCCCGCGCCGCCTGAGTTCTCTGCGTCCCCGGCCCGTGCCCTCCGTGCCGCGCCGCCCGCGCCGAGCCGCTCCCGCCGCGCCGCCCGCGCCGCGCCGCCCGCGCCGAGCCGCTCCCGCCGCGCCGCCCGCGCCGCGCCGCCCGCGCCGAGCCGCTCCCGCCGCACCGCCCGCGCCGAGCCGCTCGCACCGCCCGCGCCGAGCCGAGCCGTGCCGCCCGCGCCGAGCCGTGCCGCCCGTGCCGCCCGCGCCGAGCCGTGCCGCCCGTGCCGCCCGTCCCGCCCGTCCCGCCCCGCCCGCGCCGCCGAGCAGGGGTGCCTCGCGCGGAAGTTCACACGCTGCAAAAGCGGAGGAGCGGGCGCCGGGCGCAGGTTCAGGGTGTGAGATTCGCCCGGATCATCGGCCGCCGGCGATCGTCACAGTGATTTCACCCGTCCGATACACCTGACTACCTCCCCCGGAGGCGCTCGTCCGGGACCCGCCGGTAAGCCCTGAAAACGATCACCGTGCTTACCGCGTACCGAAATGTGGGAAGTGTGAGCCAGTCGCGCGTCGCTTTCCGGAAGCCGGGCGGACCGTGCGGCGGGGCTTTCAGAGGGGCGCGGCGGCCGGTTCGGCGATGCAGGCCGTGCCGACCCGGCGGAAGCCGACCCGCGTGTACAGACGGGCCACGTCGTCGTCCCCGGCGGCCAGGAAGATCAGCCCGGCGCCACGGTGCAGCAGGTCACGGGCGAGCGTGGCGGTGAGCTGGGAGGCATAGCCGCGACCGCGCGCCGAGGGCAGCGTGGCGACCCCGGCGATCTCCGCCACGTCGCCGACCCGCTGGCTGGTCCCGGTGGCCACGATGCCGTCCTCCGGCGAGGCGACCACCGCGGTCCGGTAGTCGCCGGTGGCGAGCAGCGCGCGGGCCTGCCGGACCGCCTCGTCGCTCGGCGCGAGATCCGCCGCGGCATCCCGCTCGGACGGGCCGGCACCCTCGATGACCAGGGTTTTCTCGGCGATCTCCAGCGGTGAGCGATAGGCCGGGGCGGCGAACGCGAGGCGGGCCACGGCCCGGGACGCGGCCAGGTCGGCGGCGAATCCGGTCGATGCCGGGTCGAGCAGCCGGATCGTCGCGCCGGGCACCGGCAGGTCCGGGACCAGCGCCTGCGGGTCCAGCGTCAGCAGCGGCGCGAGCAGCACCTCCAGGCCGGCCGAGCGGGCCACCGCGAGCAGGTCCGGGGTGGTCTCGTGCACCCACTCGAACGCCTCCGGCAGGCCCAGCTCACGCTGCCGGCGGCGGGCCTCGGTCAGGTCGGCGGCCGACGGGGTGGGCGACCCGAGCCGGGGCCGGGCATAGTAGGGCCACCCCTCGCCCTCGCGGACGAAGAGCACCAGCGAGCCGATCTCCTCGATCCGCGCCCAGGGCCGGGGCAAAGCGTCGTAGAACTGTTCGAGCCGGTCGAAGAGGTCGGAATCCGCTCGTGCCATCGCGCGAGACTACCGGGCACCGGTTCGGCTGTGCTATTCAGTTCGTCCGCACGTTTGCCGACCTTCGCGTCGCGCATACCGCGCCAAGTGTGATCAATCCGCACCTGGCGGAGATCGGTGTCTCTTAACGTAGACTCAAGAGACTTTGCAGGGCCGACGTCGTCCCGACCTTGATCCGAAACACCAGAGACGACTGGAGGCCCGGTGGCATATCCGCACCCCCAGGGGTTGTACGACCCGGCGTTCGAACGTGACGCATGTGGCGTGGCCTTTGTTGCCGACATTCATGGCCGTCGAAGTCACGACGTGGTTGCCAAGGGTTTGTCGGCGCTCATCCGCCTGGACCACCGGGGCGCGCGTGGCGCGGAGCAGAACACCGGCGACGGCGCCGGGATCATGATTCAGGTCCCGGACGAGTACTACCGCGCGATCCTCGACTTCGACCTGCCCGAGGCGGGTCACTACGCGACCGGTCTGGTCTTCCTGCCGACCGACGCGGACGAGGCCGCCCGCGCGATCAAGGTCTTCGAGAAGTACGCCCTGGTCGAGGGCGGCGACCTGCTCGGCTGGCGGGACGTGCCGGTGGACCCGGCCGACCTGGGCGCCACCGCGGAGGACGCCCGCCCGGCGATCCGGCAGGTCTTCCTGGCCGCGCACCGGCTGGTCGACTCGCCCTCCGGCCCGGCCGGCGAGCAGCTGTCCGGCATCGAGCTGGACCGCGTCGCGTTCTGCATCCGCAAGCAGGCCGAACGGGAGACCGCGCAGCGTGGCGTGGCCGCCTACTTCCCGTCGCTGTCCTCGCGGACCATCACCTTCAAGGGCATGCTCACCCCCGAGCAGCTGCCGGCGTTCTTCCCGGAGCTGGCCGACGCGCGGGTGACCTCGGCGATCGCCCTGGTGCACTCCCGGTTCTCCACGAACACGTTCCCGTCGTGGCCGCTGGCGCACCCGTACCGGCTGATCGCGCACAACGGTGAGATCAACACCATCCGCGGCAACAAGAACTGGATGGCCGCCCGCGAGGCGCTGCTGTCCACCCCGAACCTGCCCGGCAGCATCAAGCGGCTGTTCCCGATCAACTCGCCGGAGGCCTCCGACTCGGCCTCCTTCGACGAGGTCCTGGAGCTGCTGCACCTGGCCGGGCGCAGCCTGCCGCACGCGGTGCTGATGATGATCCCGGAGGCGTGGGAGAACGACCCGGGCATGGACCCGGCGCGGCGTGCCTTCTACCGCTTCCACGCGAGCCTGATGGAGCCGTGGGACGGGCCGGCCGCGGTCGCCTTCACCGACGGCACCGTGATCGGCGCCGTGCTGGACCGCAACGGTCTGCGCCCGGGCCGCTGGTGGCACACCAAGGACGGCCTGGTCGTGCTCGGCTCCGAGGCCGGCGTGCTGGACTTCGACCCGGCCGAGGTGGTCGCCAAGGGCCGCCTCCAGCCGGGCAAGATGTTCCTGGTCGACACCGCGGCCGGGCGGATCGCGCACGACGACGAGATCAAGGCCGAGCTGGCCGCCGCCGAGCCGTACGCGGAGTGGCTGCACGCCGGGCTGATCGAGCTCGCCGACCTGCCGCCGCGCGAGCACGTGATCTACACGCACGACTCGGTGACCCGCCGCCAGCAGGTGTTCGGCTACTCCGAGGAGGAGCTGAAGATCCTGGTCGCGCCGATGGCGCGGTCCGGCGCCGAGCCGCTCGGCTCGATGGGCACGGACACCCCGATCTCTCCGCTGTCCACCCGCCCGCGGCTGCTGTTCGACTACTTCCACCAGCTGTTCGCGCAGGTCACCAACCCGCCGCTGGACGCCATCCGGGAGGAGCTGGTCACCAGCCTCGCGATGACGATCGGCCCGGAGGCGAACCTGCTCAAGCCGGGCCCGGCGAGCTGCCGGCAGATCGCCCTGCCGTACCCGGTGATCGACAACGACGAGCTGGCCAAGCTGCTCTCCATCGACGAGGACGGCGACCTGCCCGGCTTCAAGGCGGTCCGGGTCTCCGGTCTCTACCCGCTGCGGGACGGCGGGGCCGGCATCAAGGCCCGGCTCACCCAGATCTGCCGGCACGTCTCCGAGGCGATCGAGGACGGCGTCCGGATCCTGGTGCTCTCCGACCGGGACTCCAACGCCGACCTGGCGCCGATCCCGTCGCTGCTGCTCACCGCGGCCGTGCACCAGCACCTGGTGCGCGAGCAGACCCGCACCCAGGTGGCGCTGGTCGTCGAGTCCGGTGACTGCCGCGAGGTGCACCACGCGGCCACGCTGATCGGCTTCGGCGCGGCGGCGGTCAACCCGTACCTCGCCTTCGAGAGCGTGGACGACCTGATCGCCACCGGCGCGCTGACCGGCATCGACCCCCGCAAGGCGGTCCGCAACTACGTGAAGGCGCTCGGCAAGGGCGTCCAGAAGATCATGTCCAAGATGGGCATCTCCACGGTGTCCTCGTACTGCGGTGCCCAGGTGTTCGAGGCCGTCGGCCTGGACAACAAGCTGCTCCAGCGGTACTTCGCGGGCACGTCGGGGCGGATCGGCGGGGTCGGCCTGGCCGAGATCCACGCCGAGGTCAAGGCGCGGCACGAGAAGGCGTACCCGGCGAACCAGGCCGAGCGGGCGCACCGCCGCCTCGAGGTCGGCGGCGAGTACCAGTGGCGCCGCGAGGGCGAGCTGCACCTGTTCAACCCGGAGACGGTCTTCCTGCTGCAGCACGCCACCCGCAGCAAGCAGTACGACGTCTTCCGCAGGTACACCGGCAAGGTCAACGAGCTGTCGGCCCAGGCCGGTCACCTGCGCGGCCTGTTCCGCTTCGAGGCGGACCGCCCGTCGATCGACATCAGCGAGGTCGAGCCGGCCAGCGAGATCGTCAAGCGGTTCTCGACCGGCGCGATGAGCTACGGCTCGATCTCCGCCGAGTCGCACGAGACCCTGGCCATCGCGATGAACCGGCTCGGCGCCAAGTCGAACACCGGTGAGGGCGGCGAGGACGTCGAGCGCCTCTACGACCCGGAGCGCCGTTCCGCGATCAAGCAGATCGCCTCCGGCCGGTTCGGCGTGACGAGTGAGTACCTCGTGAACGCCGACGACCTCCAGATCAAGATGGCGCAGGGCGCGAAGCCCGGCGAGGGTGGCCAGCTGCCCGGCAACAAGGTGTGGCCGTGGGTCGCCAAGACCCGGCACGCCACCCCGGGCGTCGGCCTGATCTCGCCGCCGCCGCACCACGACATCTACTCGATCGAGGACCTGGCGCAGCTGGTCCACGACCTGAAGATGGTCAACCCGGCCGCCCGGGTGCACGTCAAGCTGGTCTCCGAGATCGGCGTGGGCACGGTGGCGGCCGGTGTCGCCAAGCTGAAGGCCGACGTCATCCTGATCTCCGGGCACGACGGCGGCACCGGCGCGTCCCCGCTGAACTCGCTCAAGCACGCCGGCACCCCGTGGGAGCTGGGCCTGGCCGAGGCGCAGCAGACGCTGCTGCTGAACAAGCTCCGTGACCGGGTCACCGTGCAGGTCGACGGCCAGCTCAAGACCGGCCGGGACGTGGTGATCGCGGCCCTGCTCGGCGCCGAGGAGTTCGGCTTCGCGACCGCGCCGCTGATCGTCTCCGGCTGCATCATGATGCGGGTCTGCCACCTGGACACCTGCCCGGTCGGCATCGCCACGCAGAACCCGGTGCTGCGCGAGCGGTTCACCGGCAAGCCGGAGTTCGTGGAGAACTTCTTCATGTTCCTCGCCGAGGAGGTCCGGGAGATCCTGGCCGAGCTCGGTTTCCGGAGCATCGAGGAGGCGATCGGCCACGCCGAGATCCTCAACGTGACCGAGGCGGTCGACCACTGGAAGGCGCAGGGCCTCGACCTCGCGCCGATCCTGTACGTGCCGGAGCTGCCCGAGGGCGCCGCGCGCCGCGGTGTGGTGGCCCAGGACCACGGCCTGGAGAAGGCGCTGGACAACGAGCTGATCGCGCTGGCCCAGCCGGCCCTGATCAAGGGCCACCGGGTCCGGCACGAGCTGCGCACCCGGAACGACCAGCGCAGCGTCGGCGCGATGCTGGGCGGCGAGGTCTCCCGGCGATACGGCGGCAACGGCCTGCCCGACGACACCATCGAGTTCACCCTGCGGGGCACCGGCGGCCAGTCGTTCGGCGCGTTCCTGCCGCGCGGCGTCACGCTGCGGCTGATCGGCGACACCAACGACTACGTCGCCAAGGGCCTGTCCGGCGGCCGGGTGATCGTCCGGCCGGCCGAGGACGCGCCGTTCACCGCCGAGGACAACATCATCGCCGGCAACACCATCCTGTACGGCGCCACGGCCGGCGAGCTGTTCCTGCGCGGCCGGGTCGGCGAGCGGTTCGCGGTCCGCAACTCGGGCGGCGCGGCCGTCGTCGAGGGCGTGGGCGACCACGGCTGCGAGTACATGACCGGTGGCACCGTGGTGGTGCTCGGCCCGACCGGGCGCAACTTCGCGGCCGGCATGAGCGGCGGCAAGGCGTTCGTGCTCGACCTGAACCAGGACCTGGTCAACCCGGAGCTGGTCGACCTGGCGCCGCTCACCGACTCCGAGCGCGACCTGCTGCGCTCGCTGGTCGAGAAACACCACGCGGAGACCGAGTCGGCGGTGGCCGAGCGCCTGCTGAAGGACTGGCCGGCCGCGGTCGAGCGGTTCACCGCCGTGGTGCCGCGCGACTACAAGCGCGTGATGGAGCTGATCAAGACCGCCGAAGCCGCCGGTCGCAACGTGGACGAGGCGGTCATGGGGGTCACCAGTGCCTGATCCGAACGGTTTCCTCCGCTACGAGCGGCAGCTGCCCCAGCGGCGCCCCGTCCCGGTGCGGATCATGGACTGGAAAGAGGTCTACCCGCCCGCGGGCGAGGAGCTGATCCGCGACCAGGCCACCCGCTGCATGGACTGCGGCATCCCGTTCTGTCACGACGGCTGCCCGCTGGGCAACCGCATCCCGGACTGGAACGACCTGGTCCGCACCGGGAACTGGGAGTCGGCGGCGGAGTCGCTGCACGCCACCAACAACTTCCCGGAGTTCACCGGCCGGCTCTGCCCGGCGCCGTGCGAGGCGGCCTGCGTGCTGGGCATCGGCGACGACCCGGTGACCATCAAGCAGGTCGAGGTGGAGATCGCGAACCACGCGTTCGACCTGGGCTTCGTCCGGCCGCAGCCGGCGCCGGTGGCGTCCGGCAAGTCGGTCGCGGTGGTCGGCTCCGGCCCGGCCGGTCTGGCCGCCGCGCAGCAGCTGGCCCGGGCCGGGCACGCGGTCACCGTCTACGAGCGCGACGACCGGATCGGCGGCCTGCTCCGCTACGGCATCCCGGACTTCAAGATCGAGAAGCACGTCATCGACGCGCGCCTCGAGCAGATGGCCGCCGAGGGCGTGGTCTTCCAGACCGGCGTCAACGTGGGCGTCGACATCACCGCCGACGATCTGCGCGAGCGGTTCGACGCGGTGCTGCTGGCGGCCGGCGCGCTGGCCGGCCGGGACACCCCGGAGACCCCGGGCCGGCAGCTGAACGGCGTGCACCTGGCCATGGAGCACCTGGTCCCGGCCAACCGGATCGTCGCGGGCCTGCAGGACACCACGCCGATCGACGCCAAGGGCAAGCACGTGATCATCATCGGTGGCGGCGACACCGGGGCGGACTGCCTCGGCGTCGCGCACCGGCAGGGCGCCGCCTCGGTCACCCAGCTGGACCAGTACCCGCTGCCGCCGGAGGTCCGGGCCGGGCTCAAGGACCCGTGGCCGACCTGGCCGATGATCCTGCGCAACTACGCCGCACACGAGGAGGGCGGCGACCGGGTGTTCGGCGTCGCGGTCCAGGAGTTCGTCGGTGACGCGGACGGCAACCTGGTCGCGATCCGGCTGGCCGAGGTCTCGGTGCAGCGGATCGACGGGGTCCGCACGGTCACCGTGGTCCCGGGCTCGGAGCGCGAGCTGCGCGCCGACCTGGTGCTGCTGGCGATCGGCTTCGAGGGCACCGAGGACCAGCCGCTGCTGGCCCAGTTCGGCCTGACCCGCAACCGGCGCAACGTGCTGGACGCGAACGCCGGCTGGCAGACCGAGGCCGAGGGCGTGTTCGTCGCGGGCGACATGCACAAGGGCGCGTCGCTGATCGTCTGGGCGATCGCCGAGGGCCGCTCCGCCGCGGCCGCGATCCACGACTACCTGGGTGCGGCGGGGGACCTCCCAGCGCCGGTCCGGTCGGATCAGCAGCCGCTCGCCGTCTGAGTGAACGTTCATCAGGCCCGTCACCCGAAAGTGGGGTGGCGGGCCTGATTTTTGCTGGTCAGGGCTTTCATCGACGGACTTCGGAGGGGGTTGTGGCATGTGGCGTCGGTCGCCTTCCGGCGACCGATAAGCTGATCCGGCGGTCGCTGAAGCCCGCGGACGACGCAGCGAACCCGTGATTTCCCGGGTTGACCTCGCCGTCGACACCCGCAATTCATGCCGAGGACGGGGGTCGCTCGCCGAGCCGCCCCAGGAGAAGGATTAGCCTGATGGCCGTGACACGCCGCGTAAAGATCGTCTGCACGATGGGCCCCGCCACCAAGTCGCCGGAGCGGATGCTCGGCCTGGTCGAGGCGGGCATGGACGTGGCCCGGATGAACTTCAGCCACGACACCCGGGAGAACCACCGGGAGATGTACGAGCTGGTCCGCTCCGCGTCGGAACAGGCCGGCCGCGCCGTCGCCATCCTCGCCGACCTCCAGGGTCCGAAGATCCGCTTGGGCAAGTTCGCCGACGGCCCGCACCGCTGGGAGACCGGCGACCGGGTCGTCATCACCAGCGACGACATCCTCGGCACCAAGGAGCGGGTCTCCTGCACGTACACGAAGCTGCCGCTGGAGGTCAAGACCGGTGACCGGCTGCTGATCGACGACGGCAAGGTCGCCGTCGAGGTGACCGGTGTGGTCGACGGCAAGGACATCCAGTGCCTGGTCACCGAGGGTGGCCCGGTCAGCAACAACAAGGGTGTCTCGCTGCCGAACGTCGCGGTCAGCGTCCCGGCCATGAGCGACAAGGACGAGCAGGACCTGCGCTTCGCGCTGAACCTCGGGGTCGACCTGGTCGCGCTCTCCTTCGTCCGCTCGCCGGAGGACATCAAGCTCGTCCACCAGGTGATGGACGAGGAGGGCCGCCGGGTCCCGGTGATCGCCAAGGTGGAGAAGCCGGAGGCGGTCGAGCACCTCGAGGCGATCGTGCTGGCCTTCGACGGCGTCATGGTCGCCCGCGGTGACCTGGGCGTCGAGCTCCCGCTGGACCAGGTCCCGCTGGTGCAGAAACGCGCCGTGCAGCTCTGCCGGGAGAACGCGAAGCCGGTCATCGTCGCCACCCAGATGCTCGACTCCATGATCGAGAACTCGCGGCCGACCCGCGCCGAGGCCTCCGACGTGGCCAACGCGGTGCTCGACGGCACCGACGCGGTGATGCTCTCCGGCGAGACCAGCGTCGGCAAGTACCCGGTGCTCACGGTCAGCACGATGGCCAAGATCGTCGCCACTACCGAGGCCGGCGGTCTCGGCGTGGCCCGGCTGCAGCACGACCCGCGCACCCACGGCGGCGCGCTGACCATCGCCGCCTCGCAGATCGCGCGGAACATCGGCGCCAAGGCGCTGGTCGCGTTCTCGCAGACCGGCGACACCGTGCGCCGCCTCGCCCGGCTGCACTGCGACCTGCCGCTCTACGCGTTCACCCCGGTCGACCACGTGCGCAGCACCCTGGCGCTGAGCTGGGGCGTGGAGACGTTCCTGACCGACTTCGTCGAGCACACCGACGACATGTTCCGCCAGGTGGACGCGAAGATGCTGGGTCTCGGCCTGGCCAAGCCCGGCGACTACGTGGTCGTCGTGGCCGGCTCCCCGCCGAACGCGCCCGGTTCCACCAACACCCTGCGCGTGCACCAGCTCGGCTCCCTCGTGGACCCGTCCGCCGTATGACGCAACCCTTGCAGGGCCAGGCCGCCGTCGACCAGCTTCTGGAGATCCTCGACCTGAGGCAGGTCGACGCGGCCACGTTCACCGGGGACAGCCCGCAGACCGGTGCCCAGCGCGTGTTCGGCGGCCAGGTCGCCGGGCAGGCGCTGGTCGCCGCGGGCCGCACCGTCGATCCGGCGCGGCTCGTGCACTCACTGCACGGCTATTTCGTACGCCCGGGCGACCCGACCGAGCCGATCACGTTCCACGTGGAGACCATCCGCGACGGGCGCTCCTTCTCGGTCCGGCGGTCCACCGCGAAGCAGCACGGCAAGACGATCTTCTTCATGTCGGCGTCGTTCCAGGTGCTCGAGGAGGGTCTGGACCACCACGAGCCGGCCCCGTCCGGGGTGCCCGGCCCGGAGGACGTCCCCACCATGCGCGACTGGGTGGAGAAATACCCCAGCCGCCGCAGCGTGTTCAACGCCAGCCCGCAGGCCGTCGACGTGCGCTACCTCGGCCAGCCCGGCTGGGTGCCGCCGGGTGACCGGGACGCCCAGGCACAGCAGCGGGTGTGGATGCGGATCGACGGCAAGCTGCCGGACGACCCGCTGATCCACGCGTGCGCGCTGACCTACGCGTCCGACCTGTCGCTGCTCGACGCGGTGCTGTCGTACCACGGCGAGGTGTGGGGACCGGGTGGCGTGGTGGGCGCGAGCCTCGACCACGCGCTCTGGTTCCACCGGACGTTCCGGGCCGACGAGTGGTTCCTCTACGACAGCGCCAGCCCGTCCGCGGGCCGGGCCCGCGGCCTGGCCAGCGGCCGGATGTTCACCCGCGACGGCAAGCACATCGCCTCCGCCGTCCAGGAAGGGTTGCTGCGCCGCGTCGGCGCGTGAAAGTGACCCCGCCGGGGTGGATCCCGGCCTGGCGACTGGCCGTTCGCGGATCCATCACCGGCGGGGCCGGGGACAGGACTTTCTAGTGCCCGCCCGCCGGATGATCCGGCTTGGCGGCGTTCGCGGTGCCCTCGATGCCGGCCGGGCTGTGCGGCGCCGGCGGCAGGTCCTCGGTCTCCGGGGTGGTCGGCGCGCCCGGCCGGGGCCCGGTGATCCCGGCCTGGGCCAGCATCGCGTCCAGGTCGGCGGTGGTCCGCACGACCCGGTCGTGGAACGACTCGGTGTGTACGCCGGTGTGCGGCTCGGCGGTGGCGACCGCGCCGTCCCGGGCCCGGTGCTTGGCCCGCGACCGGCTCGACCCCTCGAAGTCGGTGTGGCCGGCGGAGTATCCGGCCAGCCCGGCCGCCCGTTCCGGCGGCAGCTCCAGCACGTCCCGGCCCTTGGCCGCCACCTCCCGCAGACGCAGCGCGGTGACCAGGTCGGCGACCGCGCGCAGCACGCCGAGCGCACCGAGGACGATCAGCACGGTCTGCGCCGCGCGGGCCGGCGGGCTGGCGGCCAGGAAACCCAGCGCGGTCT
The DNA here is from genome assembly GCF_018324205.1 of Actinoplanes ianthinogenes. Taxonomy (NCBI): domain Bacteria; kingdom Bacillati; phylum Actinomycetota; class Actinomycetes; order Micromonosporales; family Micromonosporaceae; genus Actinoplanes; species Actinoplanes ianthinogenes. Next base: position 6,694,741 of record NZ_AP023356.1, read on the forward strand.
CCAGCACCCCGATCATCACGACCAGGCTCCACACCCGGTCGGTGCCGCGTGTCATGATTCCGACAGCCACGTCCACCGCGCCGCGGACCAGCAGGTACCAGCCGATCAGCGAGGCCGTCGTGGTGTACCCGGAGTCGTCGCTGACCAGCATGATCGTGCCGGTCGCGGCGAACAGCACGGCCAGCCCGGTGTTCAGCCACCAGGTGCGGGTGCCGGCCAGCGCGCGCAGCCCCTCGCAGACCGCCCCGAACAGCACGATCGGCCCGGCCACCCCGGTGATGTCGGTCGGTTCCAGCCGCAGCACGCTCCAGCCGATGACCAGCCACGCGGCGCCGGCGAACATCAGGAATCCCCACATGCCCCCGCGCGTGGCGGTCAGTGGTGACGAACCGGACCACAACATGAGGCCTCCCGCTGATGCTGTCCCTGCCATGACAGCACCACGGACCGCGCCCGGCGGCGCGTTCGCGGAGATTGGCCGGGCAGGCGGGACGATTATGAGACCCTTTTCCGTACGCTGCGATCGGCGTACCGGAAAATCGCCGGAGGCGCGGCGGACCGGAACCGGAATGGTTTCCCGATGGTGCCGCGGCCCGCGTGTTTCCAGCGTGTGTGGCCCACGTCACGACATGGTCAACGATGAATGCCGCGCTCGCCACGGCGACTGCGCTGGTGGTATTTCTGGTGTCCCCGGTGGGATTCGAACCCACACTGAATGGATTTTGAGTCCATCGACTCTGCCGGTTGGTCTACGGGGACAGACGGGTTGACCGCACCGCTGGAAGCGGTGGTGCCAAGCTCAGCGAGAGACAGCCTACCTACTACGCTGAGGAGGGTGACACCCAGATACCGGGGTGTCGCGATCTAGAGGGATGAGGGAAGAGGTTCCGTGGCCGACACGCAGGCTGGTGCCGAGCGCAAACGGGTGCTCATCGCCGAGGACGAGGCCCTGATCCGGTTGGACCTCGCCGAGATGCTCGTCGAAGAGGGTTACGACGTGGTCGGCGAGGCGGGAGACGGTGAGACCGCGGTCCGGCTGGCCGAGGAGCTGAAGCCGGACCTGGTGATCCTGGACATCAAGATGCCGATCATGGACGGGCTGGCCGCCGCCGAGCGGATCGCCGGTGGACGGATCGCCCCGGTGGTGATCCTGACCGCGTTCAGCCAGCGGGATCTGGTCGAGCGTGCCCGGGCGGCGGGCGCGATGGCGTACCTGGTGAAGCCGTTCCAGAAGTCGGACCTGGTGCCGGCCATCGAGATCGCGCTTTCTCGCTACTCCGAGATCGCCGCCCTGGAGTCCGAGGTGGCGGGGCTGACCGATCGCCTGGAGACGCGCAAGTCGGTGGAGCGCGCCAAGGGTGAGCTGATGACGAAGTACGCGATGACCGAGCCGCAGGCCTTCAAGTGGATCCAGCGGACCGCGATGGACCACCGCATGACAATGCGTGAGGTGGCCGACCGCATCCTGGCCGAGGGTCAGGAGTCCGGCGGGGCACAACAGCCGAGTTGACCTTGACAAACGGTGGCTCGTAACACTCTCCTCGCGCGTTCGATCACCGGACGTAACGGTTCGGTGAAAGCCGGTTCGAACGCTATCCACCCGTGACTCACCTGGGATAGCGTCCCGCCCCATGACGGGCTGACTGCTCGACCCCGGTTGGCAAGGGCCAATCGGTGTGCGGTGGCCCGGTGGGTTCGGTTATGAGGAGGGTTCAAACCTTGAAGCAGGTCTTCGCGCGTGCGATCGGCGGTGTCGCTCTGATCGGGCTGCTCGCCGGTACTGCAGCTTGTAACAAGGATACGAGCAGCGACACGGCGTCAGGTTCGAACTGTGGCTACAAGCTGGCGTTCTTCGGTGCGCTCACCGGTTCGGCCGCCAACCTCGGTGTGAACATCGAGCAGGGCTTCGAGCTGGCCGTCAACCAGTACAACGAGAAGAAGGGGTCGACCTGTATCGAGGTCGCCAAGTTCGACTCGCAGGGTGCGGCGGAGGTGGCTCCCGGTGTGGCCCGGCAGCTCGTCGCCGACAAGAAGATCCTCGGCATCGTCGGCCCGCCGTTCTCCGGTGAGTCCGAGGCCGCCGACCCGATCTTCGAGGAGGCCGGCATCCCGACGATCACCCCGTCGGCGACCCGGGTCTCCCTCTCGTCGAAGGGCTGGAAGGTCTTCCACCGCGCCGTCGCCAACGACGACTCGCAGGGTCCGGCCGCCGCGGCGTACATCAAGGACACCCTGAAGGCGCAGAAGGTCTTCGTCGCCGACGACCAGTCCGCGTACGGCGCGGGCCTGGCCGAGGTGGTCAAGTCCAAGCTCGGCCCGCTGGTCGTCAACACCGACAAGACCGAGGGTGACGGCAAGCAGTCCGACTTCTCCGCCCTGGTGGCGAAGGTCAAGTCGAGCGGCGCGACCGCGTTCTTCTACGGCGGTTACTACACCAACGCCGGCCTGATCCGGAAGCAGCTCACCTCGGCCGGCTGGACCGGCACGCTGCTCGGTGGCGACGGCATGAAGGACCCGGGCCTGGCCAAGGCGGCCGGCAACGCCGCCGCGACCGGCACCGTGGTGACCTGCCCGTGCTCCCCGCCGGAGCAGGCGGGCGAGGAGTTCAACAACGCGTACAAGACGAAGTGGAACGTCGCCGCCGGCACGTACTCCGACGTCGCGTACGACGCCGCGAACATCTTCCTGCAGGGCATCGAGGCCGGTAACACCGACCCGGCGAAGCTGAACACCTACCTGTCCACGGTGAACTACAAGGGC